>JAEPNQ010000106.1 GCA_017643305.1 Marinibacterium sp. | reverse complement strand
GTCGGCAGAATCTGGAGAAACAAAATGGGTTATCGTGTTGTCGTCGTTGGCGCCACTGGCAATGTGGGCCGTGAAATGCTGAACATCCTGGCTGAACGCCAGTTTCCTGCGGATGAGGTTGCCGTTCTGGCCAGCCGGAAATCGTTGGGCACCGAAGTCAGCTTTGGGGACGAGACGCTCAAGACAAAGGACCTGGACACGTTCGATTTCACCGGTTGGGACATGGCATTGTTCGCAATCGGATCTGACGCGACCAAGACCTATGCGCCCAAGGCTGCTGCCGCCGGTTGCGTGGTGATCGATAACAGCTCGCTCTATCGCTACGACCCCGCCATTCCGCTGATCGTGCCGGAATGTAACCCGGGCGCGATCCACGACTACAAGAACAAAAACATTATTGCGAACCCGAACTGTTCGACCGCGCAAATGGTCGTGGCGCTGAAGCCGCTGCATGATCGCGCGCGGATCAAGCGTGTCGTGGTCAGTACCTACCAATCCGTGTCTGGTGCGGGCAAGGACGGCATGGATGAACTGTGGGACCAGACCAAGGCGGTCTATAACCCCACGGATGACATTGCGCCGAAGAAGTTCCAAAAGCAGATCGCGTTCAACGTGATCCCGCACATCGACGTGTTCATGGAAGACGGATCAACCAAGGAAGAATGGAAGATGGTCGCTGAGACGAAGAAGATCGTCGACACGTCCATCAAGGTCACGGCCACCTGCGTGCGCGTGCCGGTTTTTGTCGGCCATTCCGAAGCGGTGAATATCGAATTTGAAGATTTCCTCGACGAAGACGAAGCGCGCGACATCCTGCGCGAAGCGCCGGGCGTGATGGTGATCGACAAGCGCGAAGCTGGTGGCTACGTCACTCCGATCGAATGTGTTGGTGATTTTGCCACTTTCATCAGCCGCATTCGGCAGGACAGCACCATAGAAAACGGTCTGAACCTGTGGTGCGTATCCGACAACCTGCGCAAGGGCGCGGCGCTGAATGCCGTTCAGATCGCAGAGCTGCTGGGCCGTGAGGTTTTGAAAAAGGGCTGAACTAGCCAGACAAATCCCTTGATGACGCCTTTGCGGGCGCCTTTGGATTCGTAGAACTGGTTGCCGGAGATAGGAACGAGCTTGCCTTTGGCGCGATTGACGGCCTGCGGATGGAATGCTGTGTTGCGGATATCACTGAAGGGGATCGCGGGGTGCTTTGCCGGTCGAACCTCAAGCGGGAAAGTCGCAAGATCGAACTCGGGAAACGTGGCCGGTAGAGTTGACCAGCAGCGTGGCATTGTCGGGTCATGACGATGAACACTGAAATAAGCTGGCCCAGCAAAAAGGTGCTGCGTTGATCTCGCGGCGGCGCGGCTCCCCCTTGTTCACCGATTCTTAACCTGCGACACTGTTCCGTAAGAGCAGTCAGAGCACTTTTGGGGGCAGGTATGCCAGACGCGCTGAGCGTGTTGCGCGAGGTATTTGGATTCGAGGCATTCCGCCCGGGTCAGGCCGAGATTGTGGAGGCCGTGGCCGACCAAGAAAATGTGCTGGCCATAATGCCCACGGGTGGCGGGAAATCCCTGTGCTTTCAATTGCCCGCATTGTTGGAAGACGGCGTCACCGTTGTCATTTCCCCGCTGATTGCCTTGATGCGTGACCAGGTGCGCGCGCTGCAGGAGGCTGGCGTGACCGCTGGGGCGCTGACCTCGGGCAATACGCAGGACGAAACTGATGCCGTATTCGACGCGCTGGATGCGGGGCAATTGCGGTTGCTGTACATGGCGCCGGAACGGTTGGCCTCTGGCGGTATCCTCAGCACGTTGCGTCGGGCCGGTGTGCGCCGGATCGCGGTGGACGAAGCGCATTGTGTCAGTCAGTGGGGCCATGATTTCCGCCCTGATTATCTGCGCATCGGGGCGCTGCGCCGCGCGCTAGACGTGCCCCTTGCGGCGTTTACGGCGACGGCAGATGCTGAAACCCGCGACGAGATTGTTGAAAAGCTGTTTCATGGGGCCCTTCCGCGTGCCTTCCTGCGTGGGTTTGACCGGCCCAACATCCACCTCGCCTTTGCCCCGAAAAACGGCCCGCGTCAGCAGATCCTGTCCTTTGCCGCCGCGCGCCAGGGGCAGTCAGGCATTGTCTATTGTGGCACCCGCGCCAAGACCGAAACATTGGCAAAGGCATTGCGAGAAGAAGGGCATAGCGCCTGCCACTATCACGGTGGGATGGAGGCCGAAGACCGCCGGATCGTCGAAAACCGGTTCAGCCGTGAAGACGGGCTGATCGTGGTGGCAACGGTTGCCTTTGGCATGGGCGTGGACAAGCCCGACATCCGCTGGGTGGCCCATGCTGATCTGCCGAAAAGCATCGAAGCATATTATCAGGAAATAGGCCGCGCGGGCCGGGATGGCGCGCCTGCAGAAACCCTCACGCTGTTCGGTGCCGATGACATCCGCCTGCGCCGGTCCCAGATCGACGAAGGGCTGGCCCCACCCGAACGGCGCATGGCCGACCACGCGCGCCTGAACGCCTTGTTGGGGCTGGCCGAAGCGCTGGATTGTCGCCGCCGCGTTTTGCTGGGTTATTTCGGGGAAGAAGCGCCGCCTTGTGGTCATTGCGACCTGTGCGATACCCCGCCCGAGGTGATGGACGGCTCCGTTGCCATGCAAAAGGCGCTGTCCGCCATCCTGCGCACCGGGGAAAGCTACGGGGCCGGTCACCTGATTGACATTCTGGTGGGCAATGCCACGGAAAAGGTGCGCGGCCGCAGGCATGATGAACTGCCAACCTTTGGGGTTGGGCAGGAATACAACCGGTCCGAATGGCAGGCTATCTTTCGACAGATCATGGGGCGCGATCTGGCTCGCCCCGATCCCGAACGCCACGGCGCGCTACGCATGACCGAAGCCGCTCGACCCATCCTGCGCGGGGAACAGGACGTGCAACTGCGCAAGGACAGCCTTAAGAAAACGGCATCCCACCCACAGGCCCGGTCCTTGGTGTCTGATGAAGACGCGCCATTGCTGGCCGCGCTCAAGGCGCAGCGCCAGGCGCTGGCGGAGGCGGCGCGCGTTCCGGCTTATGTCATATTCAACGACCGGACACTGATCGAAATGACTGAAACGCGGCCTGAGAACCTTGATCAGATGGCTGCAATTGGCGGCGTTGGGGCCAAAAAGCTGGAACGCTACGGGCAAGTTTTTCTGGAAGTCATTAATGGCGAGGCGGCCACCGTCCATCCGACGTGGCGCAAGCTGGCCGGATCGGACGCGGGCACGCTGTTTGACCGATTGATTGAGGTGCAAGTGGAGCTTTCACGCGGGGCGGATGGCACTGGCAAATTTCTCAGCTGCACACATTCGACCCTGCGCCAGATTGCGGAGCGCAAACCCAATTGCCTCAACAGCCTGCAGCGCATTCAAGGCATGGGCGAAAACAAGATCGAACGTTTTGGCCCGGCGTTTCTGGACGTCGTACGCGAGGCGAGCTAGGTCTTACGTCGGAAAGATTGAAAGGCGCGAACGATGCTTGTAGTGATCTCACCCGCCAAACGGCTGGACTGGACCGAACGGAACGTTGAGGTAACGCATCCCGAGTTTGCGGCAGATGCCAACCGGCTCGCCAAAACCGCCCGCAACCTGACGCTGGGTGACCTGCAGAAGCTGATGGAC
The DNA here is from genome assembly GCA_017643305.1 of Marinibacterium sp. Lineage (GTDB taxonomy): Bacteria > Pseudomonadota > Alphaproteobacteria > Rhodobacterales > Rhodobacteraceae > HXMU1420-2. The sequence goes on along the minus strand of JAEPNQ010000106.1, from coordinate 9,077 downwards.
CTGAGCCCGGACCTGGCGCGCCTGAATCGCGATAGGTTCCGTGCATATACAGATGATCCCGACGCGTGGGATACGCGCCCTGCAGCATTGGCTTTTGCCGGCGATACGTATCTTGGACTGGAGGCGGCTTCGCTCGATCCGGAAGAGATGGATTGGGCACAAGACCACCTGCGCATCCTGTCAGGGCTATACGGCCTGCTGCGTCCGCTGGACGCGATCCAGGCGTATCGGCTGGAAATGGGCAGCCGTCTGAAAACCCGGCGGGGCAAGTCGCTATACGACTATTGGCGTGACCAGCTGGCCAAGGCGCTGACAGAGCAGGCCCAAGCGCTGGGAACCGATATGGTGGTGAACTGCGCCAGCACTGAATACTTCACTGCGGCCAACACTAAGGCGCTGAAGCTGCGGGTGATCACGCCGGTTTTTCTGGAAGACAAGGACGGCACGCAAAAAATGGTCAGCTTCTTTGCCAAGAAGGCGCGCGGTTCAATGGCGCGGTTCGTGATCCAGCGGCGTTTGACCGACCCGGCGGGCATTCTGGATTTCGACTATGGCGGATACAGTTACGACCCGGAGCAGAGCACGCCGGACGCGCCGGTGTTTGTGCGTCCTTACGAAACTCAGGCGTCCGGCAAGTTGGCATCTTAAGCCACCATTTCGACTGTGTTGCCTTCGGGGTCCTGGGTGAAAATCCTAGGCTAGCCGACCCGGTGGAAATCTTCCACGGTACAAGGCTGGTTCAGACTGTCATACCGGCGCATGACAGTGTCCTGCTCCGAAAACGGCAGCGACGGGGCGATGTGATGCAGGGAAGACCCCGGGCCGGCGAAGGGTCCGGAGTGCTCTTCTCTCGGTCGTGCGCTGGTTTCGGCGTTGAACAGGGCTAGCGTGGCGGTGTGTCCGCCGAAGCCTTCACCGATGCGGAAAAATGTGAGGGTGCTGTAAGTGCTACCCCTGATCCGTTCCAGCCCGATAACGTCTTCGTAAAACCAGACCCTTTCAGCCATCACTGCACAACGGATGGCAATTTCGACCAGCGCACACGGTTTGAATTGGGGCTTTTTCGTCCGCAAAGGCTAGCGCTCGGCTTCGCGCCTGTCACTCCGCCTCCAAGGGTGAGGCCACGTCACTTGGGCAGTTCCGGTTGATCTGGCGCAGGAGTTCGTCCTTGCGCAGTGGCTTGCTCAGGTATTCGTCCAGACCAGCGAACAAGATCGTCTCGCGATCGCCGGTCATTGCGTGAGCGGTCAGGGCGACGATCGGGGTCTTTCGCCCTGTGTCCCGTTCGATCTTGCGGATTTCGGCGGTGGCGGTCTTGCCGTCCATTTTGGGCATCGAGATGTCCATGAAGATCAGGTCTGGCTGAAACTCTGGAAACGCAGCAACTGCGTCTTCACCATTATTGGCAAAGCGCAGGTCCAGCGTCAGGGCTTTGACCATCTTCCGGAACACCAGCTGGTTGGTCCTGTTGTCTTCGGCAACCAGCACCCTCATCGTCCGCCCGTCTTCGACTTTTGCAGGTTCTGAAGGAACGGTATCTGTTTGCTGTTCTTCTGCTATGGTTAGAGGGACTTCCGTCGCCAGCGCCCGCAGGTGGGAAACGAGGTCGGCGCGGTAAACAGGCTTTTGCAGAACCGCTGACAGCTCCGGCGCATCGGCGGGCAGGGTTATTGGCTCCGACGTTAGCAAAAAGTAAGGCACATTACGGGCGCCCAGACCGCGGAGTTCTGAAATCAGCTTCAGACCATCGGTATCCGGTAGGTCCAGATCGGATACGACCAGGTCAATCTCTTCCGTTATGGCCTTTGCTGCTTCTTGCCCTGATGTGACAGCGGTGATCGAAAGGCCGAGGAACGACAGTTGTTTATTCAGGATGGCACCGCTTTCAGGGGACCGGGTGACAATTAGCGCGCGGCGTAGCTGCTGCGGCAGTCCGTCTGGCTGGCCATCAGGCAAATCCACCGGCGGTAGTGGTACGCGGAACCCGAAACAGGAACCCACGCCAACTTCTGTTTCCAGCCAGATCTCACCATCCATCAGTTCGATCAAACGTTTGGTAATGGCCAACCCCAGCCCGGTGCCTTCGAATTGACGGTTGCGTTCATCATCGACCTGATTGAATTCGCCAAACACTTGGTCCACCTTTTCTGGCGGAATACCGATGCCGGTGTCTTCCACGCAAAGGTGAACAGAAAAAGGCCCCGTTTCCGCCGGGCCAAAGCCGGTGACCCGGATGATGACATGACCCGAAGCAGTGAATTTCACCGCGTTGCCCACGAGGTTGGTCAGGGTCTGCCGGATCCGACCCGGATCCCCGATGAAAGAGGTTGGCAGGAACAGGTCATAGTCGACTATCAGGTCCAGCCCCTTGTCCCGTGCAGCAGGCTGCAACAGCATCACAACCTCGTGGATGCAATGTTCAAGATCAAAGGGTTCGGAGCTTAGCACCAGCTTGTCCGCTTCGATCTTGGAATAATCCAGGACGTCGTTGATGATGACCAGAAGAGCTTCGCCAGAATTACGTATGGTTTCGGCATAGAGGCGCTGTTCTTTGTTCAGCTCCGTCTCGGTCAGCAGCTCGGCCATGCCAACAACACCATTCATTGGCGTACGGATTTCGTGGCTCATGTTTGCCAGAAACGCGGACTTAGCGCGATTGGCTGCCTCGGCCCTTTGTCGTGCAGCGTTCAGGTCCAATTCGTTCTGAACCATGGCAGTGATGTCATGGGTCAGCGTTACCACATCCCCGCCAAGCCCACGCTGGTCATAAATGCGCACGTATTGGCCATTGAAAAACTGGATTGTGACCGGTGATGGTCTGGGGGAATACCACCGGTCCATCATCATCGTATGCCATTCACCCAAAGACAGGTCCCCGGGGTTGATAATGCCTTCTACGGCCAGCAATTGCAGGATCCGGGCATAGGACACGCCCGGTCTGATTTCCTCAAGTCCGTCAAAGATATGCAGGTAAGATTCGTTCGCAGCGATCATCCGGCTGTCGGAAGCAAAAAAGGCAAACCCGTCGCGGATGGTCTCAATTGAAAGCCACAGACGGCGTTCGGCGATCTGGACCTTTTCGTTGGCTTCCGACAGATCGCTGCGAAACTGTTCATTTTCTGTGCGAACGGTGTCAACCTCGGCCTGGGTCTCGCCGATCCGGCGGGTGAGCGCCATCGCATGGCGGCCCAGTTTGCGGTTGGCATACGATAGCTCGGCCTGTTTCTTGGCCAGCAGATGTTCCGCCGCCAGCCGCGCACGCCGCTCCTGCGTTAGTCTTTCCGATATATTCATGCCGCCTCCGTAAGCGCCTCTCCGGGCCGGCTTACGGGGAAAAGAGCTAGCAAACGGTGGGTTTACAAGCGGTTAACCGCATTGTCTGAGTTGTTGTCAAACCCAATGCGGGTGTGCGAGCCTACGGATGCATTAGGGAGGATTCTATGCGCACCCTTGCCCTCACGCTCGTTGTTTTTTGTATTTCCGCTTTTTCCGCTGCCGCACAGAATTCTGTGCCTGAATATCGGTACTTTGTGACACCGGACATGGATTTCTACGGCTCCGATATGGAGGCGTTGTTCGACACGGACCTGACCAGTTGCCGCAACGCCTGTGATGCTAACGCGCAATGCCAGGCATTCACATTCAACACACGGTCCAACAGCTGTTTCCCCAAAACCAATGTGTCGGAACGCACCGCCTACGAAGGCGCGGTGTCTGCTGAAAAGCGCCCGACCGATTCGGTGATCATGGCGCTGGCGGCTGAACGCGCGCGGGATCTGGAATTTGCTGGGGCATCGTCTCTGCAGCAGGCGTATTTGACGGGCCGTGACATTGGGTTTTGGCATAGGGCAGGGGCATTCGGTCTGCAACAGATGATCGACTCTGCCCGCGCCCGCGAATCTGAAGGAAAACTGGTATCAGCCATGCGCTGGACTGGTGGGGCGATTTCCGCCGGCGATCAGGCAGATCTGTGGGCGGATTACGCGCGCCTTAATCTGGCCATCAAGACCGAAAACTCCAGTGACCGCCGCCGATACGAGACGCGCGCGGTCAGTGCGTCGATCAATGCCTTTCTGCGCAGCACCAGCGATGGTAGCCGGGTCACCGCGCTTTTGTTCCTGAGCCAGGCGTTGGAACGTGTTGGGCGCGGGCGGGATATGATTCCGGCGCTGCGGCTCGCCCAATCCATCCAGTCGCGTGATGAAATTGATGCCGCTTTGGAAAGTGCGATTGCGCAATACGGGTTCCGGGTGTCCGAAACCGAGGTCGAAAGCGATGTTCCGGCGCCGCGTATATGCGCGGAATTCAACGAACCGCTAATACGTGCGGGCATGGATTACGAACCGTTCGTGCGCCTGCCCGAACAGGGTTTGTCGGTGCAGTCTGACGACCGGAGCATTTGCATCGACGGAGTGGAACACGGCAAGCGGTATACCATCACCCTGCGGGCTGGCCTGCCTGCAGCAAGCGGTGAAACGCTTTACAAGGATACCGACCTGACGCTCTATGTCAGGGACCGCAATGCTGCGGTTCGGTTCCCGGGGCGGTCTTACGTGTTGCCAAAATCGGCAGACGCCGCCTTGCCTGTTGAAACGGTCAATCTGAAAAACCTGGATCTGCAACTACGCCGCGTATCTGACCGCAACCTGCTGCGTGCCGTACAGGATGGGTATTTTGGCCGCCCGCTGTCCTATTACCAGGATCGGAACTTCTCCAACCAAATCGCGGAGGAGGTTTGGTCCGGCACCGCCGAAGTACAGGAAACCCTGAACCAGGATGTCACAACGCGTCTGCCAATGGGCGAGGCCATTCGCTATCTACCCGCTGGAATTTATGCCCTGACCGCGCGTATTCCTGGCGCTGACCCGTATGACTATCCGGGTGCAACGCAATGGTTCGTGCTGTCCGATCTCGGGATTTCCACGCTGGAGGGCAACGAAGGGCTTCATGTCATGGTGCGCAGCTTGTCCGACACCACGCCACGCGCTGGAATTAAAGTCACTCTGGTATCCCGCGCCAACGCGGTTCTGGGCGAGGCCGAAACCGGCCCCGACGGTACCGCAACTTTCGAAGCGGGGTTGACCCGGGGCACGGGTGGCTCCGCCCCTGCCGTGGTGTTCGCGCAGGAATCAGACAGTGACATCGGTTTCTTGTCCCTGACCGATCCGGCCTTTGACTTGTCCGACCGTGGGGTCGAAGGCCGCGCTCCTGCGGGCCCGGTGGATGTTTTCCTGACCACAGACCGCGGTGTGTACCGCGCGGGTGAAACTATCCACGCCACGGTTCTGACCCGTGACCCTGAGGTGGATGCCATTGAAGGCCTGCCGATTATCGCGATCCTGACCCGTCCCGATGGCGTGGAATACAGCCGCCATATTTCGGACGGTGGGCGCTCTGGTGGCCATGTGTTTGCGCTGCCGGTTGGGTCTACTGTGCCACGTGGATCGTGGCGACTGGACATCAAGACCGACCCGGATGGCAGCGTGCTGGCAACCGAAACGGTTCTTGTCGAAGATTTCCTGCCTGAACGCATCGATTTTGACCTGACCTTGCTGCAAACCCTGCTGAACCTGGGGGATTCGCCCCCTATGACCGTTTCCGCCCGCTACCTGTTCGGCGCACCGGGCGCGGACCTGTCGGTCGAAGGCGATGTCATTCTGCGCGCAACACGGCAGGTGGCGGAATGGCCTGGCTACTTGTTTGGTCGTTACGATGAACGCGATGGCCCGCGCAGTAGATTCTTTGGCGGAGAGTATACTGATGCCAAAGGTGAAACCGTTGTGTTCTTAGAACTGCCTGATACCGCTGCGCAAGGTATGCCATTGCAGGCCACCATACGTACCCGCCTGGCCGACGGCTCCGCCCGCCCGGTGGAACGTGAAATTCGGGCACCGGTGCGCCCGGCCGGGTCCATCATAGGAATCAAACCTCTGTTTGAAGATGATGTGGTCGCCGAAGGCACCGAAGCAGGGTTCGAAGTGATCGGCCTGAAAAGCGATCTGACCCCAGAACCAATGCAAGTGGAATGGACGCTGAACAAGGTGAGCACGCGGTACCAGTGGTACCAGCAATATGGCAGCTGGAACTGGGAACCGACCACGCGCCGGACCCGCATCGCGCAGGGTGCCGCGACGCTGGGTGACAGCCCGCTACAGATTTTGCAGCCTGTCGAATGGGGTCGGTATGAGCTGGTGATCGAACGGCAGGATGGGGCCTATTCGGCGGCGTCGGTTGATTTCTATGCAGGGTGGTATGCGCCCGCTGATAGCGCCGCCACACCCGACCGGTTGGAGCTGTCTCTGGACAAGCCGGACTATCAGGTTGGCGACACAGCGCGCCTGCGCATCGTACCGCGCTTTGCTGGGACCGCACTGGTGACGGTGATGGCGGATAAGGTGATCTCGCGCCAGGCGGTCGCGGTGACCGAGGGTGAAAACCTGGTCCCAGTAGAGGTGACCAAGGATTGGGGCATCGGGGCTTATGTAACCGCAACCGTCATCCGACCCATGAACGTATCAGCTGGACAAAATCCGGCACGAGCTCTTGGGCTGACCTATGCCAAGGTACAGGTCCCCGGCCGTGCGCTGGATGTGGCCATTGATGTGCCCGAAGTGGCCGAACCCCGCCAAGCCCAGCGGGTGCGCTTGCAGGTGGATGGGGCTGCTGCCGGTCAGGACGTCTGGCTGACGCTTGCCGCCGTGGATGTGGGCATTCTGAACCTTACCGGTTTCGAAAGCCCGGATCCCTCCAGCTACTATTTCGGCCAGCGGCGGCTGGGCGTCGAAATGCGCGACGTCTACGGACGGCTGATCGATGGCATGAACGGAGCCATGGGCACTGTGCGGTCTGGTGGCGATGCCAATTCGGGCTCCAGCATGCAAAGCCCCCCGCCAACACAGGAGCTGATGGCGGTCTTTTCCGGTGCCGTGCAAACCGATCCCAGCGGGGAGGCGTTCGTAAATGTCGACCTGCCTGCCTTCAACGGAACCGTGAGGTTGATGGCCTTGGCTTGGACTCGCGAGGCCGTCGGGCAGGCAGAACAGGACATGTTCGTGCGCGACCCGGTTGTTGTCACGGCCACAGTGCCGCGTTTCCTAGCGCCAGGGGACCAAAGCCGCATCTTGCTGGAGGTCGTGCATGCTGATGGCCCCGCCGGCCTGATGCAGCTGGCGGTCGAAAACGCAGGTGCTGGTATTACCGTGGGCCAATCGCCGGGTGGTTTCCTGCTGACGGAAAAGGCCAAGGCCAGCTTCACGGTTCCCGTTTCAGCCTCCACCGTCGGGGATCCGCGGTTCGATGTGGTGCTGACCACGCCGGATGGGCGCAAGCTACGGCAGACGCTGACCATACCGGTCCGGGCGAATGACCCGATAGTTGCGTTAACGCGCCGTTTCTCGCTGGGGGAAGGGGACAGTTTCACCTTCAGCCCGGATGTTTTTGCCGGTTTGCGTGCGGGTACAGGCTCCGCCCTTCTGTCGGCGGGCCCCATCGCGCGTTTTGATGCGCCGGGGCTGCTGACCGCGCTGGACCGTTACCCGTACGGCTGTACCGAACAGGTCACGTCGCAGGCTTTGCCGCTGCTGTACCTGTCGTCTGTCGCGCAGGCCAGCGGGCTGGGCAGTGTGCCAGATGTCAAGAAACGCGTGGATGCGTCTATCGACCGGGTGCTCAGCCGGCAGGCTCCGAACGGTGCTTTTGGCCTGTGGCGTCCGTCGTCGGGCGATTTCTGGCTTGATGCCTATGTTTCAGACTTCCTTGGGCGTGCCCGCGCAGAACGCTATGTCGTGCCCGAAATAGCGTTCCGCAGCGCCATGGATAACCTGCGCAACCGGATCAGTTATGCTCCTGATTTCGATTGGGGCGGTCAGGATATTGCCTATGCCCTGTTCGTGCTGGCGCGCGAAGGGGCGGCAACCATGGGTGACCTGCGCTATTACGCCGACATCAAGGGTGATGCGTTTTCAACCCCGATGGCAGCAGCCCAACTGGGCGCAGCCCTGGCAGCATATGGGGACCAGACCCGTGCGGATGCCATGTTCGCGCGAGCGGCCAACATGATCGCCGATCGCCGAGGTCCGGAAGAGCCGGTATGGCGGGTCGATTACGGCACTAACCTGCGGGATTCCGCCGGGTTGCTGGCACTGGCCACCGAAGCCGGCAGTCAGGCGGTGAACACCGAAGCCTTGCTGACCCAGATCAGCACTGCACCAGGACGGTTGTCCACGCAGGAAGCCGCGTGGTCCCTGCTGGCGGCTCAGAGCCTGATCAAGAACCCTGAATCATCAGGTCTGCTGGTGGACGGTGCCAAGACAGGCGGGGCATTCGTGAAGGTGCTGCAGGATGTGGCCGGGAACCGGCCGCTGACAATCTCGGCCGAAAGCGGACGGCAAACCGCGATTACGCTGACCACTCTGGGCGTGCCCGAGGTTGCCCCAGATGCAGGTGGCACCGGCTACGCCATTAGCCGCCAGTATTTTGACATGGATGGCAACGAACAGGATGGCGGATCCTTCAAGGTCGGTGACCGAGTGGTTACCGTGCTGACCGTGACGCCGTTCGAAAACGCTGAAGCCCGATTGATGATCGACGATCCGTTGCCTGCGGGATTGGAAATCGACAACCCGTCGCTCCTGCGGTCCGGGGATGTGGGCGCTATGGATTGGTTGTCGCTGTCCGATGCCGAACATTCGGAATTCCGGTCTGACCGGTTCCTATCGGCCGTGGACCTGAGGTCGCGCAACCCCGTGACGCTGGCCTACATCGCGCGAGCGGTGTCGCCGGGCATGTTCCACCATCCGGCGGCATCGGTTGAAGACATGTATCGCCCGGATTACCGCGCGCGCACCGCAACGGGCCGGATCGCGGTTAGCGAATGAGGGCTTGGCCCCTTTTCCTGTGTGTAGGACTGCTGTTCGGGGTGGCGTCGGCCCGCGATTGGGCTGACGGCTGGATCGACCGTACGGTTCTGCCGTCCACACTGGCCGATATGTCGGTGGAGGTGCGCGACCGGTCCGGTACCTTGATGCGGGTCTTTCCGGTGGAAAACGGGCGCTGGCGACTGAACCCCGGTTCGGTGG
>JAEPNQ010000046.1 GCA_017643305.1 Marinibacterium sp. | reverse complement strand
CCGAGCGGGCTTCAGTGACGTTGTCCACCACCAAATCGGTTCCGCCAAACAAACCGACCATGCAGTGCCGGAACAGCCCGAGCGCTACTGTACCAGATGGCACAAGGCTGGACTGGATCACCCCACGGCCAGCGATGCGACCACTCTCCACCACCGTGAACAGGCCACTACCTGCATCAATGGTTGAGGACGCGATCACCGCGTAGTCAGTGGGGTGCACTAGGAAGACAGCGTCCCGAGACGGCACGTCGTCCTCCTCCAGCTTGGACAGCGCCGACAGTGCTTCTGTGTAGAGCATGGTTGAACTGCCTGCAGTGGCAAAGGTGTTGATCCCGTTGGTGGCCAGAATGCCGGTCGGGTTCGGCGAACTGCCGTTGCCGTTCAGCGCTGCGTTATCGATTGCCTTGGCAATCTGACGCGTCAGGCTTTAGCGGATCAGCTGATCAATCGCAGGATCCGATTGCACCAGACTCTCCAGAGTAAACGGTGCGGTGCCGGGGTATGATATTAGGGGTTGTTCAGGGCGCAAAACGTTTGCTAACCTGTTGATGAAATGAAAGATAATACGTGTTTTTTGTAGGCCAATTATTGCCTGCTGGCTGCACAGTCATCACACTTCGCCTCCGACAATTGCCTTTACAATCACGCCGAGGTCGAGGACCACGAGATCGCTTTCCGAAATGGCTTCCACTGCCGCAGCGTGCGAGGTGAAGACGCCCGTCCAGTTCTCCTACAGCAGATCTAGGTCGTACAACGGAACGCAGATCAGAACGGCTTCGATCCGACCATCGTCAAGTTCATGGAACGCGACTTCTAGGGCATCGCGATCCACCCGGTGCAGCAGATCGGCGGAGCGAGCAATTGGCAGACCCAGACCGCGCAGCTTTCGCAAAACAATTGCCAGTGCCAGACCCCTTACACCGTACCTGTTCTCAACGCCACAGCGCTTCGGGATAAACGGCATTTCATTTCTGGACGCCTCATTTATAAATTTTCCGATAGTTGGAAAGTCAGATTCCCGCGAAATCTGCTGTATGGTCTAGTTCATAGTTTCATCCCATAAATGGTATTAAGACATTGAAATATCATCTTATTTTGAGGAAATTCACAAAATGCGCTAGTGCGGGTGGTATGAATATATTCTGGGCTGTCGCTGCAAAGCGTTTGTCGCGCAAATGACCCAATTTACGACCTTTGCAAAGGATCCTTTAGGGAGGGTGGCCCGGCATCTCGACGAGCCCGCGCAGAACCAAGTAGAGACACCCGAAGGCGGCGTAGCACTGGGAGGCGGTGAGAAACCCTTGGTGCGTTGGGCCACATCCAAGTGGGCTTCTCTGCCTCCGCGATAGTGTTCGACGAATCCCAGACCAGTCATTCGCCGCAGCTTTCAGTAAGGACCGAGATGCGGGACAAAGGGCGAATTCGCTGCGTCCGCTCCAATGGCAGGTATCGGTGCATCATGTTAGGGAAACCAAATGTAACGGCAAGAAACGGTTGGGTTTTCGTTAATCGAATATGTTCGATGGGACCGCCATCTATTGCATGGAGTTTGAAACTTGGCAGAGGCCGGCAAATCGCGACGCAGGGGAAGATCTCGCTATCTCAAGTCTGCTCCCGTCAAAGATCAGATTGAACTGAATTGGCCAGCGTGCACGCTGCGCCAATCGAGATCGTCACCGTGTCACCGGACTTGAGAAAGCGTTTCGGACTACGGCTGCCGCCGGTACCATCCGGTGACCCGGTGGCAATGACATCGCCTGGCTGCAACGTGAACAGATGCGACGCATAGGCGATCTGTTCGGCGATCGAGAAGATCATCTCGCGGCCGAACGCCTGTTGCACCACCTCGCCATTCAGCGTGACGGTCAGTTCAAGATCCTGCGGCGGGGGTAACGCGTCAGCGGTTGCAATCCATGGGCCCCAGGCACCGGAGCGCATGAAGTTCTTTCCGGCGTAGACAGAGTGCTTTTGCCAGTCGCGCACCGATCCGTCGTTGAAGGCTGAATAGCCCAAAACGTGGTCCATCGCATCGGTGACCGTGACATGGCGTGCCGTGCGCCCGATGATCACCGCGATTTCGCCCTCATAATCAAAGCTCTTCGCGGCGTCTCCCGCGGGGATCTCCAGCGCCTCACCATGGGCCAGCATGGCCTCGCGTTCTTTTCCGAAGAGGATGATGTTGTCTGGGTCCGGTGGGGCGACACCATCGACCGGATAGGGTTTGCGATAATTCATGCCGACACAGACGATCTTGCGCGGGTTGGGGATGGGAGGAAGAAAGCTGATGTCAGAGATCGGGACATGACGGCCATGCTCCGTGTCCTGCTGTAACGCTGCAAGCGCATCTGCGTCCAACACATCTCGCAGGGTGGCGTAGTTTTCAACGAAGCCGGGACTGGCGGAGGTGACTGTTTCGCCGGAAAACACGCCGTAACGCGGTTCTCCGTCCAACAGGAATGATCCGATGTTCATGTCGCCCCTCCCGCGAACCGGCTTTCGCGTTGCCGCAGGATCGCGGTGAGCGTGTCGTTGTAGGGCGTCTTCACTCCGATCTCACGGCCAAGAACAGGAACGATCCCGTTGATTGCATCCAGTTCGGACACCCGCCCCGCCAGATGGTCCAGCAGCATCGACGGCCGCGCCTTTGGCATTCCCTCTCCGAAGGCGGTGACATAGGCCACCGGATCCTCGAACCCCAACGGGATGTTCTTGGCGCGGGCAATTGAGAACGCTTCATTCATGGCGCCAAGCGCGATGGCCCAGTGCTCAGGGTCAGCCATCAATTCGCCCACCGTTTCATTGAACACCGTGCAGGGCGCGCTGAAGGTCACGTTGCACAGAAACTTTTCCCAGATCAGCTGGGTTATGTTTTCAAACGCGCGGGCGTCGAACCCGGCCTCCTGCCAGATCTGTTCGACCTGCGCCAGGCGCGGCGTACGGCCGCCACCAAGTTCACCAATACGGATCAATTTCATCGCGTTGTGATGCGCATGTCCCGGCCCCTTCATCGAGGCGCCAAACCCGTCAGCCACGCCCAGCAGCACATTGTCCGGCGCGACATGCTGGCTGATCCTCTCGCCCGATCCGAGCCCGTTCTGAATGGTCAGAACCAGCGCGTCGGGCCCGATCACCGAGGCGGCGGCGCGGGCGGCGGGCCCCACGCCCGATGCCTTGGTGGCAATCAGGCAGAGATCACAGGGACCGACATCGGCAACGTCGCTGGTCGCGCGGATCGATTTGACCACACGATCCCCACTGGCGCCTTCCAGACGCAGGCCCCGCGCGTTGATCGCATCGACATGGTCGGTCCAGGTATCAACGGCCCAGACCTCGTGCCCGGCATCGGCCAGCAACGCGGCATAGACCGAGCCCATTGCGCCAACGCCCATGACGACGATTTTCATGACTGACGCATCCTTTCGAGTGGCAAATGAATGTCAAACCGCGCCCGCAGCGCCCGATCCGTTTCAGGGGGAATGTAGGTGGGAAAGTGGTTCGCCAGCACTGTCTCGGCGCTATGGCGTGCGGCGCTGTTGATTGTCGGCGCGCCGTTGGCCAACCACGCATCCGGGGGCTGACGGTCGGCATGGGCGGGATAGACAAAATCCGATTTCATGCGGGCATAGGTTTCGGGATGTCCCAGAAAATGACCCTCGCCCTGCACCGTCTGGGCAATCACCTCGACCGCCAGCGTCTGGTCATTCACTTCGATTTGCGAGGCCGCGCTCAGAATCGCGCCCAACATGTCATTGTCGATGACATAGGCCTCGAACGAGGTGGCCATCAACCCGGCCTGCGTGCCAGCGGCTTGCGTTACCAGATTGGCACCGGCCTGAACCGCCATTGTCACGGACAGGGCCTTTTCGTACCCGGCCTGCGCGTCGGCGATCTTGCTGTCGGTGGCCCCGGCGATTGTCGAATTCGGCAGGTTGTAGAACTGCGCCATCTGGCTTGCCGCCGCAGTCAGGATCGCCTGTTCGCCGCTGCCCCCCGCCATGCCGCCCGAGCGCAGGTCCGTCACCATCGGGCGGGCACCGTAGATGGCCATGACGTCGGGGTTTGCAATCCACGCCAGCACCATGCCGGCCAGCGTTTCGGCGTTGGTCTGGGCGAGACACCCAGCGATGGTGACAGGGCTTGATGCGCCCATCTGCCCGAAGGTATTGACCATCACCGGCAGGCCAAGCCCGGCGCCGGACAGCAACACATCGCAGGCTTCGGGATCGAACCTCAGCGGTGGCACCGCATGGTTGATGTTGAGTGACAGGAAGGGGCGTGCATGAAAGGCTTCTGCCGATCCGGCCAGAAGAAAACACATCTCGGCGAGGTCGCGCGCATGCGCGGCGTCGCTGGCCGAGGTCATAACGTGTTTCGATGTTCCGGCCAGCGCGGCATAGGCGGTGTTGATGTCCAGATCACGGGGCGTGGCCATGTCCCCGGCAATCATGGAACGCGAAAAAAACTTAATATTATCAAGCGTATCGACAAGGCGTGCCGCATCAAAGAGATCGGTCAGGGTTGCCGGGCGATAGTCTCTTGTTGCCAGGTCAACCACCAGCGGCGACGCCCCGCCCGATCCGGCGTGGACCTTTGCCGCCGTCATCTCGATGTCGTGAATCGGATTGCGGCCGCAAAGGGTGAAATCGCGGCGCAGCCCGCCAAGCGCCGCTTCGACCAGATGCCGGGGAAACAAGAGCCGGCCATTTTCCGTCGTCCGGCCGCCACGATCGACGACGGCCTGAATGGCCGTCTCGGATGCATCGCTGAGCCCGATCCGTTCCAGAATGTCGAACGACGCCGCGCTGATAAGGGCCATATCGTCTGGGCTCAGCGGCCGCAGGCTCCCTGTTACGGGCGCGGACCGGCGGACCTTTGGTGCGGGTTCGGCCCTGGGACGGCGGCGTTGGCGTGAGGACTTGCGTTCCATATTCCCGGTCTTTGCAGTTCAGTGCCAAGCCTTTCAACAGCCAACCTTCTCGACAAGTAAATTATCGGAACGATATAGATAAAGAAAACAGCATCCATTGGAATAATCTTTGCCGCAAAAACCAAGAAACCTGCCACTCACGGCCCTGCGCACGTTCGAAGTTGCCGCCCGCCGGCTCAGTTTCAAGGATGCCGCAGACGAGCTTTGTGTCAGCGCCACGACCGTCAGCAACCAGATCAGACAGCTCGAAGCGGACTGGAAATGCAAACTGTTCATTCGCAAGACCCGCACCGTTGTCCTGACAGATGAGGGCCGGTCCCTCAGTCAGGTCGTGACCCGCGCCTTTGACGACATCAGGGCCGAGGTTGAAGTGCACATGAACCCCGGGCGCAAGTCTGTCACACTGGCTGTCGGTCCGATTTTTGGGTCGCGCTGGCTGGTGCCGCGACTTGAGCAGTTCCGCAAAGATCGCCCCAAGATCGACCTTGTTTTGCATGACAGCCCCCGGATCACCGATGCGGCGATGATGACCTCGCACCTTGCCGTCGATTGGGGCACCGGAGACTGGTCGGGATTGAACAGTCAAAAACTGCTCGACATCACCTATTCGCCCGTCGTTCGGGCCGATCTTGTTGATGCCTGCGGCGGCCTGAACCATCCCGCCGATATTGCCCGCTTTCCCCTGATCCACCAGCGCGACAAATCCGAATGGGCCGCATGGTTCAAGCTGGCCGGCGTAGACGACTTTGAACCGGTGTCCGAAACGATAATCACGGATTCCAACATGGTTCTTCAGGCCGCGCTTGACGGTCAGGGCGTGTCGCTTGGGGTTTTCCCGTTTGTGCGTGAAGATGTCGAAGCCGGGCGTTTGGTCAAACCTTTTGATGTCGACCTGACACCCGAGCGGTCCTTTTACTTGTTGAGCCGCCCAAGTAGCGCAAGAACGCGCGAGGTTTCGGTGGTTCAGGACTGGCTTTTGAAGGAAGCCGCCAATTCACACGAGGGATAGCGGTGTCTCGGTGGTCCCGGTTGCGGTCTGGCTCACGCAATAGGCGCCAGCGCCGGGCACCGCGCTGCAAATTGCCACGGGATGGGCGTTGTCAAATGCCACTGCCACGCCATCGTCAATCGCAAGCGTTGTTGGCATATCGCCTGCTGCAACCGCTTTGTGCAGTGCCGCGCGGCGATCCGTTTCGGTCGAGTAATGCGGACAAGCCCCCATCGGAATCAGCCCCAGACCGTCGAGCGGGCGCATTGGACCTTGCCCGGAACTGAACAGAAATGCATCGAACCAACAGACGGCACCAGCGCTTACCCCGGCCAGAGCGACCCCGGACCGACAGGCATCGCCCAGCACACGATCCCATTCGTTGGCGCGCCATGTGTTTACCATCGCTTCGGTGTTTCCTCCACCGACATAAATCAGGTCAAAGTCATCCAGACGGCGGGCAAGGTCTGTTGCGGTCAGTGACATCGGAAGGTGAATCTGTGCTTCGGAAACGTCTGCAAACCGCGATTTGAAGCGGGCGATCTTTGTTGCATTGTCACGGCTTGCGGTGCCAATATACGCAATCCTGGGCCGCCTGCGTCCGGTCTGTTGCAGGCAGAAATCATCCAGTTCGGGAAAGGTTTCGTGGGTAAATCCACCCCCGCCGATTGCGATTATCTTCATGTTTGCGCCTGTTCTTCATATTTGGTTTCTGGATGCACTTCGTAACAAACGGTATTTGCGCCATGGCTGTCAAAGGCCAACAGTAGATGTGGGAGGCTTCTGCCGAAATGATGGGTGGATAAAAAAAACACCATCTATCGGAAGGCCGATTTGCGTTTGTCCGCAAGCGGCCCGGGAGAAGAACATTTTTGAGAAGCGGCGCGGGATATCAGCATCGCATCACTGGGAGGAAAAAATGAAAAAGTTGCTTACGATGACGGCTGTTACGGCGATGATTGCTGGCATGGCAGTTGCCGAGCCTTCGGGAACGTTCCGTCAGGCGCACGAGCTTGGCTTCGGGGCGCAATCCAGCCTTGATCCGATTTCCAAAGGGCGCGTGTTCCAGATCACCGAAAAGATCATGAATCGTCTTGTGCGCCCGGGGCTGGATGGCAAGCCCGAAGCGGACCTTGCCACAAGCTGGGAGGCAAATGAGGACGCCACCGTCTGGACCTTCAAGCTGCGCAATGGCGTGAAATTCCACGATGGCAGCACGTTCGAGGCCGCCGATGTGGTCTATTCGCTGAACCGTGTCCTCGATCCCGACAGCGACAGTCCGGCCCGCTCGGCCGTCAAGATGATCACCGGTGTCGAGGCGCTGGATGACATGACGGTTCAGATCACGCTGAACACGCCGTTTGCCGACATGCCGCTGCAGTTGATGGATTATCGCCTGCGTATGCTGAACGAGGGGTCCGGCGACACGATTGCCACCACAGGCAACGGCACCGGGCCGTTCAAAGTGGAAACCTTTGACGCCGAAGGCACCACTGTACTGGTCGCCAACCCCGACTATTGGGAAGGTGCCCCCGGCGTGGCCCGCATGGAAGTCATCGGTATCGCCGATGGGCAGGCACGTCTTCAGGCGCTTCTGGGCGGTCAGATCGACATGGAGCGCGGGATCACGGCGCAGCAGCAGGTCATGCTGACCGGGTCCGACAAGTTCAACGTGCAGATCATTCCCACCGGCAACTGGCGCGGGTTGGTGTTCCGCACTGATGTTGAACCGTTCAGTGATGTTCGCGTCCGCAAGGCAGTTCGGCTGGCCGCGGATCGCGATGAACTGGTCAAGCTGGTGCTGGGCGGCCAGGGCGTTGTCGCCTGTGATGCGCCGGTCGAACCCAATGACCAATACCGTGCCGACATGTCCTGCCCGCAGGATATCGAAGGCGCCAAGGCGCTGCTCGCCGAGGCCGGATACCCTGACGGGATCGACATCGACGTCCATGTCTCGACGCTTGAACCCACATGGCCGACACTGGCGGTCGCCTATCAGGAACAGGCAGCTGCCGCCGGTATCCGGGTGAACGTGGTGCAGGCGCCGACCGATGGCTACTGGTCCGAAGTCTGGATGAAAAAGGACGTCGCCGCGACCCGCTGGAATGAACGCCCGGCCGATCAGGCCCTGCATGAAATCTATCTTTCCACCGCCAAGTGGAACGAGAGCTATTTCAAGGACGAGGCCTTTGACGCCATGCTGGCTGATGCCCGCCGCGAACTTGATTTTGACAAGCGTAGCGCGATCTACAAGGCCGCTCAGGAACACCTGTGGGAAAACGGCGGCACCTTGATCCCCTACACGGTGACCAAGCTCGTCGGTGTGTCCTCGCGCGTTCATAATCTTGACGAGGTCAAGAATGACGCCGTGCGCTGGCACATGATCACGGTCGACTGACCCAATTGAGACCGGGGCACTGCAGTCATGCGGTGCCCCGGCGTCCTCAATCGCTCTCTAACCTGCAGGAAGACCTGACATGCTGCGCATGCTTCTTCGCCGTCTTTTTCTAGGTGCCGTGACGGTTGCGATCGTTTCGGTCATCATTTTTTCGGGCGTCGAACTGCTTCCCGGTGATTCCTGCACGGCGTTTCTGGAGCGTGAAGCCAAGGGCAAGCTTCTGGAAAACTGCCGCGAGGCGCAGGGCCTGAACCGTGGACCGGTTGAGCGCTATGTCGACTGGGCGGCAAGCGCCGTTCAGGGCGATCTGGGCGTGTCCGCCAATGGGCAGAAAAGCATTACCGAACTGGTGGGGAACCGCCTTAAAAACTCGCTTTTGCTGGCGGCTTGTTCGCTGGCATTGGGCGTGCCTTTGGCGATTTTCCTCGGCGTGGTCACCGGTCTCTGGCGAGACCGGCCAATTGACCTGACTTTATCGACGCTGGCGATATTTGCCATGACGATACCCGAATTTGTCTCGGCCACACTGCTGATCCTGCTGTTTTCGATCTGGCTTGGCTGGTTGCCGGGGATCGTGCTGACCCCGGCTCATGCCCCGGCGTCCGAGTTCTTCCCGGAAATCCTGTTGCCGGTCTTGGTGCTGACCATGGTGATGACCGCGCATATCCTGCGCATGGTCCGTTCGTCCGTGATCGAGGTAATGGCGGGCGATTATGTCCAGATGGCAACGCTCAAGGGCGTGCCTTATTGGCGGATCGTGTTTCGCCACGCGTTGCCCAATGCCTTGTTGCCGGCGATCAATGTCGTGGCGCTGACGATTGCGTGGCTGTTGGGCGGCGTCGTGGTGATCGAGGTAGTGTTCAACTATCCCGGGCTGGGCCGGATGATGATCGATTCAATCTCCGACCGCGACCTGCCTGTGGTGCAAGCCATCGCCCTGATCGTGGCGACGGTCTATGTTGGCGTGAACCTGTCTGCCGACCTGCTGACCATGATCGCCAACCCCCGCCTGCGCACATTGCATATGAGGCGGCAATGACCAGCATCCCTTCGGTCCCCAATCAAAACACACGGCTTGCCCGGTTCCTGTTGGTGCTGCGGGATGTCATGGCGCGGCCGTCCGGCGCGATTGGCCTGGCGCTTGTTTTCGCCCATCTGATCCTGGCCCTGATCAGCCCGATGATCGTGCCCTATGATTACAAGGCGATGAATTCGGCCATGATGCTGACCGGACCCGAAGCGACGCATTGGCTCGGCACCGACCATCTGGGCCGTGATGTCTTTACCCGCGTTCTGCTGGGCGGGCGCGAGGCGCTTCTGGTCACAGGCATCGCCACGCCCATTGCGGTGACCTGGGGCGGTTTTGTCGGGATCTTCTTTGGCCTGGTGGGCGGGCGCATCGACGAGGTGATGATGCGTGTGGTCGATGCCTTTCTGTCATTGCCGTGGATCCTGAAAATGCTGGTGCTGATCGTGACCTTCGGCACCGGTATCGAGGTGTTGATCCCGACATTGGCGTTCTTCTATGGCGTTCCGGTCATCCGCATCGCCCGCGCCGCCACCCATGACGTTGTGGCGCGTGATTTCGTCTCGGCGGCCCGTGCCCGTGGCCACGGCCGCATGACCATCATCCGGCGCGAGTTATTGCCCAATGTTCTGGATACGCTGATGGTCGAGGGGGCGATGCGCTGGTCGTGGATGCTCCTGGCGTTCTCGTCACTCTCGTTCCTTGGCTTCGGGGTGTCGCCACCGACTCCAGACTGGGGATTGATGATCGCCGATGCGCGCGGCTTCATGTCGTTTGCGCCATGGGGCGTTCTGGGGCCGGTGATCGCGCTCAGCTCACTCATTATCGGTATCAACCTGACCGCTGACGCGCTGGCCAAGGCACTCGGAATCGACCGCGCGCAGAAGGCTCCGGTATGACACAATCCGTGATCGACATCCGCAATATCTCGGTTGGTTTTACCGGCAAATCCGGTGCCACTCTACCGGTTCTGCGCAACATCGACCTGAGTGTGGCCGAGGGCGAAAGCATCGGCATCGTCGGCGAAAGCGGGTCCGGCAAATCCACGCTGGCGCTGGCTGCGATGGGGTATCTGAAACGCGGTCTGCGCCTTCTTGACGGATCGGTCGTGTTTCGCGGACAGGACATGTTTTCCCGCACCCGGCCGGAGCTTGAGAAAATCCGTGGCGGGGAACTCGCCCTGATCCCGCAAAATTCGGGCCAATCACTGACCCCGACCCTGCGCATCGGTGCGCAACTGATCGAAGCACTACGGCTGCATTCCTCGGTACCCGCATCGGATCACGTTGCCAAGGCGACCGAACTGCTCGGCCAGGTCCGTTTACCTGATCCCAAAGCGATCATGTCACGGTTTCCTCATGAACTGTCAGGCGGGCAACAGCAACGTGTCGCCTTGGCCATGGCCTTGGCAGGCGAACCCCACGCCCTGTTGCTTGATGAACCGACAACCGGTCTCGATGTCACCACCCAGGCGCATATCCTCGAACTGTTGCGCGACATTGCCCGTGAACGGGGCATGGCGATGGTTTATGTCAGCCACGACCTTGGTGCGATTGCCCGGGTCTGTAACCGTGTGGTGGTGATGTATGCCGGCGAGGTGATCCTGAAAGGCACAACACGTCAGGTGCTGAAAGCGCCGGTCCACCCTTATGCGCGCGGGCTTCTCGCCTCGATCCCTCGGCTGGCCGATCACCACCTGCCGGTGGCTCTGGATGGCCGCCCTCCCGCCCCTGGTGGCGCGGGCAATGGCTGTTCCTTTGTCGACCGCTGCGCATTGGCACAGGATCGCTGCCGTTCCGAGCGGCCCGACCTTGCCGGATTGCCCAGTGGAGAATTGGTGCGTTGCTTCTTCTACGAACAGGCCGAGCAGCTTGCATTGGCAGGAAACGGCGCGGTTCCGATTCAGATTGCGGCAGACGGGGTGCCGGCGTTGCAGTTGGATGATCTTTCGATCAGCTATCACCAGCCCGGGCTGCTCGACAAGTTCCTTGGCCGCTCCGAAGCCCATGTCGCCACGGTCGATGATATCGACGTCACCGTGCAGCGCGGCGAAACCCTTGGCCTTGTCGGTGAGAGTGGGTCCGGAAAATCGACGATTCTGAAATCGGTGGCCGGGTTGCTACCGCCGGCAGGCGGCAACATCACCGTTGCCGGGGGCGAAGCGCTTGCGCCAAATGTGGAAAGCCGCCCGCCTGACCACCTGCGCCGCATTCAGATGATCTTTCAAAACCCCGATGACAGCCTGAATCCGCGCCACACCGTGGCCGAGCTGCTGGAACAACCTCTCCGGCTCTATTTCGGCCTTGCTGGGCAGGCGCTGCATGACCGCAGTGTTGAAATCCTCGACCGGGTTCGGTTGGGCGGGCATTACCTTGATCGCCTGCCCAGCCAGCTGTCAGGTGGTGAAAAACAGCGGATCGCCATCGCGCGGGCCTTTGCCGCCGATCCCGATCTGGTGCTCTGCGACGAGGTAACCTCGGCGCTGGACGTGTCGGTGCAGGCCGCCGTTCTGGACCTGCTGAACGAGTTGAAGGAAAAGCAGGGCACGACTTATGTTTTCGTCAGCCACGATCTGGCGGTGGTCAAGGCGCTGTCGGACCGGGTGGCGGTGCTGTATCAGGGGCGGCTGTGCGAGGTTGGGCCCTCCGATCAGGTCTATGCCACGCCCTCGCATCCCTATACCGAGGTCTTGCTGGGCGCGGTTCTGGAACCGGACCCGGACACGGCCCCGACACTGGCGGCGGATGATGTCGTCGAACTGTCGCCCCCGGCGCAGGGCTGTCCGTTCCAACGGCGCTGCCCGCGCAAGATCGGTGCCATCTGCGACACCGAAATACCGCCTTGGCACGAGGGCAGCGACGGCCATGCGATCCGTTGTCATCTCGGGATTGACGAGCTGGCGGCAGTGCAGGCAACCCAAGCCGCAGAGTGAAGTCCACGGGAAAACCGGAGCTTCCTGAAGCGCGGGTTTCGTGCCCAAAGCGACAGACGCTGCATTGCAGACGAAAGGCGTCTGTAGGTGTTTTTGAAGTCTATCCCAACGCTGCTCGAAATTTATCACCGGGATATCTTCAGGGTGAGTGTTTGGTGAACCACTGCAACTTTCCAAAGCGTTTTCAGATTTTTCTGTGATCCAAGAATGCTTGGAAACGCTTTTTCAGAGGCAATAGCCGCCGCAAGTTGCAAACGCGTACCTATTCAAACGGCAGGCCGGAAACTTCGCCATTTCGCGTCTCGCCATCTTGGCTGTGCACCGCAACCGATTGCCCGGCGGCCCAATACTCTCGCGCGATCATGGCCTGACCGACATTGCTTTCAAGACGCGGCGACCAGATGGCCGAGGTGATCTGACCCACCTGCTGATCGCCCACCATGACGGGCCAAGGTTTGGAACATGTCGGGCAAGGGGCTCCATCAAAGGCAACGCCGCAAATTTGCTGCGTGATTCCTTCGGAGGCGATCTTCTGCAAGGCCGCACGCCCGATGTAGTCGACCGATCCATCAAGCGTGCAGAATTTGCCGAGTCCGATTTCCAGCGGGTTGTTTTCGCGCGTCATCTCGTTGCCGTATGAGAACAGCCCGCCCTCGATCCGTTCGATCAGGTTGGGACAGCCGGGTGCGATGTTGAACGCCTGCCCCGCCTGCCAGATCGCGTCCCACAGGGCGGTGCCCAAATGGCCACCCTCCAGGTAGATCTCGAACCCGCCCTGCCGGGAATAGCCCGAACGCGCGATTAGCTGCCGGGTGCCCTGAAACTCGATCCAACCGTATTTGAAAAAGCCGATCTCGCGAATGTGCTCGCCAAACAATCCGGCCAGCAGGTCTTCGGCCTTTGGCCCCTGTATGGCCAGAGGAGAGACATCCGGCTCGGAGACCCCGACATCCAGCCCGCGCCCAAGGGCCAACCCCATGGCATAGAGCAGCACATCGCTGTCAGCAATCGACAGCCAGAAGCGGTCTTCAGACAGTTTCAGCATGACGGGATCGTTGATCAGCCCGGCATTGGCGTCGATGATCGGGACATAGAGGCAATCGCCGACCCGCGCCTTGCCGATATCGCGCGGGGTCATCCATTGCACCAGCGCGGCGGCATCCGGCCCTTTGATCTGGACCTGTCGTTCGCAGGACACATCCCATATCTGAACATGTTCGCGCAGGTGCCAGTAATCCTCTTCCACCGATGCCTGAAACGACTTGGGCAACAGCATGTGATTGACCACGGAAAAGCCGCGCACTCCCATTTGCTCGACCCGGTCGGTATAGGGCGTGCGCCGGATGCGGCGCGACATGTTGAGCCCGTCCATCAGGACGACATCCACATCGAATAGGAATTCGGGTTGAGGATGACCGGCATGTGATAAGCACCTTCTGGGTCAGGCATGGAGAAGCGCAGGGAGATTTCCCGCACCGTTGCCACTACCCCGCGTGCGGCCCAATAGGGCCCGGTTTCAAACACCAGTTCATAGGTGGTGCCGGAGGTGATCTGCTCGGCAGGGATATCGAGCGCAAGCCGCCCGCCCTCATCCATGACCGCCGTCAGTAAAACGCTGCCGCTTGCAAGATCGCGCAGCGTCACCGGAATTTCACCGGCATGGGTGCCGTCGCTGCCATTCAGGGTGTGAGAGGTCAGTTTTGCCATTATTCAATCGATGCCTTGTCACGCTTGTCCGAGGTCGCGGCGACGATCGGGCTGATAACGCCGCGGCATTTGACGTTGACGATGGCCACTTTGCCGCTGTCCATGGCGCGCCGCAATGCAGGGGCCAGTTGGTCGCGGGTTTCGACCAGTTCGCCATGCCCTCCCATGCCTTCGCACATGGAATGAAACGGGATATCGCGGAAATCAGTGGCGAAATGCTTGCCATTCGCGAAGAGGCGCTCCTGCTGCTGGCTGATGCAATCCAGCCCGCCGTTGTTGTCGATCACGATGGTGATCGGCAGCCCCTCCTGAAACGCCGCCTCGATTGATAGCCCACCGGACAGAAACGCCCCGTCGCCCGAGATCACCACGACGTTGCGGTCAGGATTCAGTGCCTTGGCCGAAATGCCAAACGAGACACCGACCCCAAGCAATGAATAGTTGCCCGGATGCATGATCCCACCCAGCTTTTGCCCGCGCCAGCCGGCCATATTCACGGCAATCTCGGACCAGAAGTGGGTGTTGCCACCGTCAAATATCAGCCAGTCGTCATCGCCCATCTGCTCCTGCACATCGAGCGATAGCTGCAACGGGTGCATCTTTCCGGGTTTGGCGGTTTCCTGTGCGATGTGCTCATACCATTCGTCGACCCACTGCGCGCGGCGCTGGCGTTGCAGATCGAACCACGCATCCCAGGTTCGGCCCACCCCGGCCAGCGCGTCGAGGAACGCACCGGGATCGGACAAAATCACCTCATCCGCCGCTTGATTGTATTCCAGTTCCTCGTGACTGCCGTTCACACAGACCAGCGTTTGCCCGGCGGGAAAGAACGGCGGGTTGCCGAAATTCATCTGGTTGTCCAAACGTCCGCCGATCATCAGCACCAGGTCGGCCTCGTGAATGGCCGTTTTGCTGGGGTGGTATTGGTGAAAATCAGCCAGCCCCATATAGGCCTCGCATTCCTCGCCCAGCAGCTTTGAGTGATAGGGCACGTTGAACACCGGCACCCGCAACGCCTTGCCAGCGGCCTCCAACAGGTCCTCGGCCTTTGCCCACCAGACCCCGTGACCGCCAATGATCACCGGACGTTCAGCCTGTTTCACCAGGCCAAGAACATGGTTCAGCGCCTCCGGATCGGGCCAGGCACGGGGCACCGGGCGGGTGGTGCGGTTGAAGGGGCGTTCGTCCAGCCCGGCGTCTGCCTCGAAAGACGAAAACATGATGTCGACGGGCAACGAGATATGCACCGGCCCCGGATAGCCCGTCGTCGCCGCCGTCCAGGCGCGGTTGACGAATTCGCTGATCCGCTCGCCATCAGTGATCTGGACAGAATATTTCACCAGCGGCGCGGCAATCGCCACATCGTCGATTTCCTTGAACCCACCTGCGCCCTGACGTTTCAGCGTCGATGACCCGGTGATGAATATGACCGGACTACGCTCGCCCCCAGCCTCGAGCATGGCAGGCACCGCATTGGCAAAGCCCTCGGGGCCAACAAGACAGATGGTCGGTTTGCGCGCGATCCGGGCATGGCCATCCGCAAGGTGGCCCGCGATCTGTTCATGCGGGCAGTTGATCACCGGCATCTGGCATTCCATGAACCCTTCCAGCGCCGGATTGCAGAAGCCACCGGCCAGGGTGAAGGCATGTTCAACGCCCTTTTCCTTGAGCGCCTGCGCCAACAGGGCGCCGCCACGAAGTTTGGTGTTTTCAGGCATCGTCAGTTTTCTCCTGCGCGGTCAGGCGCGTTTCGTGGCTATCTTGAGATCAGGGTCATCCTTGGTCAGCGGCACGGTTCCACCCTGCCAGAGGCAATGTTCATCCACTTGGTCAATTGTTTTCAAGCCAAGCTGCGCCATCGCAATGCTTATGTCGCCGGCAATGGCGTTAACCAATGCGCTGAGCCCGACCGCTCCTTCTGCCGCCAGCGCCTGTAACAGGGGGCGCCCAAGCATCACGAAATCCGCCCCCCGTGCCAGCGCCTTGACCACGTCCTCACCACTGCGCAACCCACTATCAAAAATCAGCGGATAACCCGGTCCGACCGCCGCCCGGATCGGTGGTAACAGGTCAATAGCCGCCGGTGCACTGTCAAGTTGCCGCCCGCCGTGGTTGGACACATAGATGGCATCGGCACCCGCCGAACGAATGCGCAATGCATCGGCTGCCGAGGTGACCCCCTTGACGATCAGTTTACCCTTCCAGAGCTCGCGCAAGCGGTCGAGAAACGCCCAGTCCGCCCCAGCCCGGCTGGCGTGCCGGTTGAAGGAGGCGCCTGCCGACGTGTCGAAGTTCTTTGGGCTTGGCGCTCCGTTCCGCAAGGTGGCAAGCGACCATCGCGGATGCAGGGCAAAATCGAGAAACTGCCTGGGGCCAATCGCGAAGGGCATGGTGAAGCCATTGCGCAAGTCTCGCGTCCGCCGTGACACCTGTGGCACGTCGACGGTCAGAACAAGGGTTTCGTATCCAGCGGTCCTGGCCCGATCCACAAGAGCCAGCGAATGATCCAACGATTGCCCGACATAAAGCTGAAACCATGCGTTCTCTTCAGCCCAACGGCGCATGTCCTCGATGGTGCTGGAAGCGGCCGACGACAGGCAGACAGGCAGATTGCGCTGACGCGCCAACGCCCCGAGATATGCATCTGCTCCGGGACAGGCGAGGTTGCACATTCCCATCGGCGCAACGCCAAAAGGAAGGTCATAGTTTCGGCCCAGAAGTTGCGTCTTCAGCGACCGTTCAGCCACGTCTTCCATGACGCGTGATTGCAACATGATGCTGTCGAAACGGCTTGTGTTGCGCATGGCAGAAATCTCACGACCGGCCGCGCCTTCGATGAAATCAAATACCAGACGCGGCAATCGTTTGCGTGCCAGCCTACGCGCATCGCCTGCGTCAAATATCCTGCTGGCCGAACTGGGTTTGAGCTTCGAAGCGATAGGACATTCCCCGCGAGTAGGATGAGCGAATGGATCGACGATAAACCGACGCATTCGATGCCGACCAATCGAATTCGCAAGACAGGGTATGCAAAAAGCCTATGTGACCCCATCGCTGCGAAATCTCTGAACCTCGGACACCCGACGGTCCAGCTGCTCGGATAGGACGTCGACGAACGCAAGCGCGGCGCGCGACAGCCGGTCCCGTCCCGGTGCAATCAGCGAAACGTGATATTTCAGATCCTGCATCACGGGCCGGAACACCACCCCGCCCATCCGCACGGTTTGCTCGGCGGTGAAGGGATCGCAGATCGCCAATGCCCCGGTTTCACGCACCAATGCCCCGGTGACCGGCATGTTGGTGGCTGATAAACGCGAGCCGCGTTGCAGTTTTTCTGCCAGGTCCCGATCCATTGACATCATGCTGTCGGGAAAAGCCCCGCCAAAGGTGACAAACTCTTCGGTTGTCGCCAGTTCTTCAAGGTCCACGGGACCCTGTTGATCTGCAAGTGCGTAGTCCTCTGGGATCAGACACACATAGGGCGCTGCGGTTTGGTACAGCACTTCGACCCCGTCATAGGGAGGTTCACGCCCCACGATGCCCAGATCAATCTGGTGCATCTGGATCGCATCAAGAATCGCAGGCGTGTTGCGGGATTGGATCATGAAACTAATGTCCGGCAGGCGCCGGTGCAGGACCTTCACCGCCTTGGGCAGTTCGATGGCCGCGATGGACTGGATCGTGCCAATGCTGATTTCACCCGTGTTCGTGGTTCGAATGGCATCAGCAAGCTCTTGCAGCCGGTCGATGCCGACAAACATGCCTTCAACACCCTGATAGAATGTCCTGGCCTCCACTGTTGGGGCCAGCCCGCGTCCGGATCGAAGAAAAAGCGGGAACCCGATCGTGCGCTCCAGATCCGCAATCAACCGGCTGACGCTGGGTTGAGAGATATGCATCATCGCGGCGGCTTCCGTAATGGATCCGCTGCGCATCGTTGCACGAAAGGCTTCCAGCTGCCGCATATTCATAGCGAAAAGACATAAATAGCTTGAACAGATTTGTCACGGCCATGCCCGAACTGCAAAAGTACAGCCTATTATCGGGTCGGCAATCCAATGAACGTGTTTGCAAAGCTGTTTAACCGCAGGCCAGAAGCTTGAATACAAAGCGAAGTGTGCCGTATGCCAATGATCACACAGCGTGTTCTCCCGTAAATGTCGGCTTAGCGCAGTTTTCTCCAGTTCGTAGATCGCGCAGCATTGGTGACTTTGGGCTCAACGCGGTCGTTCGCTAGAAGCTGTGCCGATGCACTTTGTGCGGGACTTTCCGGTCTTTCACCCAGTTGACTGAAAGTGGCGCTGTCGGTCAAAGCGGACCTTGAGCGTCGAGGCACAATGCCGCTTTGCGGCCCGTCGAACCTTCCGTTCGCTGCGCACGCGAAATACGCGTTGGGCCAACAATGCCATTGCACCGGCGACGCGGAGGCCGTTTTGTTGCGGATCCGGGCTTGCCGCTGAGCCAGGATAACGTGCTGGGTTCAGCTGTTCATTGCTGCTTGGTCGAATTGAGTGTCAGGCGACCTCGAACAGACCCGCCGCGCCCATTCCGCCGCCGACGCACATGGTGACGACGACATATTTGGCACCGCGACGCTTGCCCTCGATCAGCGCGTGGCCGGTCAGGCGGGCGCCGGTCATACCATAGGGATGGCCGATCGAAATCGCGCCGCCGTTTACGTTGTAGATCTCGGGGTCGATCCCCAACTGGTCGCGGCAGTGAAGCGCCTGGCAGGCGAAGGCTTCGTTCAATTCCCACAGGCCGATGTCATCGACCGTCAACCCGTGCTGCTTCAGCAGCTTCAGCACCGCATAGACCGGGCCGATCCCCATTTCCTCGGGCGCACAACCGGCCACGGCCATGCCGCGATAGATACCCAGCGGTTCAACCCCGCGCCGGGCTGCCTCGGCGCCCTCCATCAGAACCAGTGCGCTAGCGCCGTCGGAAAGCTGACTGGCATTACCGGCGGTCACGCAACCGCCCTCGATCACCGGGTTCAGGCCTTGCAGAGACTCCAGCGTAGTCGAGGGGCGGTTGCCTTCGTCCTTTGCCAGCGTGATGTCCTGTAGGCTGACTTCACCGGTTTCCTTGTCCTTAACCGCCGTTTGGGTCGAGAACGGCACGATCTCGGCATCGAACCGCCCGGCCTCTTGCGCGGCGGCGGTGCGCTGCTGGGAACTCAGCGCGTATTCGTCCTGCGCCTCGCGGCTGATGCCGTATTTCTGCGCAACGAAT
Organism: Marinibacterium sp.; assembly: GCA_017643305.1. Classification (GTDB taxonomy): domain Bacteria; phylum Pseudomonadota; class Alphaproteobacteria; order Rhodobacterales; family Rhodobacteraceae; genus HXMU1420-2. Next base: position 13,313 of record JAEPNQ010000046.1, on the reverse strand, counting down.
TCGGCGGTCTTCAGCATCGGCATGTAGGCGTGTTCGACCTGTGCGGTGACATTCGGGTCCATTGCCGCCATCGCTGCCTCGAAATAGGGGCCCTGCACGGCTGTGATGTTGTCCTGACCACCCGCGATGGTGATCTGCATGCCGTCGACCATGATCTGCTTGGCCGCGGTGGCCACGGCCATCAGGCCCGAGGCGCATTGCCGGTCGATGGTCTGGGCCGCGACCGACACCGGTAGCCCGGCGGCAAAGACGGCGTTGCGCGCAAGGTTCATGCCCGCCGTTCCCGACGCCAGGACCGTGCCGATCACCGCGTCGTCGATCTCGGCCGCATCGATGCCGGCGCGCTGGACCGCGTGGTTTATGGCATGGCCCATCATGGTGGGGGATTTCGTGGCGTTCAACCCGCCCTTGAAGGCACGTCCAATGCCGGTGCGGGCTATGGAAACGATGACCGCGTCTTTCATGGAAGATCTCCTTGGTTGGTCAGGACCGTCAGAACAGCGACGGGATAAAGGTGATGATGGACGGGGCCCAGATCAGCAGGCCCAGCAGCAGGATGTCGGCGACGAAGAACCACAGGACGCCCCGGAACACGATGTCGGTCGGCGCGGCGCGGCCCACGGTGGAACTGAGCACAAAGACATTCATCCCGATGGGCGGGGTGATCATGCCGACCTCAAGCAGCTTGGCGACGAAGACCCCGAACCAGATCGCATCAATCCCCGCCGTGGCCACCAGCGGCAGAAAGATCGGCAGCGTGATCAGCATCGCCCCGATGGGTTCCAGAAACATGCCCAGAACCATGTAGACCAGCGCGATGGCGATCAGCAGCAAGACTGGCGAGGCGCCCAGCCAGTCCACCGCGTCCGAGATCATGAAACCGAGGCCGGACATGGTCAGGAACCGAGTCAGCATGCTGGCGCCGATGGTCACGATAAAGAGGCTTCCGCAGGTCGCCAGTGTATCGATGACAGCCCGTTGCAGAACGAACAGGCTCAACCGTCCATGCACCGCCGCAACACCCATCGACAAGAGCGCCCCGACTGCACCAGCCTGGGTGGCGGTGAAGAACCCGCCAAAGAGGCCGCCCAAAACACCCAGGATCAACAGCATCACCGGCAGCGCGCCTTTCAGAGCCGCGAAACGCGCCCGCCAGCTGACCTCTTCGGTCACGCTGGGGGCCAGGGACGGGTTCAGCTTCACCCGGATCAGGATCACCGCGACGTAGGTGATTGCGGTCGCGATGCCGGCGCCGATACCGCCCAGGAACAGGTCGTTGATCGACACTTGTGCGATCACGCCGAACACGATCAGCAGGATGCTGGGCGGGATCAGCGCGCCGACGGTGCCAGCGGCGGCGACCGTTCCGGTGGCCAGCCTTGCGTCATAGCCGTTGCGCAGCATTTCGGGCACCGCAACCTTGCCCATCGCCGCCGCGCAGGCCACGCTGGACCCGGTGACGGCGGCGAACCCGGAACAGCCAAAGACTGAGGCGATGGCCAGCCCTCCCGGCAGCCGCGCGAGCCAAAGCCGCGCCGCGTCGAACAGCCCGCGGGTGAGGTCGGCGCTGAAACAGATGTACCCCATGAAAACGAACATCGGCACCGACGAAAGCGTCCAGTTCGAGATGAACGTGTAAGGCACGACTTCAAGCATGCCCCAGGCGCCAGTGGGACCCACAAGCGCGATCAGCCCGACATAGGACACCAGGATCAGCGCGATCCCGATATGCATGTTCGCCGCGATCAGGACGAGCAGGGCCAGGATACCAGCCGATCCGATCATCACGTCAGTCACGATTGGCCTCCGCAGGCGTGCCGGCCTCGTGGCGCGCGAAAAGGGTATGATCAGAGCCGGTCGTCACGCGAAAGACGACCTTGAGCGCCAGCAGCAGCGTCATGGCACCAAAGGCGGCGGGCAGCATGAAATAGGACGGCCAGACATAGATCTTGCTGGTCTGTTCGATGACGTAGGCAGAGATCCTGAATTTTTCGACTGCCTGCTGCCAGGACTGGGCGGTCAGCAGGCCATAGATTCCGGCGGTGATCGCCAGCACGAAGGTTTCCAGCAGATGCCGGACACGGGTCGGCAAACGGTCGGTTGCCAGGCTGACCCCGATATGGGCGCCGCGATACTCGGCGGCCAGGATTGGCAGGAAGGCCACCGCGATCATGTAATAGTGGGTTACGACCGCCGAGGTTATGGCGATCGGCGCGTTCAGGATCAGGCTGGAGAGGATATCCAGGCTGATGTGAACCATCATCGCCACCAATCCAATGGTGGCGATGAGGATCAAGGCCCGGTCAAGCCATCGGACGAAGTACACTGTCCATTGAAGTGCCATGTTTCCGGGCCCTGTTCTTTACAGACCGTAGCTCGCGGCGTCGATCTTGGAGAAGATCTCGGCGCGATAGACCTCGGCTATCTCTTCCGGGGTCCAGTCACGGTCCATCGGCACAAGGCCTTCCCATTTCTTCACCAGTTCGACGAAACGGGCGATCTTGGCCTCGGCATCCTCGATGCCGTGGGTTTCCTTGGCGATCTTGGCGATGTTTGCCAGGTCGGCTTCGATCGCCGCGTCCGATGCCGCAATCATCTCGGCCGAAGCCTCATGGATGTTCAGACCCTTTTCCTTGGCCAGTTTCAGGTTTTCGGCCACGTCGTTGGCGAACTTCCAGGTGGTCGCGGCGTTGCCCAGGGCGGCGGCATCCAGATAGGCGCGGCGCTCTTCGGTGCTGAGCGATTTCCAGAAGTCGCGGTTGACGCTCATCACGTCGAGCCCGTGCACAGTGCCGCCGGGCATATTGACGGTGACATCGGTGGCCACGTCGATCAGCCGGATCGAGGTCAACTCTGACGGGGCATTGAACGCGCCATCGATGGTGCCCTGCGACATCGCTTCGAAAATCTCGTTGCCCGGCAGGCTGACCCCAACCGCGCCATTGGCTGCGGCCCAGCGAGTCCAGGAACCTCCGGCGGCACGGATCTTCTTGCCGGCCAATTCCTCGGCATTGGTCATCGGCGAGGTGCCAATGATGGCATAGGCCCCGGTCGAGGCGTTGCCCAGCGGCACCTGGTTGTTTTTCAGCCGCTCAGCGATGCAGGGCTCGCAGGTCAGGATGTATTCGCTCATCGCACCGGCCATGGCGAAGGCGTTCTTGCCCAGCATTGCCAGTTCGATGGGCAGCGTTGCCTCGGGCAGGTCCGCCGGGAAGTAGTTCAGCACCAGGTAACCACCGTCAACGACGCCGTCTTTCATGCCGCCGAAAGTCTGCACAAGGTTCAGGAGCGACGCTGGCAGGACACGGACCTTCAGCTCGCCGTCAGTGCGAGCGGCCAGATCCTCGGCAAAGGCGTCAACGCCGAAATGTGCGCCGCTGCCGGGCGGGACGCCGACAACGATCTTGACGTCGCGGGCCTGGGCAGACGCGGCCATCAGAACCATCGCCGCCGCAGCGCAGGTTGCACGAAGTGCGGTCTTGAGTTTCATTTCACTTCCTCCTCTTGGGACATGCCCCTCTGGCATGTTTTGGGTGTTGCCGCGGATGCGGCGATTACCGGCCCGTCCAGACCGGTGGTCTTTTCTCGGCAAAGGCGGCAGCGCCTTCGCGTGCATCCTGAGAAGTAATGACACGCTCCAGAATCTCGTTTTGCCGCGGCCAGAGGCTGTCCTCCGGCCAGCGGCCTGCATTGGCGATGATCTGCTTGCTGGCGATCAGCGACATCGGGGCGTTCCGGGCGATCTCGGCGGCTAGTGTCCGGGCTGTTTCCAGCACCTCTCCAGGGGCGCAGAGACGGTTCGCCAGCCCCCAGCGTTCGGCCTCGGCCGCCGGGATCATCCGACCTGTCAGTGCGCATTCCATGGCGATCTGGCGCGGCATGCGCTCGGGCAGGCGCACCAGCCCGCCCGAACCCGCGATCAGCCCACGTTTCGCCTCGGGCAGGCCAAAATTCGCGGCTTCCGAAGCCACGATCAGGTCGCAGGCCAGGGCAATCTCGAACCCGCCGGCCAGCGCGTATCCTTCGACGGCGGCGATCAGGGGTTTTTCGGGCGCTCTTTCGGTCAGTCCTGCCAGCCCGCGACCGGGCAGTTCCACGCGTTCACCGGCGACAAAGGCCTTGAGGTCCATCCCGGCGCAGAAATGGTCGCCCGCGCCGGTCAGGATGCCAATCGACAGCGCGTCGTCCCTGTCCAGCAGATCGAACGCCCCGGCCAGCGCCACCGAGGTCTCGCGGTCGATGGCGTTGCGGCGTTCGGGGCGGTTGATCGTCACCACCAAGATCGCACCGTCGCGGGTGACGCGGACTTTGTCGGTCTCCACGTTCATGCCGCCGCCCTCATCCGGGCCCAGAGCCCCATACGGTCGCGGATCACCCGTCCTTCGACGACCTGACCGTCGTAAATCCGCACGATCCCGTTGCAGTCGAGCGTTTCCACCCGCGGGCCAACGGCCGGAGCGGGCAGGCCGCCACGATAGGTGCCCGACTGGCGGACATTGAAAGCGACATAGTCCCCCGAGGACAGCATCTCGCCGACAGCCGTGTCATCCACATCGAACTCCAGCGGCGTACCGGTGATGTGTTCGTCATCGCAGCGCACCGCCGCCTCGGGTTTGGGCCAACTTCCCTTCAACCAGTCCAGCACCGCGGCTTCCGCCTCGGGATTGCGCGGTTCAGGCTGCGTATCCCAGGGGGCCGCCGACGGCGGATCGACCGGATCGACCACGCCCGATTTCAGTTGGCGGCGGCGAGTCATGTAATCTTCTTGCGCGACGCAGCCGGTCAGGACCTCACCGTTCGACCGGTAGATCCCCACCCCCGACCAGGCCGCGGCGGAGCCCTTGGTGGCGCCGTGTTCGCTGAACCAGATCGCCGCCCAGCCTTCGCCCGCCAGTGTCTGGTGCACGGTCATGCCCATGCCGGGATAGGCCTGCATCTGCACGTCGACCGCCGGCAGCCACGCATCATCCCGACCGGCGAAAACGACATTGCCGATCGACAGCGCGTAGTCTGGCGCACAAATCGCGCGCGCCACGGCCTTGTCGTGGGCGTTGAAATAGCCGACCACCCAGCGGCGCAGAAGGGCCAGCGCGGTCGTCATGTACGGCCCTCGTAGATGCGCCGCATTTCGGGCTTCAGCAGCTTTCCGGACGCATTGCGCGGCAACGCTTCGGCAAACTCCACCCGGGTGGGGCACTTGTAATGCGCAAGGTCAGCGCGGGTATAGGCGATCAGATCAGCCTCGGTGGCGGTCTGACCCTCCTTCAACACCACCACCGCCAGCGGGGTTTCGCCCCAGCGGTCATGCGGCACGCCGATCACGCCGACCTCTGCTATGACGGGATGACCATTCAGAACATTTTCGATCTCGGCCGGATAAATGTTCTCGCCGCCCGAGATGATCATGTCCTTATAGCGGTCGAAGAGGAAGACATGGCCCTCGTCGTCCAGATACGCCGCATCGCCCGAGCGGAACCAGCCGCCTTCGACAATCGCCTGCGCTGTGGCCTGCGGGTTGCGCCAGTAACCCTTCATCAGCATCCGGGTTCTGAGCCACAGTTCGCCCACCTCACCGGCGGGTTGGTCGGTGCCTGTTGTTGGTTCGACCACCCGCAATTTGACCCAGGGCAGCGCGCTGCCGCAGGATTTCAGCAGATGGCTGTGCGGTCCGTCGGGGTCGTGGAATTCCGGACCCAGGCAGACGACGGTGCCCGCGCTTTCGGTCATGCCATAGGCATGCATGAAGTTGCAGCCAAGTGTATCGATGGCGCGGCACAGCAGCACGTCGCCCATGGGCGAGGCACCGTACATCAAAAGCTCGAGGCTCGACATATCCGCCTTCGCTACCTCGGGCGTGTTCAGCAGGGCCTGCACCACGGCGGGCACCATGAAGGTGTGGGTGACCTTGTGGCGCGGGATCAGGTCGATGATCGTCGGGATGTCCACATCCGCCATCAGGACGGTGTGCCCCCCTGCCAGCATGGTGCTACTGCCATAGCCGCAACCACCGATGTGGAAAAGCGGCATGGCGACCAGGTTGACGCTCTCCTCGCTCATGCCCCAGGCCTTGGCCAACTCGGCCGTGTAAGACATGCCCTCATTGGTCAGCATTACGCCCTTGGGAAGCCCCGTGGTGCCCGAGGTGTAGAGGATCAGCGCAACCTCGTCTGCGGCGCCGTCATATCCGGGATCACTGTCCGGCTGGGCCGCGCGCAAGGCGTGATACTCTGGGCCGAATTGCAGCACGTCGCACTGATCGAACCCGTCGGGCAAAAGCCCCGCGCCGATCTCGTCAACCAGCACCAGCGCCGGGTCTGCGTCACCCAGAATCTCTCCGATTTCGCGCCGGGACAGCCGCCAGTTCAGGCAGACCAGCGTTGCGCCGATCTTGTTCGCGGCATAGATCAGCTCGAAATACTCCGGCCGGTTCCTCGACAGGATTGCCACTCGGTCTCCTGCGCTCACCCCCTTGGTGGCCAAAAGGTTCGCGCCTTGCGAACTGGCGGCTTGCAACTCGGCAAAACTTTGGGTCCGGCCATTGAAGGTCAGCGCCGGAGCCGCACCACGGCGCGCGGCGTTGCGGCGGAGGATGTTGGCGAATGTTCCGGTCATCTGGCCCTTCCCTAGCTGCGGCCCTAGTAGCTCTTTGGTAAACCCAGCGAATGCTGGGCAAAGAAGTTCAGCACCATCTCGCGGCTGACCGGTGCGGTCTTGTGCAGCCGTGCGATAAACCACAGATCCGCCAGCCCGTATTCCAGCGCCATGCCGTTACCGCCATGCACCTGGATCGCTTGATCCAGCGCCACCAGCGACGAATCCGCCGCCGCGAATTTTGCCATGTTCGACACTTCGCCTGCCTCGGGCGAACCCTGATCGTAGAGCTGCGCCGCCCGCGCCGTCATCAGGCGGGCCTGCTGAACGCCGACATAGGCCGCCGCCAGCGGATGCGCGACACCCTGATGGGTGCCGATGGGCACGCCCCAGACCTGGCGCTCGCCGGCTTGAACCGCCGCCTTTTCAAGCGCATAGCGCGCGATTCCGTTGTTGATCGCAGCGGCGCAAATGCGTTCGGGGTTCAGCCCGGCGAAAAGGTGTTTCATGCCTTCACCCTCCGCTCCGACAAGCGCTGAGCCCGGCACTTTCACTTCGTCGAAATACAGCATGAAGCTGGTTTCCGGGACATGCAGCGCGGTATCGATCGGCGTCTTGCTGATCCCTGGACTATCGGTCGGCACCAAAAACAGCGACAGCTTCCCGCGCCCGCGTTCGTCCAGTTCCTCGCCACGGGCGACCACCATGATCGCGTCCACCTCGTCCACTGCCGAGGTCCAGTACTTGTTGCCGTTCAATACCCAGCCATTGCCGTCGGGGCGGGCCATGGTCGAAACCTGATGTGTGTTCGACCCGGCATCCGGCTCCGTGATGGCAAAGGCCAGACGCTTCTTGCCCGAGGCGAGGCCGGGCAGCCATTCATCCTTCATGTCCTGGCTGGCATGGCTCTGGATGATCGGCGCGCAGATCGAGCCTATGACCAGCGACAGGATCGGGCACCCCTGGGCCGCCACCTCCTCAACGATGACGTTGTAATCGGCCATGCCGCCACCTCCGCCGCCAAATTCCTCGGCCACGTGCACACCGATGAACCCGGCCTCGCCCAATGCGTTCCACAGTTCGACCGGTTTGGCCTTGCGGCGGGTCACGTCCTGAAAATACTTGCGGCCAAAGCTGCCGGCCAGCTTGCCGACGCTGTCGCGCAGCATCTGGTGATGGTCTGCGGTATCGACGAGGGATGAGTTGAAAACGCTTGCCATGTCAGTCTGTTACCCTGCCTTTGAAAGCCTATCTTCGGCGCGCCAGTCGTAGAAACCCTTGCCTGATTTCTGGCCCAGCTCGCCGCGCGCGACCATTTCCTGCAACAGCTGCGGCGGGGCGAAATGGGCGCCCAGCGCCGTCTCCAGCTGCCGCGCGATATCCAGTCGCACATCAAGGCCCACCATGTCGCTCAAGCGCAGCGGCCCGACCGGGTGGCGATAAGCGGTGGTGATCGCCCGATCTATGTCTTCGGGGCTGGCAACGCCCTGTTCGACCATGCGGATCGCCTCCAGCGCCTGCACCAGGTCGAGACGGCTGGTGGCAAAGCCCGGCGTGTCGGACACCACGGCGCTGGATTTGCCGATGGCAGTGGTGAAAGCCTGCGCTTCGGCAATAGTCGCGTCGCTCGTGGCGGTGCCGCGAATGATCTCGACCAGTTTCAGAGACCAGACCGGGTTGAAGAAATGCATGCCCAGAAAGCGGCTCCGGTCGGTCACCGCACTGGCCAGATCATCAATCGACAGCGCGCTCGTGTTGGTCGCGATCAACTTCGGCGCGCGGGCGTCGATTTGAGACAGCACTTGCAGTTTCAGCTCACGCCGCTCTGGCACCGTTTCTATGACCAGATCCAGATCCGTCACCAGATCATCGGCACTCCGCAATGCCTGAACCCGGTCCAGCGCCGTTTCCGAGGCTTCAACGGTTATCTTTCCCCGGACCACCGCATTGGCGGCAGCCTCGCGCAAGGTGGAGAGCGCGCGCTTTGTGCCGGCCGCATCCGGCTCGACAAGGTCTACGCCGAACCCTGCCATGGCGAAGACATAAACGATGCCGACACCCATGGTGCCCGCTCCGACCACGCCAACGCGCTGGCCGCTTGTGCCGGTTGGATCAGCCATTTGCGGCCACATCGGTGCTGCGCGCCAGCGGCGCCGTGCGCTGCTCGAAGCCTGCGTAATGCGCATCGGCGCATTCGATCAGCTTAAGCCGATAGTGCCGGACGCCGCCGGAATAGGGCATGAACACGCGCGGTTTTCCGGCCACTTCGCCGCCGTTATAGAAGCTGTCGGCCGTGCCATACAGCGTTTCGCGGGCGCGGACCTGCACATAGTCTGTCCAGCCCTGCTCGGCGGTCTCGGTGGTCTCAAATTCAACTGTGCCTTCGGCCTTCATCGTGGCCAGCATCTGCGCGTACCAGTCCGCCTGCTCCTCGATCGAGACGATCACGTTGGACAGAACCGAGGGGCTGCCGGGGCCTGCGACCATCACCAAGTTTGGGAAACCGGCGGTTGCCAGGCCGAGGTGCGTCAGCGGCCCATCAGCCCATTTCTCGGCCAGTGTCTGACCGCCGCGCCCGACGATGCGCGGCTTCAAGAGCGCGCCGGTGATCGCGTCAAACCCGGTTGCAAAGATCACGATATCCAGCTCGTGCAGCTTTTCCTCGGTCCGAATGCCTTCGGGTGTGAATTCGACGATAGGGTGCTCGCGGATGTCGGCGAGGCTGACATTGTCGCGGGCGAATGCCTCGAAGTAACCGCCATCAACCGAGGGGCGCCGGGTGCCGAAACCGTGGTCGCTGGGCACCAGTTTCTTTTTCAATTCCGGGTCAGAAACCCGCTCGGCCATCTTGCGTTTCAGGAAATCGCTGGCGACCGCGTTGGCCTCTTCGTTCAGCAGGATATCCGGGAAGGTCAGAGCAAAGCCAAAACCAAGCCGGTGATAGGATTTCTCCAGCGCCGCCTCGCGGTCTTCGTCCGACACTTCCAGCGTCTTCACCTTGCCCGGCCGGAAGCCAAGCCCGCTGGGCGAATTGCGGATCTGCTCGCGCCGGGCAGCATAGTTTGCCTTGACCTGCGCCACCTCTTCATCGCTCAGCGGTGCATTGGCGGCGGGCAGGCTATAGTTGGCCGTACGCTGGAACACTGTCAGATGCGCGGCGGTCTCTGCGATCACCGGGGTCATCTGCATTCCGGACGAACCGGTGCCGATGATCCCGACGCGTTTGCCGGTGAAATCGATCTTTTCCTTGGGCCAGATAGCGCTGATGATCAGCTTGCCGGCGAATGTGTCCTGCCCCGGATAGGATGGGATTTTCGGCGCCGACAACTGGCCCAGGCACAGCATCAGGACATTCGCGGTCCGGGTGCGGCCATCTGCGGCGGTCACGGTCCAGATCGCGCGGTCCTCGTCATAGGCCGCTTCTTCAACCCGGGTGTTCAGAACGATGTCCTTACGCAGATCGAACCGGTCGGCGACGTGGTTGATATAGCGCAGGATCTCGGGTTGGGTCGGATAGCGCTCGGTCCATCGCCACTCCTGCTCCAGCTCTTCCGAGAAGCTGTAGGAATAGTCAAAGCTTTCCACATCGCAGCGCGCACCGGGGTAACGGTTGTGGTTCCAGACCCCGCCGATCTCGTCAGATGCTTCCAGAACAGTGGCCGTAATGCCCTTTTGTCCCAGCGCGTAAAGCGCGCGCAACCCGGCCAAACCTGCTCCGACAATCAGCGTTTCCACATGCGCCATCCGGCATCCTCCGACAAAAACATACCGACGATGCCTGTCGTCTACTGACAAATTGAAAAACATACTGGTGAGTATATTTCAAGAAAAATTTTCCTCCCCGCCCTGCCGCCGGGGCAGTTTCAGACGCCAAACCGCAGGAGGAACAGAGCGGACAGAAGCGCGCGGGTTTACCGCCGACTGTCTCCGCCGTGGGAAAATCAGTAGAAAAATCTGTGGACTACGCGACCGGGGCGGCGTCTTTGACCAGGTTCAGGACGATGTCCGCCAGCTTGCCCGATAGATCTTCGGCGCTCAGCGCACCCTTTGGATTGTACCAGAACGTGGTCCAGCTGACCGCGCCGACAACGGCAAAAGCCGTAACCTGAGGGTCGGTCAGGGTGTGTCCCGCTGCCGCGCTGGACTTGGTCAGCAACAGTTCGATTCGCGCCATGAAGGCCCGCCGAAGCTCTGCCAGATCCGTGGCATGCTCCGGCAACAGGTTCTTTTCCTCGCGGATATTGACGGCGATGTTCTTTTGCCGCCGAAGCACCGCATCGACATAACGCGGGATGAACCGCTGCAACGTACAGGCGTTGGGCTCGCCCTGGGCCAGGACCCTTTCGACCTCGTCCAGCGCGCTGCTGACGCCAATTCGGCAGATCTCGGCCAGCAAATCGGGTTTCGATCCGAAATTGGTATAGATGAAGGGCTTGGTCACGCCCAACTGGTTTGCCACGTCGTCCAATGTGGTGTTGGTATAGCCCTTCTCGTAGAAAAGGTCGGTTGCGGCATCCAGCGTGCGCTGACGCTTCAGGGCGGCGACCTCTTCGCGCAGTTTCGATCCGGGCTTGCGTTCCGACGCCATTGCGACACCCTCCTTACGTTGTCTGACCCGTGTCGTGCGTTGGCATTCGGATCAGGCATATCCAGGCTTGCGCGACAATGGTTCGAATGAATACTTATTAGTATTTGTTTCTACTTTCCAGAAGAGTTTACCGCGATATGCCGATTGATCCTTGTTTTGCCGACCTGTTGTCCGATCCACGCAACACCGTGCGCCCGCCGCCGGATCACATTCCCTTGGACAGGGTCCGCCAGGCCGCGGATCGTGCAATGGATCAGGGCAAAGTCCCTGACTTGGAGAGGATCGTTGACGGCACCGTGCAATTGCCGGGACGAGACATCGCGATCCGTCACTACCGCCCGAGCGCGGATGCCATCCTGCCGGCAATCATCTTCTGCCATGGCGGGGGCTTTGTCTGGGGCAGTATCGACACGCATGATGGCATCTGCCGCCGTTTGGCTAGCGAAACCGGCGCCGCGGTCATCAGCGTCGGCTACCGGCTGGCGCCGGAAACCCGGTTTCCGGGCCCCGTTGACGATGTCCATGGCGCGCTGAAGGACATGATCCGGAATGCCCCGCAATACGGTATCAACCCCGACGCGATCGCCCTTTTCGGGGACAGCGCCGGCGGCGCGATATGCGTGAGCGTCGCCGCGCTTGCGGCGCGTGCGGGCCGGAATCTGCGCCACCTCGGGCTGTTTTACCCGGCGCTCGACCCGGCCTGCGATTCTGTTAGCCAAAGGACATTCGCAGACGGCCCTCTACTGACGCAAGAGGCCATGGCGTGGTTTTGGACGTGCTATCTGGACACCAGTGAAGACAGGGACGGGACTCCGTTGCCTCTCGAACTAGAGGATTTTTCCAGCTTCCCTCCGACGACAATCAACACTGCGGAGCATGATCCGCTCCGCGATGAGGGGGAAGCCCTTCACCGCCGCCTTTTGGCCAATGGTGTCGTGTCCGACCTGACCTGCCTGCCTGGGATGATCCATGGCTTCTTGTCGCTGCCAGTGACGTCGCCGGTAATTGAAAATGCCTTTGACGAGGCCGCCGCCAAGCTGAGGATATCGCTGAATTGACCCAGGGCCGCTTGGCGAATGACCGGCAATATGCTGGCCTCATTGGGCTCAAAACTGACCTGCGGTGCAGCGCGGAAGGTGCTCCGATTGAACGGCGGCTTTCATCGCTATGGCCCGTCTGGCTCGCGTCCGAAGAGAAAGTCCGGTTCTCGCCCCTTATTGCCAGTTCAGGCTCCACGAGGCATCAGTCGCTTTGGGCTCTCACCAGGCATTTGCTGCAAAATGCACGAACGTCCGCTCTATCTGAAACAGGAACGGTGCCTGCCTCGTTTGAGACCAAACGCCAGCCGCTAATCGAACACGCGCTCCACTTGCTCCGGCCAGCTTTCCCCCGCCAGAAAGCACAGATCATGCCCTCTTAAAGTGATCCACCAACGCGACCTTAGCTGGCTCTATCTGGAGATGTGCGCCAACCTCTGCCAAAGTAGCCATCCAAGATCCTTTCTATTTCCTCCTCCCCCTTTACAACATTCTGTCGCTAGAAAACAAAAGTGGCGCGACCAACCCACTTCCACGGTGTTTGCGAAGGACCCGTTAGGGGGTGGTTGGCCCGGTAGTTCGTTGAGTCCGCGCAGAGCTGTCCTGGACCGGCTCGATGCGCGTGATATGGCAAAGGGCGGCAAGTTCAAATTTGCACATATGGCGCCTTTTTGCCCAGTTGATTTAGGATCAGTGTCGGAAGCGGAAAGCGATAGAAGCAGGTTGCAATTAAACTTGCGTGAGACGCTTGACTGGCTTGACTAGGTGCATGTTTGGCTGGCTAAGCTAGCACAGACCCAATTGGAGCATGGGGAGACGCTCCGGCGGGAGAGACTAACTTTAGGAGTATGAAAAATATGGATTTAATAGGATGGGGCCTATTCGCTATCGGTGCACTGCTTTTAGTTCTATTTGCGTTCATCGGTATTGATGTAAACGGTATCAGTATAACGAACCTGACGTTGCCCCCTGATCCGGGCCGTTCAGGTGTAGAATCCGCTCCTGTTTCTTTCTTGTGATTGGGTTGTGGTCAAGACCGGCTGAGCGGAGCCAATGCGGAGCTCAAGCGAAGCCGGTCGGGTGGAACGTAGTCTTTG
>JAEPNQ010000052.1 GCA_017643305.1 Marinibacterium sp. | reverse complement strand
GTAGTAATGCGCCCCCTCCGGCGACACGCCTGCCATCAACGCGTTGCCGAGGTCGGCGACGCTCCACCCGGCGATCCCGGCTTTGGAGGGGGAGATATTGGGCGAAATGAACGTACCGAACGGACTGTCGATCCGGTAACCGCCAGTCAGCAAGGGCGGCCCTTCGGACGTGTCGCCCTTTTCCACATGGCAGCCCCTGCAACCGCCGGCGGCAAAGATTATCGCGCCCCGCGTTGCATCCCCGGTCAGCCCTTCAAACGTATCTCTGGACAGCGGCTGCGGGGCGGACAGGACCCAGCCCACAATAGCCACCAGAACCCCGAAGCTGAGAAAGAAACGAAATGCGCGGGCCATTATATCTCCTACACCGGGATGGAACGAAACAGGGCGCGCAGCGTTTCGCCACCCGCCCGGTCAGACTAGCACAGTCCGACAACTTTGGCTGGTTACTTCGGCTGCCGATACGTGTCGTGGCAGCCGCCGCAGGATTTGCCAACCGCGCCGATTGCGGCGCGCAGGCTGTCCAGACCACCGCCTGCGGCGTCCGACAAAGCGGCAGCGGATGTGACCATTGCCATCCCGGCTTCACCGATCTTACTGCCTTCAGCCCAGATGCGGGCAGGGCGGCAGTTGCATCGCCCAGAGCGGCATTGTCCGATCCCGGAGGCCATATGGCCATTTGGTTCATGGAGGTGAGCGCAGCCAGGTTACCCGCAGCCGCACTGGCAGCACCCGCGTCATATTCCACTGCGCCCTTGGCCATCGCACCAAGAATATCGAGGTTGAAGGCATAAAGCTGCATCGTGGCCTGGCGCGCCTTAACCGCTGCCATTGTGGCTTTGTCGGCATGGCCGTCGCTGATGGCCGCCGTGGCCAGCGACCCTGCCAAGGCAAGGCCAGTCACCAAGGTAATACCAGTTTTCATCGTTAAAATCTCCGCCCATGGGTTCAAACTGGGCTCATTATACATGTTCGCAAACGCCAAGATATTCTCTATATACGCATAGGGTTTGACTATTTGTGTACAGCATGAACTGGGATGATCTGCGTTTTGTCTTGGCGGTGGCCGATCAAGGATCGGTCAGTGCTGCTGCGCGTGACATCGGGGTGACCCATGCCACCGTGCTGCGCCGAGTAGCGGCGTTCGAGACCGCCCAGGGTGGTGTGATTTTCGACAAGGGGCCGTCGGGATACAAGGTGCGCGAAGATCGCCAGCGCGTGATTGATGCAGCCCGCGAGGTGGCCGACGCGGTGGGCGTGGTCGACCGGCTGATGCATGGCGCGCGGGCCCCGCTGAGCGGACGGGTGCGCATCACTTCCACCGACAGCTTATGCCGGTATGTCCTTCCACCGCTGTTCCAACGCATGCGTATAGCCGCACCGGATCTGCACCTGTCGCTGCTCAGTTCCAACCGCCGTGTTGATGTCGGACGTTTGCAGGCGGATCTGCTGGTACGCCCAACCGCAGCCTTGGCTGAAAACCTGACCGGCACCATTGCGGCTGAGATGTCCTTCTTTGCCTATTCGCAACCCGACGCGTCCGACCACTGGCTGGAAATGCAGGGGCCGATTGCCCAATCCACCGCGGCGGCATGGATGGAAAAGCATGTTGCCAAATCGCAGATTACCTGTGGTTCCGACAGCTTTGTCGCTTTGGGAGAACTGGCGCGGCTGGGGCTGGGAACAGCCGCGTTGCCTGCCTTTATCGGCGATGTGACTCCCGGTCTTGTGCGCCGGAGTGAACTGATGCCGGAAATGCGCGTACCGATCTGGGTTGCAACCCACGAAGACTTGAGTGATTCACCCCGTATCCGGCTGGCGGGCCGGTATCTGAGCACCTTCCTGTCTGAACTTGAACCGCGCCTGACTGGACGCGCGCCGACCTAGCGGAATCGCGCCTTTTGTGTCGTGGCCCAATCCGGCCACAGCCCCAACCATTCGATCAACGCGATCAGCAGGCAGATAGCGACGATGCCAAACACCAGCTTGACCCGCTTTGCCGACGGCGGGTTGCGGGCCCATTTTGACATTCGGAGAAACATGCGCATGGCCAGAATCCGGGTTTGGTCGTTTTTCGCATTGTCGGCGCGGTACAGGCGGGGATCAACCCGCATTGGGAAGTGAACAGGCAGGGCTAGTCGCGGTAAGGAACGGGTATGAAGCGGTCATGCATAGTGGCGGTCCTAAGGTAGGCAGCATGGCGATCCAGTTCGCGCTGGCCCCGCTACATGGCAGTCTGGCCGCATACGGGGCTTGGTACTGGGCCGCAGACCGTGGGCTTGCCGCGAAGTATCAGAAGCTGCTTAACCTGTTGGACGGGATGGCGCGGCGGTTCGCATCGGTGGAGAACGCCAAAGCCTGTAGCGAAGGCTGCAGTCGCTCAGCAACTATCGTTGCGCACATAGCAACCGAACCTATCTTATGGGACAGATGTTTTTGCCCGTCGGCGCTCCTGTCCGAGACTTGCCGGGCCGGGACGAAACGCTGCAATGGCCGCGGGACTGGATCACATACGACCCGACATCCGAGGCGCGGCAGGCGTTGGTTTAGCCGTCGTCCTGATCGACGAAGCGGACTTTGCCGATGAACGGCAGGTTGCGATTGCGCTGCGCGTAATCAATTCCATAGCCCACAACAAATTCATCGGGGATTTCGAACCCGATCCAGTCGGCGCGGAAATCCACCTCTCGGCGGCTAGGCTTGTCCAGCAGCGCGATGGATCTCAGCCGCGCAGGCTTGCGTGACCGCAGCAACCGGGTCACGTGGTTCAGCGTATGGCCCGTGTCGACAATGTCTTCCACCACCAGCACATCCAATCCTTCGATGGGCCCGCGCAAGTCCTTGAGAATACGCACCTCGCGACTGGATTCCATGGAATCGCCGTAAGACGAGGCTTCGAGGAAATCAACCTCGATGGGCAGGCTCAGTTCGCGCACCAGGTCGGCGATAAACACGAAGGATCCGCGCAACAGCCCGACCACCACCAGCTTGTCGGTGTTGCCGTATTCAGCGACGATCTCGCGGCACAGCGCCTCAATCCGGGCAGCTATGGCCTTGGCCGAGATCATTTCATCAATCACATATAGACCCTGCGGCATGTGCCCCCCTTGAATTCACCGGCCAACCATAAGAAATCAGGCCTGAAAGTTAGTTCGCGGGTCCCCCTTACCATGCCCACCCATTCGGAAACACGGGTTTTGCCCTATTCACCGCAACAGATGTACGATCTGGTGGCAGATGTGGCACGTTATCCGGAGTTTCTGCCATGGTGCGCCGCTGCTCGCATCCGTACGCGGTATCCCAAAGACGGGGCCGAGGTGATGGAGGCGGACTTGGTGATCAGCTTCAAGGTGTTCCGCGAACGGTTCGGCAGCAAGGTGACATTGCGGGCGGATCAGCATGAGATTGATACGGAATATCTAGATGGGCCGTTTCGATACATGAAATCCACCTGGGCCTTTCGAACGGCAGAAGGCGGCTGCGAGGTGGCGTTTTTTGTCGATTTTGAGTTTCGTAACGTTGTGTTGCAGGGGATTATCGGCGTGGTCTTTAACGAAGCCATGCAACGTATCGTGCGCGCCTTCGAACGGCGTGCGGCGGAGCTTTACGGGTAAGGTATTTAACGAAGAACCGGCGGCCCGTTTGGGCCACCGGTTTGGCGTGTTAGCAAGGCGCTTCATCAGTGAATTGCCTGCGATTTGTCGACAAAGCGAAACTCGTCAGCTGCGAATGTCGTAGCCGCGTTCGCCGTGGACGGACAGGTCGAGACCGATGATTTCAGTATCTTCGTCCACCCGCAACGGTGTGATCATCGCCACGATCTTGACCAGTGCAACTGTCACCACAAGCGTAAACACACCCACGATGGCAAGGCTGCCCAGCTGTGCCGCCCAAGCCCCTGCGCCGAACACCGCGATCATGATCGTGCCAAAGATGCCGCCGACCCCGTGCACCGCAAACACGTCCAGGGTATCGTCGATCTTGAGCGCGTTGCGCACGACATTCACCGCCTCCTGGCACAGAACGCCTGCAATGGCACCGATGATGAGGGCTTCGATCGGACCGACAAAGCCGCTGGCGGGCGTGATGGAGGCCAGTCCTGCGATGGTGCCGGTCACCAGACCGACAAGTGAGGCCTTGCCGAACTTGATCCGTTCCCAAAGTGCCCAGGTCAGCGATGCGGTGGCGGCTGAGATATGCGTAACCGTCAGCGCCATCGCTGCGCCGCCATCGGCCGCCAGTTGCGACCCGCCGTTGAAGCCGAACCATCCGACCCAAAGCATTGAAGCGCCGATCATCACGTAACCGGGGTTGTGCGGCGGGGTAGTTTGGTTGCGCCGCTGGCCTAGCATCACCGCGATCACCAGCGCTGCGATCCCGGCGGTCTGGTGCACCACGATGCCGCCGGCAAAGTCCCGTGCGCCAATTTCACCGAAAATCCCGCCATCGGCCAGCATGCCACCGCCCCAGATCCAATGCACCACCGGCGCGTAGACGATCAGCATCCACAGCGCGGAGAACAGCAGCACGAAGCCGAACCCGATTCTCTCCACATAAGCCCCTACGATCAGCGCCGGGGTGATGATGGCAAAGGTCATCTGGAACGCGAAAAACAGTACCTCGGGCAGGGTCCCGCTGAGGCTGTCTGCGGTGACACCCAGCAGGAACATCTTGTCCAGACCGCCCCAGAGAGGTCCACCATCCCCGAAAGCAATGGAATAGCCGACGGCAAACCACAAAACGCTCATTAAACAGGCAATAGCATAGCAGTGCATGAACACGCTGAGTACATTTCGGGCACGAACGAGCCCGCCGTAAAACAGGGCCAGGCCCGGTAAGGTCATGAACAGGACCAGGGCGGTTGCCACAATGATCCATGCGGTATCAGCTCCGTTCATTTGGGGGTATCTCCTCGTCTATCCTGGCTGTTGGGCCATCAACCGAAAGGATTTCGGGGAAAAAAGATGCAAATTTTTTAACAAGCGCATAAAGAGGCGGCAGTTTGAATTTTGATTAAAATTTAGGCTAAAAAATTACCAAAAGACTAAATATCAATCTAAATCAGGACAGCGCCTGGATGAGCAGGGCCAGCGCGTGGTCGCAGGCGGCGGCACGCACCTTAGCGCGCCCGGGCGCACCGAATTCAACGGTTTCGGTCTGGGTATCGGCCCCCGACCGGGCCAGTCCGAAACAAACTCGGCCCTCGGGTTTGAATTCGGACCCGCCGGGACCCGCGATGCCGGTGATTGACACGGTCAGCTGTGCGCCGCTGGTCGCCAGTGCACCATCAGCCATTTCGCGGGCGACCTCTTCGGACACCGCGCCATAGTCGGCAAGCGTGTCTTGTCGCACGCCCAGCATCTCCGTCTTGGCGCGGTTGGTGTACGTCACGAACCCGCGTTCCACCACATCTGATGATCCCGGAATATCAGTCAGCGCGACGGCGACCATGCCGCCTGTGCAGCTTTCTGCGGTGGCGATCATCACCCCCGCATCCCGCGCGGCCTGCAGCAGTGCCGGAACATCCATCTTCGCGTCACTCACCATCCCATGACCCCATGCCAAAGCCCTGCAAGCAGCAGAACACCAATTGCGGCAAATGCCCCTGCGATCAAATCGTCCAGCATCACGCCCAATGCGCCGCCTCGTCGATCGGCCCAGCCGATGGGACCGGGTTTGAGGATATCAAAGGCGCGGAACAGGACAAAGGCGGCGATCCAGCCGGGCCAGAGTCGTGTGATGTCCAGACCCATTTGCCAGGCGGGCCAGGACAGGGGCAGCAGGGCGATCCATTGTCCGGCGACCTCATCGATCACGATCTGGCCGGGGTCCTTTTCGGACTGGCCACGCGTCCAGACCGCCGTGGCCCACCATCCGGCGCCGCAGACGACCAACGTGGCGGTCACCAGCAGCGGGAATCCGCCCAGAACATGCAGCAACCACGCCACAGGCAGGGCGGCCAGAGAGCCCCACGTGCCCGGCGCGGGACGCAGAAAGCCAACGCCGCCGAAGCTGCCGATCAGGCGGGCCAGCGCAGTCACGGCTGCACCAGCGTGGCAACGGCCTGTGCAGCAATGCCTTCGCCCCGTCCCGTAAAGCCCAGCTTTTCGCTCGTGGTTGCCTTCACCGAGACGCGGTCTTGGCTCATCCCCATGATCTCGGCCATGCGCGACTGCATCACCGCGGCATGCGGTCCGATCTTGGGGAATTCGCAGATCAGCGTGCAGTCGATGTTGGAAATGCGGTAGCCCGCATTGGTTGCCATCTCGACCGCGTGGCGCAGAAACACGGCGCTGTCCGCGCCTTTCCATTGCGGATCGGAGGGTGGGAAGTGCCGGCCAATGTCGCCTTGTGCCAGCGCGCCGTAGATCGCGTCGGTGACAGAGTGCATGCCTACATCGGCGTCAGAGTGACCTTGCAAGCCTCGATCATGCGGCACCGCAACGCCACACAACGTGACGTGATCGCCGGGTCCAAAGCGGTGCACGTCGAACCCCGTGCCGGTGCGTATATCCATCTCGGCTCCCAATATGCGGTTGGCCCGGTCGAAATCTTCCGGGCTGGTGATTTTCAGATTGTCCGCCGCGCCGGGCACAATAGCAACTGGCAGGCCGGCGGCACGGGCCAGTTCCACGTCATCGGCGGCAGCATGATCTGCGGCCAAATGTGCGGAGAGAATAGCGTCGAAATGAAAGCCCTGCGGGGTCTGCGCAGCAAAAAGTCCATTGCGGTCCTGTGTGCCGGTGACTGTGTTGTCAGCCCCGCTCCAGAGCGCGTCGGTCACCGGCAGGCCTGGTGCGGCGGCGGGATGGGCGTCCAGTGCAGTGGCGACAGCGTTGATCAGGGCAACGGGCACGCAGGCGCGCGCCGCATCGTGGATCAGCACACGGGTCACACCGCTGCCTTGCAGGGCCAGCAGCCCATTGCGAACAGACCCGCTGCGGTCGGCTCCGCCCGTCACCAGTTGCACGCCTTCGAGCGTTTCCCAATGGGGGCGGTCGCCGTCGGATACCACCACCACGATGCTATCCACGACATCACTGGCCCGGAAATGGGCAATGGTGTGATCTATGACACGTTTACCAGCCAGCGGACGCCATTGTTTCGGGGTCCCGCCGCCTGCGCGTTCTCCTCTGCCGGCGGCAACGATCAGGGCGGCGGTGGTCATGCAGGTGGTTCCATTGTAGTGAAGAAACGGACAACTGGATATGGGTTGCATAGACGGTTTGCGCCCGGCACCGCAAGCCGAACGGCGGCAACCCGGCGATTGCGGAGCTTTCAATCCTTTTCCAGTGGCCAAGTCAGCCGTTCGGAGCATGCGGGGCAAACGCATGTGTGGAGCACTGAGCCGCCAACTTCGCCGCGCTATTTGCCCACTTTTTAATCATCGCCCGTTTTTTGAGCGGAAATCCTGTCCGCTCAGATTGCGCTGTGAGAGGGGACAGACTACCGAGATGTTACCCCACAAGGAATCCGTTCATGCCCGTTGTCCTATCCGGACATATGTTAAGCCCCCCTGTTTTCCTGGCCCCGATGGCCGGGATTACGGATCGCCCGTTCCGCGACCTCGTGGCGCGCTTCGGTGCGGGGCTGGTGGTGAGCGAAATGGTGGCAAGCCAGGAAATGGTGCAGGCCAAGCCGGGCGTGCGGGAACGGGCGGAACTGGGTGCAGAGGTGGAAAACACCGCCGTACAATTGGCCGGGCGCGATCCCTATTGGATCGCCGAAGCTGCGCGCATAGTCGCGGACAATGGCGCGCGGCTGATTGACATCAACATGGGTTGTCCGGCGAAAAAGGTGGTGGGCGGCTATTCCGGCTCAGCTTTGCTAAAAACGCCCGACCACGCGTTGAAGCTCATCGAGGCGGTGGTGGGCGCGGTTGACGTGCCGGTCACACTAAAGACCCGGCTGGGCTGGGACGACAACCTGCTGAACGCGCCGGATGTTGCGGCGCGGGCCGAGGCGGCTGGTGTGGGTATGGTCACCATCCACGGTCGCACCCGGTGCCAGTTCTACAAGGGCCATGCCGATTGGGCCGCTATCCGCGCGGTGCGGGAGGCAGTGCAAATCCCGGTGATCGCCAATGGCGATATCACCGACACACAGGCCGCGCGTACCGCGCTGGCGCAATCAGGCGCGGACGGCGTGATGGTCGGGCGCGGGGCGCAGGGGCGGCCATGGCTGCTTGCGCAGATCGCATCGGACCTGTGGGGCACTCAGTCGCCGGATATCCCGCAAGGGGCCGCGTTGGTTGAGATGGTGGTTGGCCATTACGAGGCAACCTTGGGCTTTTACGGCGCCGAGCTGGGGCGCCGCGTCGCACGTAAACATCTGCGCTGGTACATGGACCATGCGGGCACCGGGCCCGCGATGCGCCGCGCCGTTCTGACCGAACCCAACCCTAAGCAGGTCATCGCGACTCTACCCGCCGCGCTGCTGGAGCCCGAAAGGATCGCCGCATGAGCACCGATCCCGATATCTGGGCCTCTCTGCCGGTGCCGGTCTTGTTGGTCGATGCGCAGGATCGGATCTGCGATGTGAACCCAGCGGCTGAATTGTTCCTCAACGCCTCCGCCCGGGCGCTGAAAGACATGCCAGTCTGGGACCAGATCACCGTGGACGCTCCGCTGGAAGAAGCGCTGGACCGTGCGCGTGCCACTGGCACGTCGCTTTATGTCAATGATGTGGATGTGGGGCCGGGCAGCCGGGCGCCGTCACTTTGTGCGCTGAACTTTGCACCGTTGGCGAACTCAGACGACAATTGGCTGTTGATCGTGTCTCCGAGAGAAATGGCGGCGCGGGTGACCCGCAGCCAGGCGGTGAAATCCTCGGCCCAGTCCGCGATCGGCATGGCAGAGATGCTGGCCCATGAAATCAAGAACCCGCTGGCCGGGATCACCGGCGCGGCCCAGTTGCTGAGCATGAACCTAGATCCGGACGATCTGGAGTTAACGGACCTGATCGTGGCAGAAAGCCGCCGGATCGTGAAGCTGCTGGAGCAGGTGGAGCAATTCGGCAACCTCAGCCCGCCCGAAATGTCAGAGGTCAACCTGCATGACGTTCTAGATCGCTCGCGCCGGTCCGCGTTGTTGGGCTTTGGCGCTCATATGAAGATTGTGGAGGATTACGACCCGTCGCTGCCGACAGCGTGGGGGGACTCAGATCAGTTGCTACAGATTGTGCTGAACTTGTTGAAGAACGCCTCTGAAGCTGCTGACCCCAAGGGTGGGACCATCCGCCTGCATACATATTTCGAACATGCGTTCCGCCTGCGCCGCAAGGACGGCTCTGGGGAATCTTTGCCGTTGCAGGTGGAGATCATCGACGATGGACCGGGCCTGCCCGAGGAAATCCGCGATCAGATCTTCGACCCATTCGTGTCGGGCCGTGAAAACGGCACCGGGCTGGGTCTGGCCCTGGTCAGCAAAATCGTGTCCGACCATGGTGGCTGGATCTCCGTATCCTCCGTGCCCGGGCGCACCGTATTTCGACTTTCCCTGCCACGCGCGCCTCGAACTGCGCAATCCCCTTAGAAGGAGACCGAGTGATGGATGGCACTGTTCTCGTTGCTGACGACGATCGCACGATCCGAACCGTTCTGACGCAGGCTTTGACCCGCGCTGGATGCCGGGTTCATGCCACAAGTTCGCTGACCACGCTGATGCGCTGGGTGGGTGAGGGCAAGGGGGATGCGGTGATCACCGATGTTGTCATGCCGGATGGCAACGGTCTGGAAATGTTGCCCAAGATCTCGGTGGACCGGCCCGGTTTACCTGTGATCGTTATATCGGCCCAGAACACCATCATGACGGCCATTCAAGCCACAGAGGCCGAAGCGTTTGATTACCTGCCAAAACCGTTTGACCTGCCGGACCTGATGAAGCGGACTGCGCGGGCGCTGGACACCAACCGTAGGGTTCGTCCGGGCACAGACGCGGAAAAACCGATCGACGACAAGCCCGAAGACCTGCCTCTGGTTGGACGCACCCAGGCGATGCAGGCGCTGTATCGCCTGGTCGCGCGGGTGATGAACACAGACATGCCAGTATTGCTGACAGGGGAGAGCGGCACAGGTAAATCGCTGATCGCACGGGCGATTCACGATTTTTCCGACCGGCGGACCCTGCCGTTCGTGACCGTGACCGCCGCAGATCTGCGCGACCTAGAAGGCCCCGCGCGGGTGCTGGCGCGGGTCAAGGGGGGATCGCTGTTGATCGACGGAATCGGCGATGTGGAACCTGAAATTCAGGCCCGGATCGTTCGGATGATTGACGCGCCCGGCGAACATGTGCCGCGCTTCATGGCATCCGGCCTGACCGACCTGAGCGATGAGCTTAATCAAGGAAAGGTGCGTCAGGACCTGTATTACCGCTTGAGCGGCGCCATTGTTCAGGTGCCTGCGCTGCGCGAGCGGGTGGATGATATTCCGCTGCTGGCCCGCCATTTTTTGAACCGCGGGGAGCAAGAAGGTGGCCCGCACCGCCGGCTTAGCGAGGATGGTGAAGAATTATTGCGCACCTACAACTGGCCCGGCAACGTACGCCAACTTGAAAATGCAATTCGTCGCCTGATGCTGTCCAGCCAGGCCGAAGAGATCACGCGCACTGAGATCGAAGCCGTGCTGGGCAACCAGCCGGGCACCGCGCCTGTGCTGACCGGCCGCGATACCGAGCGTTTGTCAGATTCCGTTGCGCGGCACCTGAAGCGTTATTTTGACCTGCACGGCAACATGCTGCCGCCGCCCGGGCTCTATGGCCGGATCCTGCGGGAACTGGAGTTGCCGTTGATCGAAATTGCGCTGGAAGCCACAGGCGGCAACCAGGCGAAATGCGCGGATCTGCTAGGTATCAACCGCAATACGCTGCGTAAGAAGATTACTGATCTCGATATGCAGGTGACACGCCGACGCAAATTGATGTAAAACGGCCACATAACCGTGGCAAGTCGGCGCCACAGCCGTAAAAGATCACGATATATGGCGGTCTGCCGCATCTGCGGCACAATTTGTATGAGGCACGCGGGTGGCAACCCGGTCACAGAATACTCTTTTGGTATCCTTGTCCCGATGGCGCAGGACGCGGAGTGCGCAAAATATTGCCACCCTTGGCCTGGTCGTTCTGGGCCCGCTTCTGGTGCTGGCCACCTACTTGGTTCTGGGTCCGTTCGGCCAGAACGCGTCTTCCACTGCGCTTCGGTTTATCTTGCTGGCAGACCTCGTCTATACGCTGGTCATTGCCGCGCTGGTGCTGGGGCAGGTCGCACGCCTGATCGCTGCGCGCCGGGCGCAATCGGCGGGCTCGCGTCTGCACCTTCGGCTGGCGGGCGTCTTTGCCATGCTGGCGCTGATCCCCACGGTGATCGTTGCTGTCTTTGCGGGGTTAACGGTGAATATCGGTCTGGAAGGCTGGTTTTCCGACCGCGTCCGGCAGGTGGTCGGCAATTCGCTGGCCGCGGCAGAGGCCTATGAAACCGAACAGCGTGAAGACCTGGCCGAGGACGCCATCGCGCTGGCCCGGTTGATCGATTCCAGCCGCAGCGTGACGTTTTTTATGAGCGATGGAGAAATCCGCCGCGTATTGGCACAGGGACAGACCCAGATCCAGCGGGGGCTACGCGAAGCTTACGTTATCGACGGCACCGGCGAAATCCGGGCGCGCGGTGAACGCTCCTATCTGTTTGACTTTGAAAAGCCCACGCAGGAGCAGCTGATCAAAGCGGACGAAGAGGGGTTTTATGTCATCGAAGACTGGGACAACAATGAGTTCCGCGCGCTCGTGCCGCTCGATGCTTTTGTCGATCGCATTCTCTACGTCAGCCGTCGGGTGGATGGAGAAATTCTCAGTCTGCTGGATGAAACCCAGGAAACCGTGCGGCTGTACCACCAGCTGGAAAATGAACGCGGACGAGTTTTGTTCGAATTCGGTCTTATTTATCTAGGCTTTGCGGCAATCCTGATCCTTGCCGCGATCTGGGCAGGGCTGTGGTTTGCAGAACGGCTGTCGCGCCCCGTGGGGCGGCTGGCCGGTGCGGCGCAGCAGGTCGGGTCGGGAGATTTGGACGTTCAGGTGACCGAAGATGACGGTGACGATGAAATCGCCATGCTGGGTCGCTATTTCAACCAGATGACCCGGCAGTTGAAAGGCCAGCGCCAGACGCTGCTGGACAATACCCAGCAGATCGAACGCCGCCGCCGGATGTTCGATTCCGTGCTCAGTTCAGTTACCTCGGGCGTTGTGGGGCTCGACCCGTCGGGACGGGTGGCCTTTGTGAACCGGTCCGCGCGACGGTTGCTGGATTGGTCAGGTGATCAGCAAATGCTGGCTCTGGCGGTGGCCGTACCTGAATTCGGCGGGCTGTTCCACGACCTGCGCAACGGCCCCAACGAAGTTGTGCAAAGCGAAATCCGCGTGACACGGGGCGGGCGGCAGGAAATCCTGCTGGTGCGCTGTTCCACCCGGCGCGGCGAAGATGGTTCGCTGGA
Organism: Marinibacterium sp.; assembly: GCA_017643305.1. Classification (GTDB taxonomy): domain Bacteria; phylum Pseudomonadota; class Alphaproteobacteria; order Rhodobacterales; family Rhodobacteraceae; genus HXMU1420-2. The sequence continues at coordinate 16,932 of JAEPNQ010000052.1, read as the reverse complement.
AGGGTACGTGGTGGCCTTTGACGACGTGACTGACCTAGTCAGCGCCCAGCGGATGGCTGCCTGGGGCGACGTTGCTCGCCGCATCGCACATGAAATCAAGAACCCGCTTACCCCGATCCAGCTGAGCGCGGAGCGCATCAAACGCAAATTCGTGCCTCAGGTGCAGATGGATGCTGACAAACTGGAGGCGATGACAGATGTTATTGTTCGCCAAACCAATGACTTGCGGCGCATTGTTGACGAATTTTCCAAATTTGCCCGCATGCCCGAACCCGACCGCCGCAGTGAAGACCTGACCGCGCTGCTCAATGATGTGGTGCTGCTGCAGCAAAGCGGCCAGCCGGATGTGCAGATCAAACCGGACCTGCCTACCATCCCCATTACAGCAGATATCGATGCAACAATGATGTCACAGGCGCTTACAAACCTCGTGAAAAACGCTGGGGAAGCCATTGAAAGCCTGACGAAAAAAGGTGGTGACGATGGGTTCAGAGCGGAGATCCGGGCCACCATGCAGGCCAATGACGACTGGATCGAGATCCGCATCGCCGATAATGGCATCGGTCTGCCCGAGGACCGGGCGCGGCTGTTTGAACCCTATGTAACCACACGTGACGAAGGCACCGGGCTGGGCCTGCCGATCGTCAAGAAGATCATCGAAGAACATGGCGGGACGCTCGTCCTGGAGGACGCGCCCGTTTTTGAAGGCAATACGCATATCGGCGCAATGGCGGTGATCCGTCTGCCTGCCGGGAGCCGGGAACAACACTCAAGAACAGTGGAAGCAGGAATGACATGAGCGATATTCTGATTGTCGATGACGAACGGGACATCCGGGAACTGATCTCGGACATTCTTGAAGACGAAGGATATGCAACCCGACTGGCCGGGAATTCGCAGGAATGCATGGATGCGATCAACACCGAGCCGCCGGGATTGCTGATCCTTGACATCTGGTTGAAGGACAGCGCGATGGATGGCATCGACATCCTGAAAACCGTCAAGCGTGACAAGCCGGATGTGCCTGTCGTGATCATCTCGGGCCATGGAAACATCGAAATCGCCGTCGCCGCTATCAAGCAGGGCGCGTATGATTTTATCGAAAAGCCCTTCAACATCGATCAGTTGCTGGTGGTGATCCGCCGCGCGATGGAAACGTCGCGTCTGCGCCGGGAAAACAGCAGTTTGAAACGGCGTGACACCGCCAGTGCTGATATGGTCGGAGCCAGCGCGGCCTTCCGCGCGCTGGTATCCCAACTGGACAAGGTGACCAAATCCAACGGGCGGGTCATGCTCACCGGCCCCGCCGGGTCGGGCAAGGAAATAGCTGCACGCTATATTCACGCGAATTCCAACCGCGCCGACGCGCCCTTTGTTACAGTCAACTGCGCCAGCATTGAACCCCAGCGTATGGAAGAGGTGCTTTTTGGCCGCGAAACTGGCGATCGGGGCGTGGAACCCGGCCTGCTGGAACAGGCCCATGGCGGGGTGATCTATTTCGACGAAGTGGCCGACATGCCGATTGGCACGCAGTCCAAGATCCTGCGGGTTCTGGTGGACCAGCAATTCCACCGCGTAGGCGGCAACGACAAAGTGCGCGTGGACCTGCGCGTGATCTCCTCCACCAATCGGGATCTGGCGGCAGAGATTGAGGCGGAACGTTTCAGGCAGGAGCTGTACCACCGGCTGAACGTCGTGCCGATTTCTGTGCCGTCGCTGGAGGAACGCCGTGAAGATATTCCGTTGCTGGCCGAAGATTTCATCGCCGCTTTCAACGCATCCCAGGGCTTGCCTCTGCGCTCGCTAAGTGAGGAGGCCAAAACGTTGCTGCAAACCATGATTTGGCCCGGCAATGTGCGCCAGCTGAAGAACCTAGTGGAACGTGTGCTGATCCTGGGTGACGGTACAGGCGAAATTGAAGCGCGCGAATTGCCCACCGAGGAAGAAAAGCAAGCCGGCGATGACGGTCGCGTTGTTCTGTCGGGCACGCTGGCGACCCTGCCGTTGCGCGAAGCGCGCGAAGCATTCGAGCGGGAATATCTGCTGACGCAGATCAACCGGTTTGGAGGCAATATCAGCCGTACGGCCAGCTTTGTAGGAATGGAACGCAGCGCGTTGCACCGCAAGCTTAAGTCGCTGGGTGTGGTGACCACCAACAAGGCAGGTGCCCGCGTGGCCCATGTGGACGAACCCGCGCGAGCGGCGGAATAGCGCCTGTCGCCCTTTCAAGATCCTGGATGGCTGGTCTGGGTCGGGCAGAAAGGTGATGGATTGAACGCATGATCCGTGTGTCTGTCACCATTGCGGCTGTGGCGCTGTTGTCATCGGCGCTGATCCACATCTATGGCATTGGCTGGGTGCTGGCAGTGGCCGCTCCTTTGCCGGAGGCGGAGGAAACCACACCTGCGCCTGCCAGCCTGACGTTCGAGGACCTGGCAGAAACGCAACCCGCCGAACAGCCGGAGCCGGAGACCCGGCAACCGGTTGAGACCATGGAAACGTCGGATGCGCGGATTGCGGCTTCCAACCCCCAGCAATCGCGCCGTCCGGATACAAGCGCACGGTCGACAACGCCGGAGGAAACCGCTCAGGCCGGGAGTTTGGGCGAGACGCAGGAACCGGTGCCGCCATCGGGGCAGGGGGGAGCGGTCGAAAACGCCAGTGTCACGCCCGAGGTGCAGGCCGAAACCACACCCAAGGCCCCCCAGGGCAGCCCGGCAGCTTCTACCGCCTTCCCCGAGATCACTGCACCGGCCCTGCTCACGCAAACGGCCGCTGTGTCGCCGGAGGTGATCGCCGCACTGCCTGCGCCCAAAACACTAGGGGAGCCGGTTTTACCCCCAGTTGCCAACACCCCGGAATCTGAGGTCACGAAACCGGAGGAGGAACCGCAAAAACTGACGGAACCGGGGTCGGAACTGGCCGTGGCCAGCTCTGTCCGCCCACGTGCGCCGGACAGGCGCCCGTCCGAAGACCCCGCTGGACTGGAGGAGGGCACGACCGACCCCGCCAACCTGCTTGCGCCGCCGACCGTGCCTATCGAAAGTCCGCTGGCGGCCTATCAGCGCGGCGAACCGTTGCCGATCCGCTCCAGCGGGGGCAATCCGTTTGCTGGGGTGGGCTCTGGCGGGCAGGGCAACGCGGACAGCACCAATTATGCCGGGCAGGTCCTGTTGCATCTGAACCGCTCGGCAGCGGTCCGGATTGCCGGCCGGGGCACAGCGCGGGTCTTTTTTGAAATCAAGCCGGACGGGTCGCTGGCCTGGGTCAACGTCGTGGATACGGTCGGCCCGGAAGAACTGGCGCGCGCGGCCAAGTCACAGGTGCGCGCCGCAGCCCCGTTTCCACGCCCGCCAGACGGCAAGGCGCGGCGGCTGTCCTTTGTTTACAGCACGGACTGAGGCTTATTCTGCCGCCTTCAGCTGGAACCCCTGTTCGATCATGTCGGACGGTTCCACCGGATAATCGCCAGAGAAGCAGGCATCGCAATATTGTGGGCTTTGAGGGTCGCGCCCCTTGGCTTCGCCGACCGCACGGTAGAGGCCATCAAGTGAAATGAACTTCAGCGAATCCACCGCCAAATGTTCGCGCATTTCATCTTCGCTCATCGTTGCGGCCAGCAGCTTTTCGCGCTGCGGCGTGTCGACCCCGTAGAAGCACGGCCAAGCGGTTGGGGGAGACGCGATACGGAAATGTACTTCCCTCGCGCCGGCATCCAGGATCATTTCCTTGATCTTGCGTGAGGTCGTGCCGCGCACGACCGAATCGTCTACCAGGATCACGCGTTTGTCGCGGATCAGGGCGCGGTTCACGTTCAGCTTCAACCGAACGCCCATGTTGCGGATCTGTTCCGTGGGTTCAATAAACGTGCGGCCCATATACTGGTTGCGGATAATCCCCATGGCATAAGGAATACCCGATTCCGCTGCGAAACCGATCGCCGCGGGTGTACCGCTGTCAGGCACGGGGCAGACCAGATCTGCCTCCACTGGGTTTTCCTTGGCCAGCTCACGGCCAATGGCTTGCCGGGTTTCATACACGCTACGCCCGCCGAGGATGGAATCGGGGCGCGAGAAATAGACATGTTCGAAGATGCAGAAGCGCGACGGGCGCCTGCGGAAGGGGAAATGACTGGCCACGCCCCGATCCTGTGTGATGACAACCATCTCACCCGGTTCGATCTCGCGTACGAACTCTGCCCCAATGATGTCCAGCGCGCAGGTTTCCGAACTGAGAACCCAGCCTTCGCCCAGCTTGCCCAGAACCAGCGGGCGCACGCCCAGCGGGTCCCGCACGCCGATCAGCTTGGTCCGCGTCATGGCCACGACCGAAAACGCGCCTTCGACCCGGCGCAGCGCGTCCTCCATCCGGTCGGGAATGGATTTCTGGAACGACCGCGCCATCAGGTGGATAATGCATTCACTGTCCGATGAGCTTTGGAAGATCGACCCGCGTTCGATCAATTCCCGCCGCAGGGCATCGGCATTGGTGATGTTGCCATTATGGGCCAGCGCCGCGCCGCCCAGCGAAAATTCCCCGAAAAACGGCTGCACATCCCGGATTGCCGTCTGTCCCTTGGACCCGGCGGTGGAATAACGAACATGCCCTATGGCCAGCGGCCCGGGCAGGGTTTTCATCAGCGATTCATTGGTGAAGTTATCGCGGACGTAGCCAAACCGGCGGGCTGAATTGAACCCTTGTTCCGGATCATGGCTGACGATTCCGCCTGCTTCCTGCCCGCGATGCTGCAACGCATGCAGGCCCAGGGCGACAAAGTTGGCGGCATCGGCCACGCCGAGAACCCCGAAAATCCCGCATTCTTCGCGGAGTTTGTCGTCGTCGAACGGGTGCGCTGGCGGCATATGTTTGGACAAGGGGAGCAGCTCCGAATCCATGGTCGGCATTACGCCTGATTTTATCGGCTCGCTCACCGCCTGTCACGAAACGATCACAAATCGCAGGCAGGCGGGGTCAGTGACGCGGGCAGTGTTGTAGGCAGGTCGCGCATGTGCCTGCTAAGCGGGCCTATGGACAAACAGGTTCGATCAAGGTGGAGGATCAGCCGGGTTGGCATGCCCCGACCAACTGTTCGTATTGCTGGGTGATCCAGCCCAGTGCTTGCTCCGGGTCCTGTTCCTGGATCGAACCGGAAAGCCGCGAAAACACCTGAGCCGACCGGCTTTCATCCACGATGGTAAAGCTCTGCGTGGTGATCACCGCCTCATAGATGAAAAACGCTATGGCCACCAACAGGATGCCGCGCGCTACACCAAACAGGAACCCGGCACCCTGATCGATACCGCCTAGGGCTGACCGCTGCACCAGGCTGGAAAAGAGCGGCGTGAAGAATGACACGATAATCAAGGCCACAGCGAACACGGCGGCGAAGGCGGCGATGATGCTCAGTTCGCAACTATCCGCGATGAACTCGCCGATCAGGGGAACTTCTTTCACCAGCGGTTCCACCTGCGGCGCAAAGATAAAGGCGACAAATGCGGCGGCCACCCATCCCAGGATCGCCATCACTTCGCGTACGAAGCCCCGCGAATAAGCCAGCAGAGCTGACACCACGATGATCAGCGCGACAACCCCGTCGATTATGGTGAAGCCTTCCATGTGCTCCTGCCTGCCTTTCCGCCGTTACCCGGCGCCGAATGTTTCGGCCACAAACTGCGCCAGATCGGCGGGTCGAGTCAGGGCCATACCACCTGTTGTACCGGATTTCTCGCCAGCAGGGGCAATGGCAGAGGAGAAACCAAGTTTTTGCGCCTCTTTCAACCTGTTTTCGGTTTGCGGTGCGGGTCTCAGCGCACCAGAAAGGCTGATTTCCCCGAAAATCACTGTTTCTGCGGGCAGCGCCACGTCTTCGCGCGCGCTCAGCAACGCGGCGGCCACGGCCAGATCGGCGGCTGGCTCGCTGATGCGCAGTCCACCGGCCACGTTGAGATATACGTCCAACCCCGCAAAGGGAATGCCGCAGCGCGCCTCCAACACTGCCAGAATCATCGCCAGTCGCCCGCTGTCCCACCCCACAACCGTGCGCCGGGGCTGCGAATGCGGGGTGGGAGCGACCAGCGCCTGCAATTCCACCAGCACGGGCCGGGTGCCTTCGATGCCCGCAAACACCGCCGATCCCGGCGCAGGTTCGCCCCGGTCGGTCAGGAACAGGGCGGACGGGTTGGATACCTCCGCCAACCCGGCTCCGGTCATCTCGAACACGCCGATCTCATCCGCTGGCCCAAATCGGTTCTTTACGGCGCGCAGAATGCGGAACTGGTGGCCGCGTTCACCTTCGAAATAGAGCACGGTGTCCACCATATGCTCCACCACGCGGGGCCCTGCGATCTGGCCTTCCTTGGTGACATGCCCCACGAGGATCACGCTCATCCCGCGCCGCTTGGCAAAGGTGGTCAGCTCATGCGCTGCCGCGCGCACCTGGCTGACAGAGCCGGGCGCGCTGTCCACCGTGTCTGACCACATGGTCTGCACGGAATCGATAATCGCCAGGTCTGGCTTCTCTGTCTCCAGCGTGGTCAGGATATCTCGGAGCGCGGTTTCCGCCGCCAGCAGCACCGGCGCATCCGACAGGCCCAGTCGCTGCGCCCGCATGCGCACCTGTGCGCTGGCTTCTTCGCCAGAAACATAAATCGTTTTCAGCCCCTTGCGGGCCAAAGCTGAAGCTGTCTGCAACAATAGCGTGGATTTTCCGATGCCGGGATCGCCCCCCACCAGAATGGCCGAGGCCGGCACCAACCCGCCGCCCAGCACGCGGTCCAGCTCTCCCATCCCGCTGATGGCGCGCGTGGGTGGCGTTTCTTCGGTCCGCAGATCCGTAAGTGGCATGGTGCGGCCACGCCCGGCACCAAGCGCCTGCTTGCCTGGCCCAGCGGTCAGCGGTGCCTCTTCACTGATTGAATTCCACTCGCCACACGCCTCGCACCGCCCCGACCATTTCGAGGAGACAGAACCGCAGGCAGCACAAACAAATCGGGTGGATTTCGCCATACCCCTAGGTGTCTGACCTCGCGCCTTCGCGCAACCCGGTTTTTTCCGTTACAATGCCAATCACGATGCTGGCGAGGATACAGGCTGTAAACAGGTAGAGCCCCCAGGCTGTTTCCAAGCGACCGATGCCAATGCCTTTGACCACGGTGATATAGAGCGCGATCAGGAAAACATCCGCCATCGCGAGCCTGCCCAGAACATGCAGCGTCGGCATCGCCCGCTTATCCAGAAGGTTCCACTGCACCAAAGCCAGACCAATGGTTTTCAGATAGAGCGCAAACAGCGCAAACGCGGTCACAATCAGCGCCAGGATCACGTCTGATCCCCAAAGGCTCTGTAACCCCGTGATCACTGAAATTTCGCTCAATTCAAACAGTGGCAACAGCCCGGCCCGCATCAGGGGTGCAAACCAGGCCACCGGGTAAAGGACCAGCAGCAACAGGGTCAGAACACGCAACATCATCGTCAGGACTAGTCACCCCACCGCACTGGCACAACCCCCGCTTCTTTTGTTTCCAAGTACCTTGTGGGTTTTGGCGGATCGCCAAAAATCTACAGATCCACAGAATATTGCGCCATCCATCGGCCTTCTGCGCGGCTCGGCGCTTACCGCACAGCTTCGATCGGGCCTTCGGCCCGCCCTTGAATGAACTGATCCAGATAAGGATCACTGGACGCGTCCATCTCCGCCACCGGCCCGGTCCACTGGATCACCCCTCCATGCAGCATGGCCACATTGTCTGCAATCGCCCGCACCGACGACATGTCATGCGTTATGGTCATTGCAGTCGCGCCCATCTCCACCACAATCTCGCGGATCAGCTCATTGATGACACCGGCCATGATTGGGTCCAGCCCGGCGGTCGGTTCGTCAAAGAAAATGATTTCCGGTTCCGCCGCAATCGCCCGCGCCAGACCCACACGTTTCTGCATGCCGCCCGAAAGCTCTGCCGGAAACAGGTCTGCCACTTGGGGTTTCAGCCCGACGCGGCGCAATTTTTCCATGGCGATCTCGCGCGCTTCGTCGGCCGGGCGCTTCAGCGACCCGCGCAGCAGGCGAAAGGCCACGTTCTGCCATACGGGCAGCGAATCAAACAGAGCGCCACCCTGAAACAACATGCCAAACCGCGCCAGAAACGCGTCACGGTCCCCGGTGCCGGTTTCAGTGCCATCGACAAAGATCTTGCCGCTGTCCGGTTGGATCAGCCCGAGGACACATTTCAGCGCCACGGATTTCCCCGTACCCGAGCCGCCGATGATCACCATTGAACTGCCCTGCGGGATCTCGAGGGTCATGTCGCGCAGAACGCGGTTGCTGCCAAAGGCCTTATGGACGTTCTCCAAGCGGATCATACCGAGAAAAACACCCCCGTGAGTACGAAATTCGCTGCCAGGATCAGGACTGCGGCCGCCTCCACGCTGCTCTTGGTCGCCCGGCCCACGCCTTGGGCGCCACGTCCCGAATTCATGCCATAGTAACAGCCCATCAACGCGGCGATACCGCCAAATGCGGCCCCTTTGACCAGCGAGCTTATGATGTCCAGCGGCTCAAGGAAATCGACGGTGTTTTTCAAGTAGACCACCGGGTTGAAGCCCAGGTTCTGCGTCGCCACCGTATAGCCGCCGGCAATGCCAATCACATCGCCCACCGCCACCAGCGCGGGCACGGTGATCAGCGCGGCCAGCAGACGCGGCGCGGTCAGGTATTTCATCGGATGGGTGCTGAGTGTCACCAGCGCATCAATCTGTTCGGTCACCTTCATCGTCGCAATCTCGGCCGCGATGGAAGACGTCACGCGGGCCGCGATCATCAGTCCCACCAGCACCGGGCCCAGTTCGCGTACCATGCCAATGGCCACGATCTGCGGCACCACGGCTTCAGCATTGAACCGCGCACCGCCGGAGTAGATCTGCAAGGCCAGCGCGCCGCCAGTGAAAATGGCGGTCAGGCCCACAACCGGTAGAGACAGCCAGCCGATATTCAGCAGCGCATTTAAAAATTCGCGCGGGTAGAAGGGTGGGCGCAGCATGTGGCTGAACGCGTCCAGCATATAGAGACTGATCCGCCCAACGGACGCCAGCAGCGTCAGCACCGACCGCCCGATCAGCGCCAGAGGAGCCATCACGTTCATGCGGTGTAGGTCCGTTCGTAACGCGCGCCTAGCGAGGTCAGGATTTCGTAGCCGATCGTGCCTGCCGCGTCGGCCAGCGTGTCCACCGTATTGCCACCGCCCAGCAGGCTCAGATGCGGTGGGTCTTCAGGCAGGGCGGTTATGTCCACCGTAATCAGGTCCATCGAAATCCGTCCGCGCACCGGGCAGGGTACGCCACCAGAAAACAACGTCAGCCCATTACCTGCTGCCCGCAGAATGCCGTCAGCGTAACCTGCCGAGACCGTGGCGATGCGGCTGGGCACCGGCGCGGTCCATGTGTTGGAATAGCCCACGGTTTCGCCCGGCTCGACCACGCGTGTCTGGATCACAGGCAGGGTCAGATGCACGGTTTGCAGCGCATCTTCATAAGGCATCCCACCGTAAAGTCCCACGCCGGGCCGCGTCAGGTCGAAATGGAAATAGCGTCCCAGCAACAGCCCGCCTGTTGCCGCCAGTGACCGGGGGGCCGACAGCCCTTCGGTCATTTCGCGGAAGGTCTGCAATTGTTGCAGGTTCATCTGATGGTCCGATTCATCCGCGCAGGCCAGGTGCGACATGACCAGCGTGGGGCCCAGCCCCACCACGATCTCGCGCAAAGCTGACCAATCCTGCGGTTCCAGTCCCAACCGGTTCATCCCAGTATCGAGTTGAACCCCACAAGCGCGACCCGGCAGGCTCTCCACATGGCGCAGCACTTGGTCGACGGAATTCAACATAGGCGTCAGGTCATTGTCGCGCAGCAGGGGCGTATCACCCTCCATATGGCCCGAGAAGATACCAATAAACGGCTCCGGCCCCAGCGACCTGCGCAGCACCGCGCCTTCTTCAGCGGTGGCCACGAAAAATTGTCGCGCGCCGGCCTGTGCCAGCGCGTCTGCCACACGTGTCGCCCCCAGCCCGTACCCGTTGGCTTTGACCACGGCGGCGGTTTCGCAGGCTGTCATAGCATCCAGCGTTCGCCAGTTCTGGACCAGCGCGCCGAGGTCGATTGTCAGATGTCCAGTCGCCATGTGCCCCGTTCTGACATCCCGCAGTCCGGCGTCAAGGGGGAAAGGCTCAGCCGTCGTTGTCCTGATGCGCTTCGTAGCCAGCTTCCAGCTCTTGGCGCAGGAAATCGCCGAAATTCAACGGCGGGAAACTGCGCGCGCCAGTGCCGGGTAGGGGCGCAATGGTCGCAGTGACATGCGGGTCGTAGAAAAACGGGCAGGAATAGCGTTCGCGCCCAGACCGGTTGATCACTCGATGCGGGGTGGATCGCAGCCGCCCGTTACTGAGCCGGTGCAACATATCGCCGACATTCACCACGAAGGTACCGGGCTTGTAGGGCACATCGACCCAGTCGCTTTGCGGAGTCAGCACCTGCAGGCCCCCAACGGCATCCTGCGCCAGAAAGGTCAGGCAGCCAAAATCCTTGTGCGGTGCAGAACCGTAGAGATCTGGCGGCGCATCAGCAGGACGGGGTGGGTAGTGCAGCAGTCGCAGCCATGTCGAGGGCGGATCAAACGCCTCCATGAAATCGAGGTTGTCTGCCCCCGCCGCCATCAACGCCAGCCGCATCACCCTTTCACCCAGTTCGCACATGGTTGCGTGATAGGTCTCCAACACATCGCGGAACCCCTCCAGCGCGGGCCATTGGTTAGGGCCGGACAGGTAAAGCGCGGGGTCATGCGTGGCGTCTTCGCGCATCATCATGAAACTGGCAGATTGGTTGGGCTTTGTCACCTCAGCCAGATCGGTGGTTACGTCGGTCGACGTTCCGATGGGGATGTAGCCCCGATGGTTGCGGTCCAGCGCAATCTTCATCTTCGTCTCGAGCGACAGAGCGTGAAAGGCCCTGGAGGCGTCAAACACCGCCTCCAGCAGGTCGGGGTTTATACCGTGACCGCTGAGATAGCCAAAGCCAAAGGTGCTGTAGATGTCGTGGAACGCGCGGGCGAGAGCTGCGTCATCACCATCCGCAATGTTCAGGTCGGGGATCGTCTGCATGCCGCCATCCTGCTTTGGGATCAGGGTGAATACCAGTCGCCAAAATACCGTTCCCAGAGTTTTTCGCCGATCATGCAGTCATACCCGGCCACCGGAATGATCTGTGGCTGCGGTTCAATCCCGGCCAGTTCCAATACCAGCTTGCGGCGCAGTGTCGGTTCAAAATCCTCCCAGCTCCAAACCGGCAACATGAATGCGCCAGGCCCGCCGATCACACAATTGGTGTAGTAAGCATCCAGGTCGGGGATACCGAACCGGCGGCTCATTTCATCTTCGGTCATCAGCGGCAGGCCATTGATGATGATCCCCTTTGCCAGCACCTCCGACCGGGCGGGCAGAACCGGGCGGCCATGGTTGTTTGGGCCGTCACCGGAAATATCAATCACCCGGCGTAATCCATGAAAATCGTTTATTTCAAATGCAATGGTCGCCGCTTCTAATCCGCCGGAAATCGACGTGCGCCGCATGGATCCGTCAAAATGGGCAGTAATCGCGGCAGCAAACCGCGCGGCATCTTCGCGAGTTTCAATCAGAGTCCAAGGCACCACGACCCGCTGGTGAAATTGCCCGGCCCATTCCATATAAGTCAGCGCGACACGCCCGATCATGCCGCCGCGAATGGCGGTCCAGACCTCATCGCTGGTCAGGGCCTCGGCGTAGCCGCGCCGCTGAATCTCCAGTTCCAGTGGGGTCATAGACCGGGACACATCCACCGCCAGCACCAGTTCCAGGTCCACCTCCACGGGTTCAGCGTGCAGGGGTCGGGCAAGAAGCAAGATCAGGATCAGCCAGCGCAACATGGCCTTATTGCGCCACTCTGCGCGGGCCCTGTCCAATCACGTTTTGAGAATTTCGGTGATTTCAGACGAAATGCGGGATGGAATGCCAATGATGGATGCAGGGTGGGAACGGCGCGGCAAACCCTCTGGTATCCTTCGCGTTCCAGCCCCATTTACAGCCGTGATGAAGTTTGCAATCGACGTCAGAACCCTTCGTCCTGCCCCTGATGCCAAGGGCGGGCGAGGTTGCCAAAGCGGGTGAACTGGCCCTCAAAGCTTAGCTCCACTGTCCCAATCGGCCCGTGCCGCTGCTTGCCGATGATAACCTCGGCCTTGCCGTGCAGCCGTTCCATCCGTTCCTGCCAGGCGGCCATTTCTTCCAGTCGGTCGTCGGACGGTTTTTCCCGTTCCACATAGTATTCTTCGCGGAACACGAACATTACCACATCCGCATCTTGTTCGATTGACCCGGACTCCCGCAGGTCACTCAGTTGCGGGCGCTTGTCGTCGCGGCTTTCCACCTGACGGGACAGCTGAGACAGCGCGATCACTGGTATGTCCAATTCCTTGGCAATGGCCTTCAGACCTTGGGTGATTTCGCTAACTTCGTTCACCCGACTGTCCTTGGCCGATGCGGGGCGTACCAGCTGTAAATAGTCCACGATCAGGCAATCAAGCCCCTGTGTCCGTTTCAGGCGGCGGGCACGGGCAGCCAACTGACTGATCGGCAGCGCGGGTGTGTCATCGATATAGAGTGGGCAGGATTCCAGCGACTTGGCCGCATCCACAAATTTGCGGAACTCCGGTTCCGTCATATCACCCCGGCGGATCTGTTCCGAGGGCACCTCGCTGGCTTCTGACAAAATCCGCGCGGCCAGCTGTTCGGCGCTCATCTCTAGTGAATAGAACCCGACGACACCGCCGTCTACCGCGCCCTCGCCGCCATCGGGCAGGGTGCCACGGCGATAGGCCTTGGCAATGTTGAACGCGATATTTGTGGCGAGAGAGGTCTTGCCCATCGACGGGCGCCCCGCCAGGATCAGCAGGTCGGACCGATGCAGGCCACCCAGCTTTTTGTCCATATCGATCAGGCCGGTGGAGATTCCCGCCATCCCGCCATCCCGTTGGTAAGCGGCATTTGCAACATTAACTGCGTCCGTTACGGCTTTAAGAAAGCTTTGAAAACCGGATTCGGTCTGGCCCTGTTCGCTGAGCGCGTAAAGCTTTTGTTCCGCCTCAACGATCTGTTCCTTGGGTTCGGATGCCACATCGACCCGCGCGGCGCGCGCGCTGATGTCTTGGCCTAGCCCGATCAATTCGCGTCGCACGGCCAGGTCATAGATCATCTGCGCATATTCGCGCGCGGCAAAGGAACTGACAGCCGCCCCCGCCAACCGCAGCAGATAGGCCGGTCCGCCCAGTTCCTTCAGCCCGTCGTCATCTTCCATGAACGCCTTGAGCGTGACGGGAGAAGCCAGCTGGTTGCGGGCAATCCGCGACGACGCAATTTCAAAAATCCGGGCATGCACAGGGTCAAAGAAATGCTGCGGGCCCACCAGGCTCGCCACCCGGTCGAACACGTCATTATTGGTCAGGATCGCACCCAGCAGCTGTTGTTCTGCCTCCACCGAATGGGGCATCGTGTCGGTGTTTTCGGTTTCGAGCTGTGTCGCGTTCAAACCAGCTATCTGGTTCATGCCTGCCCCCAGTACTTCTATTTCGGATCGTTCTAGATGACGAATTACAATCCGGCTATCAGCATAACTGCGGGGATAACTCTGCGAGAAACCAATGTTTCCCGGTCAGGTGCCGTCAGATCAGCCCAGATATGCCGTTGCCTGCGTTACGCTCCACCAAATCTAGATCAACAGCTGATTCTGTGGAAGAGTTTTCCACAAACTATCCCGCGTCCTATCCCCGGTTATTTCCGGGCGTCCTGCCAGGCGCGGGGGGCGTTCAGAAACGCTTCCACCTCGTCCAGCGTTGCGGTGTCAAAGGCCGATTGCGCCTCGGCTTCGGCCAGCACGTCCCACCAGGTGCATAGGTGATGAAGAGCAACCCCATGATCGCCAAGGGTTTTGATCGTTTCTGGGAAAATCCCGTAATAGAAAATCACCGCCGTATGCCCGCAGGTGGCTCCGGTATCTCGGATTGCATCCACGAAAGATAGCTTGGAGCCGCCATCGGTGGTCAGATCTTCGACCAGCAGCACCCGTTCCCCTTCGGACATCGCCCCTTCAATGCGGGCGTTGCGGCCGTAGCCTTTGGGTTTCTTCCGCACATAGGTCATCGGCAGCGCCATGCGTTCGGCCACCATCGCGGCAAAGGGGATGCCGGCGGTTTCCCCGCCCGCGATATTGTCGAACGCTTCAAAGCCCGCGTTGCGCATCACCGTTACGGTCAGGAAATCCATCAGCGTCGACCGGATCCGCGGGTAGGAGATCAGCTTGCGGCAATCGATATAGGTGGGGCTGGGCAGACCCGAGGCCAGCGTGAACGGCTCCGCCGCATTAAAATGCACCGCCTGGATTTCCAGCAGCATCCGCGCGCTCAGGCGGGCGATTTCTTCGGCCGGGGGGTAGGTGGCGGGAATCATGACGTCTCTCCAGATAAATTAAGGAAGGATTAGCCATGTTCCCGCCGGTCTTGAAGGGTGAACCGCCGTCCAAATCAGAAAATGAAGTTTACGGCGTCCAAGTCGCCCAACAGTAACTTCTCTGGCGTGATCGTGTTGCCGGAAAGATCGTCGATCACAAAATCTGAACCGTTCTGGTTCATGTTGCCGGGCACCAGATCCGTGAACGAGCTGATAAAGGTCACATCTGACGGATCGATCTTTTCCTTGTCGTTCCTGGCCTGACCTCGCTGCGTGTCGTTGCCTTCGGAGCTGTAGAGCGAGATTTGTCAGACGCCGCGCTGCCTTTGCAGTCATCATCACCGGATGTGTCCTAAGAACGTGGCGTCTTTGCCAGGACCAAATTCGCTGGTCGGTTTGACGACAGAAATATCCTATTCACAGTTGTTGAGCTTATTAATGTCCGGGGGTGGGGAACCCACTAATGTTAATGACGTAGGTTGCCCCGTAAAGCAGGCCAAAATCATCGGTGCCGGCGACGATCGATTTCAGTATCACAGTCGCGATTTGGGTGCCTGCGTCTTCCCAGAAAACGGCGCAAACAACCATTGTGACGGTCGTCCTGAGATCACGAGTTTCCGCAAAATCACAATTCCAATCGCTGAAAACCGATGAGTTGTGAAAAACGACAGCTCATCATCCAGAGCAAGTTATCTGACGTCCCAGTGGACAGGAAATGTTGGGTCAAACACCGTCACAGGGCCGTCGTCGGAGTCAATTTTTTCCGGATAAACCACAGGATGGTCATTTTTGGTCAGTGTGATCACATCAGTGTTCGGTGGCAGGTCATAAAAGGCAGGGCCATTCAGCGATGCAAATGCTTCCAGCCGGTCCAGCGCATTTTCTTCCTCGAACACGTGGGCCAGGATGCCCATCGTGTTGGTGGCGGTGAAACATCCGGCGCATCCGCAGCCGGTTTCCTTCAGCGCGTCCACATGCGGAGCACTGTCAGTGCCGAGGAAGAACCGCGCATCACCGGAAGTCGCGGCGGCGCGCAGCGCCAGCCGGTGTTCTTCGCGCTTGGCCACGGGCAGGCAATAGTAATGCGGACGGATGCCGCCCACCAGGATGTGGTTGCGGTTGATCACCAGGTGATGCGTCGTGATCGTCGCGCCCAGCCCGCTGTCGACGCTTTTGGCATACTCCACGCCTTGAGAGGTGGTGATGTGTTCCATCACCACACGCAGCCCTGGCGTGGCGCGGCGGACAGGGTCCAGCACACGGTCGATGAACACGGCTTCGCGGTCGAAAATGTCGATATCCGCATCGGTCACCTCGCCATGCACACATAATGTCAGGCCGATTTCTGCCATGCGCTCCAGCACGGGGCGCACCTTGTCGAAATCGCGCACGCCGCTGGCGGAATTGGTTGTGGCCCCGGCCGGGTACAGCTTGACCGCCTTTACCAGCCCGCTGGCATGAGCAGCGGACACATCGTCCGGATCTGTGTCTTCGGTCAGGTAGAGCGTCATCAGTGGCTCGAACGTCATACCGTCGGGCAGGGCAGCCATGATCCGGTCGCGATAGGCAGCGGCCTGCGCCCCGGTTACCACCGGCGGAACCAGATTGGGCATAATGATCGCACGGGCGAAATGACGGGCTGTTTCGGGCAGAACGGCCTGCAGCACCGCGCCATCGCGCAGATGCAGATGCCAATCGTCGGGACGGCGGAGCGTGAGGGTGTTGGTCATTAACCCCGGCTAGCATAAGCCATGGCGCGGGACCAGATGTCAGTCTGCTGCCGTGGCCTGCCGTGCGGGTGGCGCGCGGAATGCGCCTTGGGCGGCCTGAGTGCGCAGGGTGCGCAGGCGGCGGCGGAAATGTGGCGCTTTGCGGTCAGAAATCACGTAACGGCAGAGTACATAGCTCAGGTACCGGCGGTCGCGGGCGTCGAGATAGGCCAGCAAACGGCGCAGGTAAGCCACATTGTTGCGACGTGTCCTGTAGGCCTGGGCAAAGCTGACCGCATCCAGAGTGTCTTCACCGGCGTCTTCGATCAGTTGCAGGAGCAGGCCCATGTCCAGCAGGGACGTTTCCAGGTTGTCTCCCAGAAATGGCAGGCGCAGGCGGGTGACGTTGTTACGCTCGAACAAGGCAGCGTGCATCGCATCCACATCTTCGTGCGGATCGTACAGAACAAAACCGCGGTCTGCGGCGTCCAGCATGTCGGGGGCATAACCAAACCGGTTGGTAAAGTTCAACCGCCTCGCCTGGGGGTGCCGCGGGTCCCATTCCGTCATGCGGGGATCCATAGTGGCGTGCGGCTGCACGGTCAGCACCATCGCGCCCGATGCGGCCACTGAAAAGGCGGCTGCGGCATAGCCACAGGCCCCGGCGCCGTAAAACACCACGCGGTCAAAATCTTCAAAGAACC
>JAEPNQ010000163.1 GCA_017643305.1 Marinibacterium sp. | reverse complement strand
GAATACCGATCTGCACCACCTTTTTTGGGTCTAGCAGCCCTTCCTCCACCGCGCGGCGGAATGGTGTGCCATGGGTAAATTTGGTGCCGCCGAAATAGCTGTCGAACAGATCGGTGTGGCTGTCGAAATGGATCATCGCCAGCGGACCGTCCTTGGCCACCGCCCTCAGCACCGGGAGGGAGGTCAGGTGATCCCCACCAGCGGTAAGCGGGCGGATACCGGCAGATCGCACCCGGTCGTAAAACGTTGTCACCCGCTCCATCGTGTCCATGATGTCAGCGGGGTTGGGCGGGACGTCGCCCAGGTCGGCGCAATTGGCAAGCTCAAAGGGGCGTACACCAGAGGCCCCATTTTGCGCACGGATCATGGTGGACATGTCCCGCAACTGGCGCGGGCCGTGGCGAGGACCCGGCCGGTTGGTGGTGCCACTGTCCCACGGCACACCAATCAAACCGATATCGACGTCTTTGATCTTTTCATCCCTCAGGGCGACATGGGGCAAGCGCATGAAGGTCGGGATCCCGGCAAAACGAGGAGGGTCAAAACCGGACACCGGCTGGAAGAATGTGTCAGACAAGATGTATCTCCTGTGTTCGAGCCTGCGAGGCCGGTTTGGGCCAATGGCTTGGTTGCTGTAGGTCTCGGGCGTCGTCGCAAGACTTTTGCGGTGGCGTGAGGCTTCGTCAACACATGCGCGGGGCGGGCAGTGTGTTGATCTGCATTTTGGCGATTTGGACGTCGGGGGCCGTTGAAAATTTGCCCAATGACCCTCTTGGTGCCGGGTCATCTATACCTGCTCGTCAGCAAAAGGCGATGAAACTCGGGCCAGTCAAAAATAGGGCCAGTCAAAAATCAGGCCAGTCCCGGGCTCAAGTCAGCGGCCAGTGTGAGAACAGGACCAGCAGGTGAGCAGTATTCGTGTTGGGGCCGCGCCAGTTTAGTGCCGCCCGCGCCTAGGGTTAACGGTTGTGGCGGGCGCGTCCTGCAGGCCTTTTTCTGGTGTCGCAGCACGATGCGGACAAATGGAACACGCCGCCAATGCCTTTTTGAAACAGCGATATCGGTACTATCGGGCGACTACACCTCCGGTGCATCCGAAGCGATGAGCGCCTTTGCTGGTCTTTCCGGCCCTATTGGCTATCGTCATCTGGCTGATTCAGAGGTGCGGATTAAGACAATGATAGGCACCCCCAATATCACCCCGGCAAGTTGGCTGATGATCCTGACGCTCGGCTTTGTCTGGGGCGGGACCTTCATGGTGCAGGCGCTTGCGCTAGAGACCGCGCCGCCCTTCTGGGTTGCCGCTGGGCGGATCGGGTTTGCCGCCGTACTGACAGGGCTGATCTGGATACTGCGGGGCGCGCGGATGTTCACGTCGGAGGACCGCGACTGGCCGATGCTGATCGCCGTGGCGATCCTGTCGGCGGCCGCGCCGTTCATGTTTATTGCTTGGGGTCAGCAATATGTGACCTCCTCCTTCACAGGGGTGGCGATGGCGGCGGTGGCGTTGATCGTGCTGCCGCTGGCACATTTCCTGCTGCCGGGGGAACAGCTGACTTGGCGCAAGTGTCTGGGCTTTGCCATCGGGTTTGCGGGTATCCTGGTGCTGATGGGGCCGAAGGCATTCGTAAGCACGGGCGCGGGGATGGAGCCGTTTGGCCGCCTGTCCTGCCTGGCGGCGGCGGGGTGTTATGCGGTGAGCTCCGTTCTGCTGCGGCGTTTGCCTCCGATGGATCCGGTGGGGCTGGCGGCCGCTACGTTGTTGATCGGATCGGTGGTGGTGTTTCCCATGGCCGTGCTAAGCCATGGCGCACCGGTCCATCCGGGGACGCAGTGGCTGATCCTTATCGCGATCCTCGGGCTGATCCCCACGGCCATGGCCAACCTGCTGCGCATCATCGTTGCGCGCACCGCCGGGCCGGTGTTCATGAGCCTGACAAATTACCAGGTGCCGCTGTGGTCGGTGACACTCGGCGTGATTTTCCTGGGCGAGCCTTTGAAGGCCTCGCTGCTCTGGGCGTTGGTTTTAATCCTGATCGGCGTGGGGCTGAGCCAATGGGGCGCATTACGGCGATTGTTTGCCAAGGAGGATTAAGGTGAACGGGCTTGCGTTCGCCCATTGACGTTGGCCGCGCGAGCAGGCTGTTGGGGCGTTAGCCGCGACCGCCCTGCAGGCGGGCGGCCATGGCGGCGAGTTCCTGTAATTTTTCAAGGCTTGCACCACCGATGGCGTCCGGGTCATTGTCGTCGGCGGCAAGGAAATTGAGAAAGCCCGCCGCAACGCGCGACGCTGGATTGAACTGACCGAAGACACGTCTGTCGTGGCCGGTCTGAAGGATGAAAATGCGTTTCGCGCCGGGGATCTGGCATCATTGGAACAGCCAATGCTGATCCTGGTGATGAGCAGCCCGATCTGATTGGTCCAAG
>JAEPNQ010000123.1 GCA_017643305.1 Marinibacterium sp. | reverse complement strand
GCTTATCGTTGATCTTCACGCCCTGCAGACGATAGACCTCCTGCACCTCGTTAATCATGTAATCCGCAAGCGCCTCGACACCCATGATGGACAAGATGTCATGCGGGGCCGGGTTGCCGTCCATGATATAGTCACCCTTTTGCACGAAATCGCCTTCCTGCACCGGGATGTGCTTGCCCTTGGGCACCATGTATTCGACCGGATCCATCGATTCATCGCTGGGTTCGATGCTGATGCGGCGCTTGTTTTTGTAATCGCGCCCAAACCGTACATATCCGTCGATTTCAGCGATGATGGCGTGATCCTTGGGACGACGTGCTTCAAACAGTTCAGCCACACGCGGCAGACCACCGGTGATGTCCTTGGTCTTGGCACCTTCACGCGGGATACGCGCAACAACGTCACCGGCTTTGATTTCCTGACCGTCTTCGATCGACAGGATAGCGTCCACCGACATCGGGTATGTCACCGGGTTGCCCAGATCATTGCGGACCGGTTCGCCATCTTTACCCACAAGGATAATCTCCGGCTTCAGATCGTTGCCCTTGGGTGCCGCGCGCCAGTCGATCACGATCTTCTGCGTCATGCCGGTGGCTTCGTCGGTTTCGTCGCGTACAGCAATACCACTGACCAGGTCCACGAACTTGGCCGTGGCCGATTTCTCAGCGATGATCGGCAGCGTGTACGGATCCCATTCAAAGAGCTTGTCGCCACGAGACACGGTTGCGCCATCGGTGACAAACAGCTTGGAGCCATAGCCCAATTTGTGATTAGCCCGTTCTTCGCCGTTCTCATCCTTGATCAGCAGCTTCATGTTCCGACCGACGACCAGAGTTTCCCCGTTGGTGTTTTCCAGGGTCTGGGCATTCTCGAACAAGATCGTGCCTTTTTGGCTGGCTTCAAGGAAGCTCTGCTGGCCACCTTGCGCAACGCCTCCGATGTGGAAGGTCCGCATGGTCAGCTGCGTGCCAGGTTCACCGATGGACTGCGCGGCAATGATGCCCACGGCTTCACCCGTGTTCACCATGGTCCCACGTGCAAGGTCGCGACCGTAGCACATGGCGCAGACACCCTCTTCGGCCTCACAGGTAAGGGGCGATCGGATGCGTGCAGACTGAACCCCAGCTTCGTCGATCGTGTCGGCCTGACGTTCGTCGATCAACTCGCCGCTGGCGACAATCACATCTTCGGTGCCGGGGCGCAGGATATCATCCACGGCAACGCGGCCAAGAACACGTTCGGCCAGCGTTGCGACGACTTCGCCGTCGTTGACTGCCGCTTCGACCGTGATCGCGTTTTCAGTGCCACAATCATGCATACGCACGATGCAGTCCTGCGCCACGTCCACGAGACGACGGGTCAGATAGCCGGAGTTCGCAGTTTTCAAGGCCGTATCGGACAGACCCTTACGTGCACCGTGGGTGGAGTTGAAGTACTCCAAAACGGTCAGGCCTTCTTTGAAGTTCGAGATGATCGGCGTTTCGATGATGTCGCCATTCGGCTTGGCCATCAGGCCGCGCATGCCGCCCAGCTGCTTCATCTGCGTGACCGAGCCACGTGCACCCGAGTGGGCCATCATGTAGACGCTGTTGGGTTCCTGATCGGCGCCCACTTCGTCTGTTTCGGTAGCAGAGATGGTGCCCATCATCGCATCAGTGACAAGGTCGTTACATTTCGACCAGGCATCTACGACTTTGTTGTACTTCTCACCTTGGGTGATCAGGCCGTCCATGTACTGCTGTTCGAAATCCTTAACCTGCTCGCGCGTTTCCTCCACAATGCCCCATTTGTCGTCGGGAATCACCATGTCGTCCTTGCCAAACGAGATGCCTGCCTTGAACGCTTCTCGGAAGCCCATCGTCATGATCTGGTCGCAGAAAATGACGCTCTCTTTCTGGCCGCAGTAGCGATAGACAGTGTCGATGACCTGCTGCACTTCTTTCTTACGCAGAAGGCGGTTGACCAGCTCAAACGGGGCCTTGGCGTTCTTAGGCAGAAGCGCACCCAGTTTCACACGTCCAGGCGTGGTTTCGAACCGGCGGAACACCTCGTTGCCTTCTTCGTCGATCTGAGGCACGCGGGCCGTGACCTTGGCGTGCAAGTGCACTTCGCCGGAATCCAGCGCGTGCTGAACTTCATCGACCGAGCCAAAGACCATACCTTCGCCCTTCATGCCTTCGCGTTCCAGCGTGACATAGTAGAGGCCCAGGATCATGTCCTGAGAAGGCACGATGATCGGTGCACCGTTCGCGGGCGACAGAACGTTGTTCGTGGACATCATAAGGACGCGGGCTTCCAACTGTGCCTCGAGGCTCAGCGGGACATGCACAGCCATCTGGTCGCCGTCAAAGTCGGCATTGAAGGCGGAACAGACCAGCGGGTGCAACTGGATTGCCTTGCCTTCGATCAGGACCGGTTCAAACGCTTGAATGCCCAGACGGTGCAGCGTCGGCGCGCGGTTCAGCATCACGGGATGTTCGCGGATCACTTCATCGAGGATATCCCAAACTTCCGGGCGCTCCTTTTCCACCAGCTTCTTGGCCTGCTTCACGGTACTGGACAGGCCCTTGGCCTCCAGTCGCGAATAGATGAAGGGCTTGAACAGTTCCAAAGCCATCTTCTTGGGAAGACCACATTGGTGCAACTTCAGTTCTGGACCAGTCACAATCACAGACCGGCCGGAGAAGTCGACCCGTTTCCCCAGAAGGTTCTGGCGGAAACGGCCCTGCTTGCCTTTCAGCATGTCGGACAGCGATTTCAGCGGGCGCTTGTTGGCACCGGTGATCACGCGACCACGACGGCCGTTGTCAAACAGAGCGTCCACAGATTCCTGCAGCATCCGCTTCTCGTTACGGACGATGATGTCAGGCGCACGCAGTTCGATCAGCCGCTTCAGGCGGTTGTTCCGGTTGATGACCCGGCGATACAGGTCGTTCAGGTCCGAGGTCGCAAAGCGGCCACCGTCCAGCGGCACCAGCGGACGCAGTTCCGGCGGAATGACCGGGATAACCGTCAGGATCATCCATTCCGGGCGGTTGCCAGATTCTAGGAAGCTTTCGACCACTTTAAGACGCTTGATGATCTTCTTGGGCTTCAGTTCACCCGTAGCTTCAGCCAGGTCAGCGCGCAGAGTTTCAGCCTCGGCCTCGAGGTCGATGTTCTGCAGCATCTTGCGGATAGCTTCGGCACCGATATCGGCCTCGAACGCATCCATGCCGAACGCGTCCTGGGCATCCATGAACTCTTCTTCGGACATCAGCTGCCCATAGGTGAGGTCGGTCAGGCCGGGTTCGATCACAACGTAGTTTTCGAAGTAAAGGATGCGTTCCAGATCACGCAGGGTCATGTCCAGCATCAGGCCGATGCGGGACGGCAGAGACTTCAGGAACCAGATATGCGCGACGGGTGCTGCCAGTTCGATATGGCCCATGCGTTCGCGGCGCACCTTTTGCAGCGTAACTTCGACGCCGCATTTCTCGCAGACAACGCCGCGATACTTCATGCGCTTGTATTTGCCACAGAGGCATTCGTAATCCTTGACTGGGCCAAAGATACGTGCGCAGAACAGGCCGTCACGTTCCGGCTTGAACGTACGGTAATTGATGGTTTCCGGCTTCTTGATTTCGCCGTAGGACCAGCTGAGAATCCGCTCCGGGCTGGCGAGAGAGACCTTGATCTCGTCAAACACCTTGGGCGGGGTCAGCGGGTTGAACGGGTTGTTGGTCAGTTCCTGGTTCATATCAAATCCTTAATAGATCAGAGGCAGAGGGACGGGAGCGGCTGGATCGCCGCTCCGGAAGAGGGGCAGCTTATTCCGCCGCGATCCCTCCTTCGTCTTCCTCCGCATCCAGGAGTTCCATGTTGAGGCCGAGGCCACGCACTTCCTTAACGAGAACGTTGAACGATTCCGGCACACCAGCTTCGAAATTGTCTTCGCCCTTGACGATGCTTTCATAGACCTTGGTCCGGCCTGCCACGTCATCCGATTTGACGGTCAACATTTCCTGCAGGGTATAGGCGGCGCCGTAAGCTTCCAGAGCCCAGACCTCCATTTCCCCGAAACGCTGGCCGCCGAACTGCGCCTTACCGCCCAGCGGCTGCTGGGTGACGAGGCTGTAAGGCCCAGTCGAACGCGCGTGGATCTTATCATCCACCAGATGATGCAGTTTCAGCAGGTATTTGACACCCACGGTCACCGGACGGGCGAACTGTTCCCCCGTGCGCCCGTCGAACAGGATCGACTGACCACTTTCGGAGAAGCCGGCGCGGATCAGCGCGTCGTTCACGTCTGCTTCCTTGGCACCGTCGAAGACCGGCGTTGCGATTGGCACACCGCGCGCGACGTTTTCGGCCGCTTCGATCAGCTGCGTTTCGTCCATGCCTCCGATGCCTTCGTCATAAACATCTTCGCCATAGGCATGGCGCAGCTCGTCACGAACCGGGGTCAGGTCGCCCGTGCGACGATAATCGCCCAGTGCATCGTCGATACGCAGGCCCAGACCGCGTGCGGCCCAGCCCATATGCGTTTCGAGGATCTGACCGACGTTCATACGAGACGGCACGCCCAGAGGGTTGAGGCAGAGGTCAACCGGCGTACCATCCTGCAGGAATGGCATGTCTTCCATCGGCACAACCTTGGACACGACACCCTTGTTGCCATGACGACCGGCCATCTTGTCGCCGGGCTGCAGCTTGCGCTTAACGGCGACGAACACCTTGACCATCTTCATCACACCTGGCGGCAGATCGTCCCCGCGACGTACCTTTTCGACCTTGTCGTCGAACCGTGCATCTAGTGACCGCTTCTGCGCTTCATACTGGGCGTTGAGTGCTTCCATGATCTGTGCGTCGGATTCTTCGGCCAGCGCCAGTTGCCACCACTGGCCGCGCGCCAGCGTTTCCAGTAGCTCTTCGGTGATGACGGATCCCGACTTGACGCCTTTCGGCCCCTTGGCAACGGTTTTGCCCAGGACCATGGTCTTCAGACGCGCATAAATGTTTCGGTCGAGGATCGCCATTTCATCGTCCCGGTCACGGGCCAGACGTTCAACTTCCTCACGCTCGATCTGAAGCGCACGTTCGTCCTTGTCTACACCGTGGCGGTTGAACACGCGAACCTCCACAACGGTGCCGAAGTCACCTGGTTTCACGCGCAGCGAGGTATCGCGGACGTCGGAGGCTTTTTCACCAAAGATGGCGCGCAACAGCTTTTCTTCCGGAGTCATCGGGCTTTCGCCCTTGGGCGTTATCTTACCCACTAGGATATCGCCCGGCTCCACGTCTGCACCGATGTAGACAATGCCCGCTTCGTCGAGGTTGCGCAGGGCTTCCTCACCGACGTTCGGGATGTCGCGCGTGATCTCTTCCGGTCCCAGCTTGGTATCACGGGCGGCAACTTCGAACTCTTCGATATGGATCGAAGTAAATACGTCGTCGCGTGCGATACGTTCGGAGATCAGGATCGAATCTTCGTAGTTGTAGCCGTTCCATGGCATGAAGGCGACGACCACGTTTTTGCCCAGCGCGAGTTCACCCAGATCGGTGGACGGGCCATCGGCGATCACCTCGCCCTTGGACACGTGCTGACCCACCTTCACCAGCGGACGCTGGTTGATGCAGGTGTTTTGGTTCGAACGCTGGAACTTGCGCATCCGGTAGATGTCCACGCCCGGATCGCCCGGTTCCAGGTCATCAGTCACGCGCACAACGATCCGCATGGCGTCGACCTGGTCGATAATCCCGCCGCGCTTGGCCATGTAAGCTGCGCCGGAATCCCGTGCCACAACCTCTTCGATCCCGGTACCCACCAGTGGCGCCTCAGCGCGCAGCAGCGGGACGGCCTGACGTTGCATGTTCGAGCCCATCAGAGCGCGGTTGGCGTCGTCGTTTTCCAGGAACGGGATGAGCGATGCCGCAACCGACACAAGCTGCTTTGGTGACACGTCGATCAAATCCACGTTTTCCCGCGGGGCCAGCGTGTAATCGCCGGACTGTCGGGTCGACACGAGTTCGTTCTCGAACTTGCCTTCTCCGTCGAGGCGTGCGTTGGCCTGCGCCACAGTATGACGCATTTCTTCTGTCGCGGACATGTAATGAACTTCGTCGGTTACCTTTGCGTCTTTCACGACGCGGTAAGGTGTCTCGATAAACCCATACTTGTTCACTCGCGCGAATGTTGCCAGCGAGTTGATCAGACCGATGTTCGGACCTTCAGGCGTTTCAATCGGGCACATGCGACCGTAATGTGTGGCGTGTACGTCACGCACTTCAAAGCCCGCACGTTCGCGGGTCAGACCGCCCGGCCCAAGCGCCGACAGACGGCGTTTGTGTGTCACTTCCGACAGCGGGTTGGTCTGGTCCATAAACTGCGACAGCTGCGAGGACCCGAAGAATTCGCGCACCGCAGCGGCGGCCGGTTTGGCGTTGATCAGGTCCTGCGGCATGATCGTGTCGATCTCGACCGACGACATACGTTCCTTGATCGCGCGTTCCATCCGCAGCAGGCCGACGCGATACTGGTTTTCCATCAGTTCGCCAACGGACCGGACACGACGATTGCCAAGGTGGTCGATATCGTCGACTTCACCCTGACCGTCGCGCAGTTCCACCAGCGCCTTGATGCAGGCGACGATGTCTTCCTTACGCAGAGTACGCTGAGTGTCTTCCGCGTCCAGAGCCAAACGCATGTTCATTTTCACCCGGCCAACGGCGGACAGGTCATACCGCTCACTGTCGAAGAACAGCGTGTCGAACAGGGAAGACGCCGCTTCGACGGTGGGCGGCTCACCTGGACGCATGACGCGGTAGATGTCCATGAGCGCGGTTTCGCGGTTCATATTCTTGTCCATCGCCATGGTGTTGCGCATGTACGGACCGACGGTGACGTTATCGATGTCGAGAACCGGGATGTCTGTGATACCGGCTTCCAGCAGGTCCACGACCGACCCGCCGATCAGCGTGCCGTCCTTGTCGTATTCCAGCGTCAGTTCATCGCCGGCTTCAACGTAGATGGCGCCGTTTTCTTCGTTGATGATGTCTTTGGCAACATACTTGCCCGCGATGTGGTCAAACGGCACCAGCAGGTCGGTGACCGCGCCTTCGTCGATCAGTTTCTTAACCGCGCGCGGCGTCACCTTCTTGCCCGCTTCGGCGATGACTTCGCCGGTGTTTGCGTCCACCAGATCATAGGTCGGGCGCGTACCGCGTACCCGTTCCGGGAAGAACGGCGTGACCCAGCCTTTGTTCTTGCGATGAGTGAAGCTGATGGTGCTGTAATAGGAGTCCATCATGCCTTCCTGGTCCAGGCCCAGAGCATACAGCAGCGTTGTCACCGGCAGTTTGCGGCGACGGTCGATACGAGCATAGACCATGTCCTTGGCGTCGAATTCAAAGTCCAGCCAGGATCCGCGATAGGGAATGATCCGGCAGGCAAACAGCAACTTGCCCGAAGAATGTGTCTTGCCCTTGTCATGATCAAAAAACACGCCCGGCGAGCGGTGCATCTGCGAGACAATCACCCGCTCGGTGCCGTTCACAATGAATGTTCCGTTCGGGGTCATCAGGGGCATGTCGCCCATGAAGACGTCCTGTTCCTTGATGTCCTTGACCGACTTGGCCCCGGTGTCTTCATCCACATCGAACACGATCAGACGCAGCGTGACCTTCAGCGGAGCGGAATAGGTCATATCGCGTTGCTGGCATTCCTCAACATCGTATTTCGGCTGTTCCAGCTCGTACTTCACGAATTCCAGAACGCTGGTTTCGTTGAAGTCTTTGATCGGGAAAACCGACTGGAACACGCCCATGATGCCTTCGCCGTCCGTCGGGATGTCGGCATCGCCGGAGCGAAGGAACAGGTCGTAGGATGATTTCTGGACCTCAATAAGATTTGGCATATCCAGGACTTCGCGGATTTTGCCGTAATACTTGCGGAGACGTTTCTGACCGAGGAATGATTGGGCCATGTTCAGAGGATACCTCTTGGATTCTCAGCGAGCGAAACTGCCGTCGGGCTCCGGCAGCCTGCCCCGAAGAAAAGTCAGGTTCGAATCCATTCGCGGCAACCGCCCAAGGCTGCCCTCCCGATTCGAAACCTGCCTGAGAAAAAGCTCTGCAAAATCAAAGCCTTTTCCAAGACAGGACAGGCTGGACCCGGAAAAACCGGATCCAGCCATCAGATATCTTGGGATACATTGGAGTATGTGGACCTAAATCAGCCCGCGTTCAACCCCCAAAATGCATCCCGGAAGGGCGGCTTACGCCAGCTCCACCTCGGCGCCAGCTGCTTCCAGCTTGCCTTTGATGTCTTCGGCTTCGGCTTTATCGACGCCTTCTTTGATCTTGCCGCCGGCTTCGACCAATTCCTTGGCTTCTTTCAGGCCCAGGCCGGTGATGCCGCGAACTTCCTTGATCACGTTGATCTTAGACGCCCCGGCGTTCTTCAGAACGACGTCGAATTCGGTCTTTTCTTCTTCGGCTGCGCCACCGGCGTCGCCGCCTGCCGGACCCGCCATCATCACTGCGCCGCCAGCTGCGGGCTCGATGCCGTAATCGTCCTTCAGGATAGTTTTCAGTTCTTGTGCTTCGAGCAGGGTAAGACCCACGATTTGCTCTGCAAGTGCTTTCAGATCAGCCATTGTATCAGCTCTTTCCGTTTTGATGTGTGTTCCAACGTCCAGTCATTCTCAGGACGCCGATCATTACAGTGCTGCCGCTTACGCCGCTTCCGCCTTCTCTTCGATGGTAGAAAGGATGCTTGCGATGTTGCTTGCAGGCGCACCGATGGCACCGGCGATGTTCGAAGCAGGTGCGCCAATGCAGCCAACGATGGAAGCAATGAGCTCCTCGCGGGACGGCATTTTCGACACAGCTTCAACACCGGCACGGTCCAAGATGTTCTCACCCATCGAACCACCAAGAATTTCGAACTTGTTGTTCGCCTTGGCGTAGTCCTCGGCAACCTTGGCCGCAGCCACGGGGTCCTCGGAATAGGTAAGAACGGTCATCCCCGTCAGCAGGTCACCCATGGCTTCAAAAGGTTTACCCTC
>JAEPNQ010000138.1 GCA_017643305.1 Marinibacterium sp. | reverse complement strand
GTCCTGTCCGACAAACGGGTTTGAGGATGGCACCCCGCCGGTACGCGTGATGCGTATGATTGTGCCATTGTGGTTGGATCGGTCCTGCGCGCTGGGGCGGTCGCCGCGGTCGCCGATGGTGACATAAAGCAGCCCGTCACGGCCTTCGACCACCCGGCTGCCAAAATGGCGGCCTGTCCGGCTTGCCGGTGCGGCCTCAAATATCAGGCGCACATCGCGCAGGCGGCGGCCATCAGTGCTGAGACGGGCAACGGCAATGGCGGTGCCCGTTGCACCACCGGGCTGGGCTTTGGAGAAGGTTAGAAAAATCTCCCGACTTTGCGCAAAATCAGCAGCAACGGTTACATCTAGCAGGCCGCCCTGCCCTTTCGTCCGAACGCGAGGTACACCTCGCAGCTCTGTCGTTTTGCCGTCCGCAACCCGCAGCAGCCGCCCGTCGCGTTCTGTCACCAGAAACGACCCATCGGGCAACAGCCCAATTGCCCAGGGCGTATCCAGCCCCGTTGCCATGGCCTGTAACCGCAGCGGGCCTGCGGAACTGCCCAAGCTTTGCGCAAATGCGCCTGTTGCGATGCACAGGAACGCAAAGCACAAGAAAACACGCTGCATTTCAACTCTCCTAGTCTGGCCACCATGATAGTGCACGGACCCGCGTTTGCCATTACTGCAGGTAATCCAGAACCATACCGCCGGAACAGGTGCCCATGCGGAAACTCTTTTCTTTTGAAATCCGCTTGCCTAGGGTCAAAAGTGGACAAAGAGTGTTCCAACTAGGGAGTATAAAAATGAAAAACCTGCTGATGGCCACTGCGGCCACCGCTCTGATGGCTGGCGCGGCCTTTGCCGGCGGCCATGCCAAAGAAGTCAAGCTGGGCGTCATGGTTGGCTTTACCGGGCCGATTGAATCGCTGGCAGAACCAATTGCAAAAGCCGCAGAGCTTGCGATGGCAGAGGTTACCGCAAGCGGCATGCTGCTGGATTCGGCCACGGTCACCCCCCTCCGCGCAGACACCGGCTGTATCGACAACGGAGCGGCAACCTCGGGCGCTGAACGCCTGATCGCCGAAGGCGTGAACGGTATTGTCGGCGGCGACTGCTCCGGTGTGACCGGCGCGATCCTGCAGAACGTGGCAATTCCGAACGGGATGGTCATGATTTCGCCCTCCGCCACCTCGCCCGGTCTGTCCACTGTGGACGACAAGGACCTGTTCTTCCGCACCGCCCCGTCGGATGCGCGGGAAGGCCAGGTGATGGCCGAGGTGCTGCAGGACCGCGGCATCGACTCCATCGCGCTGACCTACACCAACAATGACTATGGCAAGGGTCTGGCTGACGCGATCAAGAACAGCTTCGAAGCCGTTGGCGGCACCGTGACTATCGTCACCAGCCACGAAGATGGTAAAGGCGACTATTCCGCAGAAGTTGGTGCGCTGGCGTCGGCCGGTGGCGACCTGCTGGTTGTTGCGGGCTATCTGGACCAGGGCGGTCTGGGCATCATCCAAGCCGCGCTGGACGCAGGCGCCTGGGATACGTTCGGCCTGCCGGGCGGTATGATCGGCGATTCGCTGCCCGCCAATGTTGGACCGGACTTGAACGGGTCGTTTGGCCAGATCGCGGGCTCCGAAGGGGATGGCCTGGACAAGCTGAAAGCGCTGACCACGGAATTCGACATCTCGTCGCCCTACGCGCCGGAAGCCTATGACGCAGCCGCGCTGTTCATGTTCGCCATGCAGAAAGCCGACTCGACCGATCCGGCCGAGTATGGTCAGTACATCATGGAAATGGCCAATGCTCCCGGTGAACTAATTTACCCGGGCGAATTGGCCAAGGGTCTGGAGATCATCAAGAACGGCGGCGATATCGATTATGTCGGTGGCTCGGCCGTGGAACTGATCGGACCGGGTGAAAGCGCGGGCACCTATCGCGAGATCGAAGTGCAGGACGGACAGAACGTCACCGTTCGGATGCGTTGATCGCAGCGTGAGACAAGGGCGGTCCGGGCTTGACCCGGGCCGCTCCAATAAAAGAAGTACAGGGCCGCTCAAAGCGGACGGGGGTACGATGATCGTCGTTGAGGACGTGCACAAACATTTTGGCGGGTTCCATGCGGTGGACGGAGCCAGTATAGAAATTGCAGAAGGGTCGATCACCGGATTGATCGGGCCGAATGGTGCGGGAAAAACCACACTTTTCAATGTGATCGCAGGCGTTCTTCCACCAACGGCAGGGCGTGTGACGATGGCCAGTGAAGACATAACCGGCCTGCCACCGCACACGTTGTTTCACAAGGGTCTGCTGCGCACTTTTCAGATTGCGCATGAGTTTCACTCGATGACCTGCCGGGAAAACCTGATGATGGTGCCAGGCGGGCAATCGGGGGAAAGCCTGTGGAACACGTGGTTTGGGCGTAAGCGCATTGCGGATGAGGAACGGGCACTGGCGGCGAAGGCGGACGAAGTGCTGGAGTTTCTGACCATCGAACATCTGGCCGATCACAAGGCGGGTCAGGTGTCGGGCGGTCAGAAAAAGCTGCTGGAACTGGGGCGCACCATGATGGTGGACGCGCGGATCGTGTTCCTGGACGAGGTGGGCGCAGGCGTGAACCGCACGCTGCTGAACACCATCGCCGACGCCATCCTGCGGCTGAACCAAGAGCGGGGCTATACGTTCGTGGTAATCGAACATGACATGGATTTCATCGGCAAGCTGTGTGATCCGGTGATCTGCATGGCCGAGGGCAAGGTTCTGGCGCAGGGGACGCTGGATGAGATCAAGGCCAATGAACAGGTGATCGAAGCCTATCTGGGCACAGGTCTGAAGAACAAAGAACAGGTGGAGGCGTGAGCGCGCTGAACCAGAGGTGTGCTGTCGGCATGCAGATTGGTGCGGGCTCCGTGCAGGCAGCACCTACCGCGCTCGAAACCCAGGGTATTTTCAAACAGAAGAAGCAGAGGGTCGCGCATGAGTGGTCAGGCTTATGAGGATCGCGGCAACAAGGATCTGTCGATTGGCAATCCCAAGGGACAGGGCACCTTGACACCTTCGCCCGGCACGGGACATGCGATGGAAACGGCGAATGCCTATCTGGTCGGAGACACGATGACCGGTGGATATGGCGCCGGACCGGATATTCTCCATGATTGCACAATTGCGGTGAACCCCGGCGAGATCGCGGTGATTGTCGGCCCCAATGGCGCCGGTAAGTCGACGGCGATGAAGGCGGTCTTTGGCATGTTGAACCTACGGCAGGGATCGGTCCGGCTGGATGGTGAGGATATCACCGGGCTCAGCCCGCAGGACCGAGTGGCCAGGGGCATGGGATTTGTGCCCCAGAACAACAATATCTTCACATCCATGACCGTCGAGGAAAACCTGGAAATGGGGGCGTTTATTCGCCGGGACGATTTTTCCGAAACGATGGCGCAGGTCTATGAACTGTTTCCAATCCTCAAGGAAAAGCGGCACCAGGCGGCGGGTGAGCTATCGGGTGGACAGCGCCAACAGGTTGCCGTGGGCCGGGCGCTGATGACACAACCCAAAGTGCTGATGCTGGATGAACCCACCGCTGGGGTCAGCCCGATCGTGATGGACGAGTTGTTTGACCGGATCATCGAGGTCGCGCGCACGGGCATCCCGATCCTGATGGTGGAACAGAACGCGAGGCAAGCGCTGGCGATTGCGGACCGGGGTTTCGTTTTGGTGCAGGGTCGGAATGCGTATTCGGGCTTGGGCAAGGAATTGCTGGCAGATCCTGAAGTGCGGCGGAGCTTTCTGGGAGGATGAGAATGCATTTTCCATCCATTTGCCTTGTCTTAGGCCTGACCGGCGCGATTTCCTTCGCTGCCGAAAGCAATGCAAGCCCGCATATAAAAACCATCATCAGTGACATCACCGAGGTCTGCGAGGAAGTTCGGGATTGGCAAAGAATATGCGGCCAATCTGCAGAAACCCTAAAGGTCCTCTATCAATCCGGGCACCGCTTCCAACCAGCGTTGTTCCTGGCAGATGGCAAAGCCCCGGTTTCGCGTGAGACGGGGACAACTTTTTACAACTTTGCTCCCTACGACGGCGGAACGGGTTTCCTACTCGAAAAACAGAACAAGCAAAGCGGTCAGCGCTTTGAGTACACTCTTACCAACCGCGAGATATCGTAATGGACTTCCTCAACGCTTTCATCGCGCTTTCCAACTTCGTTCTGATCCCCGCAATCTCCTATGGCAGCCAGCTGGCGCTGGGTGCGCTGGGGGTGACGTTGATTTATGGCATCCTACGGTTTTCCAATTTTGCCCATGGCGACACGATGGCCTTTGGCGCCATGTCGACGATCCTGTTCACATGGCTGTTTCAAAGCTGGGGCATCAGCTTCGGGGTATTGCCCACGGCCCTGCTGGCGCTGCCCTTCGGGATTGCCTGTACCATCGGTTTGCTGCTTGCGACGGACCGGGTTGTATACCGGTTTTACCGGGCACAGAAGGTGAAGCCTGTGATCCTCGTGATCGTCGCGATGGGCATCATGTTCATCTACAACGGTCTGGTGCGGTTTATCGTCGGGCCCGGCGATCAGCGGTTTTTTGACGGGGCGCGGTTCATCATCAAGGCGCGAGATTTCAAGGCCGCCACCGGGCTAAGCGAGGGGCTGTCCTTCAAGACCACCCAAGGCATCACCATTGTGACCGCAATCATCGTGGTGGCCGCGCTCTTCTGGTTCCTAAACCGGACGCGCACGGGCAAATCCATGCGCGCCTATTCCGACAATGAAGACCTTGCTCTGCTGTCCGGGATCAATCCGGAGCGAGTGGTGCTGTATACTTGGATGATCGTAGCCGGGCTGGCGACGATTGCAGGCGTGCTCTATGGGCTCGACAAGGGGTTCAAGCCGTTTACCTATTTCCAACTTCTGCTGCCTATTTTTGCCAGCGCCATCGTGGGCGGGCTGGGCAACCCGCTGGGGGCCATTGCGGGCGGGTTTGTGATTGCGTTTTCCGAGGTAGGGATCACCTATGCATGGAAGAAAGTGGCGACGTATGTGTTGCCGGAAAGCATGGCGCCAGACAGTCTGCTGCAATTGCTCAGTACGGATTACAAATTTGCCGTCAGCTTCGTGATCCTGCTGATCGTGCTGCTGTTCCGCCCGACCGGCATCTTCCAGGGAAAGGCCGTGTAAATGGACGCTCGTCTGAAAAACACCCTGCTCTTTGCCGTGGTTGCGGCGCTGATCATCTACACGGGCTATGCGCAGAGCGCGAACGCCGCCTTGCAGATCGTCAATATGGGGCTGATTTCGGCCATCATGGCGATTGGCGTGAACATGCAATGGGGGTTTGCGGGGCTGTTTAACGTGGGCGTCATGGGGTTTGTGGCGCTTGGCGGGCTTGGTGCGGTGTTGATCGCCATGCCGCCTGTGACGGATGCCTGGACCGCTGGGGGGCGCGGCGTGCTGCTGGCACTGTTGCTGGGCGCGGCCACGGTAGCTGGGGCCGTTATGGCGGCCACCCGATTGCCCAAGGGGCGCATGCGGACACTGATGGTGCTGGCCATTCTGGTGGGTGGCTTTTTCATCTACCGCGCCGTGTTTGATCCGGCGGTTGAGGCGGTGGAAAAAGTGAACCCAGCGTTGGAGGGCTACCTCGGCGGCCTAGGTCTGCCGGTGCTGGTGGCGTGGCCCGTGGGCGGGTTGCTGGCCGCCGGTGCCGCGTGGCTGATCGGCAAGACGGCGCTTGGGCTGCGGTCTGATTACCTGGCGATTGCCACGCTTGGGATCGCCGAGATCATCATTGCAGTCTTGAAGAACGAAGACTGGCTGAGCCGGGGCGTGAAAAACGTGGTCGGCATTCCGCGTCCCCTGCCCTATGAGATCGATCTGCAGAACGATCCGACATTCGTGGAACGATGGGGCGCCTGGGGGCTGGACCCTGTTCTGGCTTCAACGCTCTATGTGAAAATCGGCTACATGATACTGTTTGCGGTGATCCTGATCATCCTGATGTGGATGGTGGAAAAATCACTGAAAAGCCCTTGGGGTCGGATGATGCGCGCGATCCGCGATAATGAAGACGCGGCCGAGGCGATGGGCAAGGACGTGACCCGGCGCCATTTGCAGGTATTTGTGCTGGGTTCGGCCATTTGCGGGCTGGCGGGCGCAATGATGACCACGCTGGACGGACAGCTGACGCCGGGCACCTATCAACCGTTGCGTTTCACCTTCCTGATCTGGGTGATGGTTGTTGTGGGCGGATCAGGCAACAACTTTGGTGCGGTGCTGGGGGCGTTTTTGATCTGGTTCCTCTGGGTGCAGGTGGAACCAATGGGCCTGTGGTTCATGTCGACCATCACGTCGTGGATGCCCGAGGGTAGCCCAGTTGCGGCACACCTGCTGGACAGCGCGGCACAGATGCGGCTGCTGACGATGGGTGTCGTGTTGATCCTTGTGCTGCGGTTCTCACCTCGCGGACTGATCCCAGAGCGGTAAAAAGCATGCTTCATCCCAGGTGGTTTTCCCGTTGGGAAAGCCCGCCCAATCGTAATTGTACTCGGGAAACGCAAATTCCTGGCAGATAACCCTATGGTCCAACTGGGGTGGGCGTGGTGATCACCAATGATGGGAGTGACACATTGACCCTACACGCCACCGATCTGAAGGACCTGATCGGCATGCAATTCCTGTTCTGAGCGGTCAGTCCGGGCTACGCGCCAGTAGCAAGATCAGGATTTCATCCTCGGGCAGTTTGCGGGCCAGATCTAAGGCTGTGCCAACATTGGGGGCCTCGGCCTTAGGTGATGCGCCCGCGTCCAGCAAGGCAGAAACATTGGCCACCTTACGCGACATGACTGCGCCGTGCAGCGGGGTGAAACCTGTTTCAGAAGCGGCATTTGGGTCCGCGCCGTAAGCCAACAGCAGGCGGATGGTGTCCACCGGCCCCTTGATGGCCGCGCCGTGCAACGGTGTCAGCGCGCTGATCATCGGGTTGTTGGGATCGGCCCCAACAGTCAGCAACGCACGGACGGACTCCGTCTGCCCTTTGGTCGCAGCGAGGTTCATGGGCGGAGCCGCCTCGTTGTTGCGGGCATCAACCTGAGCGC
>JAEPNQ010000027.1 GCA_017643305.1 Marinibacterium sp. | reverse complement strand
GGTCAGGTAAGCAGCCAGCAGGTTGGCGGAGAATATGATCAACATCAGCCGCAAATCGCCTGGTGCGATAAACGGCGTGGCGGCGGCTGCAAACTTAGCGTCGCCGGCTCCGATGGCGCCACCCGCATTCAGAAGGATGCCGATGATTAGCACTCCAAAAAGTTGCAGGAAGCGCATGCCGTAGATCGGAAGTGGTAGTGCGATTAGCCCCACGATCAGAAACACGACCGCCAGCGCAACAACGGCCTGGTTCGTGATCCGCATTTCGCGCATGTCGGTGAATGCGACATAGAAACAGATGGGGAGAACAAACGGCAGGAACCAAAGCGCCGCGCTAGCCGAAATTGCCATTTCGGCCGCCCTACGCCTCCAGCGCTCGCAGGGCGCGAACGGCTTCTTCGAAGTGCTGCGGATGGGTGTCTATCGCTTCGCGCAGCAGCGTCTTGCCGGTTTCCACGTCATTCTGCTTGATTGCGGACAGGGCCAGCGTGTGCAGCAGTTGCGCGCGTTCGATCTGGTCCATCGGGATCACGGGCAGGCTGTATTTGCGCTGGGCGCCACGGGCCAGAACCAGGTTGTTCTTGGCTGTGAACAGGCTTTCATCCTGGCGCACCGCTTCGCCAAACATACGTTCGGCTTCGGCGAAATCGCCACGTGTCAGCTTGGAATAGCCCCAGTTATTCATAACGCCAGCGGGGCGCGTCGTCAGGCCAACAGCAGTTTCGTAGAAGCTGTCGGCGTTGTCCCATTCTTTGTTTGCATCGGCGACCATTGCCTCCAAACGATAGCGTTTGAACGTTTCATGGGTGGGCGAAATTGCGTCGAGCGTTCTCTCAGCGTCTTTCCAGTCGCCATTGCGGATCATCGCGTCTGCCATATCGACCCGGTCTGTGTCGGTTGCGCCTTCCATGGCGGTGACCTTTTTCCAAGCGGTTACAGCTTCCTGATTGCGTTTGGCCCGGACTAGGGACTTGGCAAGCCCGCGCTGGAAATCGATGCGTTTCGGATCTTCCTTGGTTGCGCCACGGAAGTAGTTAACGGCCTCGTTGGGGTCCGCGACCGTCAGCATAACGTCGTTCAGGTTGCTTTCGTCGACTACGTTGACGTCCTGAAATGCCTTTTCGACAAATTCTTCAGGTGACTCCTCGCTGCACGCAGCCAAAACCACTGTGCCGATCAGACACACTGAAACAAGGGAAAGGTGGCGCATTTTCCTGCGTCCTTTACTGCTTTGCCTCTATGGTGTCTGTCGGATCAGGTATTCACCGCTGCCCCGACGCACCAATTTATAATCTTCTTCTTGTCCCGCATTATTATCAGAAATTTCTGATTTTGCGAGTGCTAAGCGCAGATTGTCGCGGATTGAGTCACTTTGGCCATTGTCCAGCGCAAAGGCCTTACGAAAGACCAGCTGAGCTTCGGGGGTTTGGTCGGTTTCCATCAGGACTACGCCCAGATTGTTCCACGCTTCGGGGGAGTCGGGAAATTCCCGCGTGGCACGGCGCAGTTGTTCTTCGGCCTGGCCCAATCGGCCGAGCCCGATATTGGCCGTACCGATGCCGATCAGCACATCATGGGTCATCCCTTGGACCAGCGCGGCACGGGTGAACGCGTCGAGCGCAAGTTCGTATTCCCCCACAGAAAGCAGCCGGTTTCCAACCTCGACTCCGTCCACAGCTTCGCCGTTAAGGTCCAGCCCAGGAGCAAAAGGCCCGTCCGGTTCAGTCTCGGTACAGGCAACCGCCATCCAACACAGGACGGCGGCCAGCACCTTCAGCAAGGTCGGGGCGGCCCCATTCGCACCATCACGTTTCATTTTGTTAGTTGCTCATGTTGCCTAGGTTCGCGATGCCCTGTGCCGAAGGCCCAACTAGGATGATCAGCAGGGGCGGAACCGTCAACATCATTGTGGCAAGCGTCATTTTGGTTGGCAACTTGTTTGCAGCCTCTTCCGCCCTCATGACCCGTTTGTCGCGCATTTCACCGGCGTAGACCCGAAGGGCTTCGGCGATTGAAGTCCCGAAAGTGGCCAACTGGATAAGAACGGTCACGAAGGACGATACGTCCTGCACGCCGCATCGCGTGCCCATATCGCGCAGCACCTTTTCCTTTTCCTTACCGGCCTTCATTTCGTAGGCGACGATTTCCAATTCATCGGCCAGGTCGGGGTAGGAGGCGCGCATTTCCTGCGCAACGCGCACGATGGACTGGTCTAGCGACTGGCCGGCTTCAACGCAAACCAGCAACATGTCGAGCGCATCAGGGAAGGCGCGCGTGATGTTTTCCTTGCGGGTCTCCACCCGGCGGGTGATCCAGTATTTAGGCAGGAAATAGCCCGCGCCGCCCGGTCCAAGAACATGAGTCGCCAGTGTCTGGGTGTCGATTTCGGTGCCGGTATCGGCTTTGATGTAGAACAGGTACACCAGGCCCAGGATCAACCCGATGATGCCCAGCACAAACTGGGCAAAGTGGAACATGCGCACTGCGTCCTTGGACTGGTACCCGGCCTGCCGTAGCTTGAGCTGCATGGCGGAAAGTTCTTCTTCGTCCTTTGGTTCGAGGAAGGTGGCGAATTTCTGAAGCTGTTCGTTGCGGCCAGCATGGCGCAGCTGTTCTTTCTTCGGCGTGGTTTTCTTGGGCTGTTCGTTGTTCCGCTTGAGCTTTTTCAGTGGATCCTCGGGCTGGTTCAGCAGCATCGGGATTGTCAGCAGGATCATGAACAGACCTAGCACACCCACCGCGATCAGTGGCCCAAAACTACCCAGAGATCCGGTCAGAATACCGTTGATTTCCTGAAGAAAATTCATTTTTGCCCCTCAAACCTTGATGTTGGTGAGCATGCGCATCACGAACAGATTGACGCCTAGAAAGATAGCCACAAGGAAACAGGCCGGGATAAACCACGGGTGGTCCATGAAATCGTCATATTAGGTGGGGTCCTTTGCCAGCATCCCGATCAGGCAGAACAACGGGAAACCAGACAGGAACTTGCCCGACCATTGGGCTTCGGCGGTGATCGCTTTGACCCTGCGGAACAGGCGGAACCGCGCACGGATCACCTGCGCTAGACCTGCAAGAATTTCGGCGAGGTTACCCCCTGATTGCTGCTGGATGGTCACCGCCACGGCGAGGAACCGCAGATCCTGCATATCCAACCGCTCGGCCATTTCCTTGAGCGCATCGCCAATGTCGCGGCCATAGGAGCTTTCATCCGCGATGATTCCCATCTCGGTGGCCAGTGGGTCTTCGATTTCCTTGGCTACGATCTGTACGGCGGAAGAAAACGGGTGTCTGACCCGCAGTGACCGAACCATCAGTTCAACTGCATCAGGCAGCTGTTCTTCCAGCAGCGCCATCCGTGTCTTGGCCTTTTTGTTGACCCAGAAATAAACCGCCCCGATACCGATCCCAACCGATAGCGCCGCGCGCAGAGCCGGATCCGTAGTGGTCCCTATGCTCAATCCGATAAAGGCCACTACGGCCAGACCACCCATCAACATGATCAACTGCTGCGGTGTAAATGCGATGGCGGCTTTCTGTGCCTTCTCGGCCAGCAGCGAATAGAGCGGGATCGATCGCGACTTCATGTGCTGCTGCATTTCCTTTCGGAGCTGCTCCAGCACCTGCTCACGGTTGCCGCCCTTGTCCAGCATGTCGAGACGACGATTGACGCGGTTGTTCAGGTTGATTGATTTGCCAAAGGTGACCAGATAAATCCCTTCGACGAGGACGATGACCCCGACAAAGATTAGGCCGTAGATGATTGGTTCTGCGCTGAGTTCCATCAGTTTGGTCCCATGCTCGTAGGTTCGTAGATCGAAGGCGGCAGATCATAGCCCCACATCCGGAAACGCTCCGAATAGTGACTGCGGACGCCTGTGGCCGTGAAATGGCCGATAATCTTGTTGTCGGGGGTCAGGCCAACGCGCTGGAACTTGAACAGATCCTGCATCGAAATCACGTCACCTTCCATACCTGTGATCTCGGTTATCGAGGTCATGCGGCGCGATCCGTCCTGTAGGCGGCTGGCCTGCACGATCAGATTGACAGCGGAAGAGATCTGGGACCGGACTGCTTTCAGCGGCATTTCGATACCGGCCATGGCGATCATGTTTTCCAGACGGCTTACGCCATCGCGGGCACTGTTGGCGTGGATTTTGGTCATTGACCCGTCATGGCCGGTGTTCATCGCCTGCAACATGTCGATCACTTCTTCGCCCCGCGTTTCACCCACGATGATCCGGTCAGGACGCATCCGCAGGGCATTTTTAAGACAGTCGCGGGGGGAAACCTCCCCCTTGCCTTCCACGTTGGGTGGGCGGCTTTCCATCCGGCCCACATGGGTCTGTTGCAGTTGAAGTTCCGCAGTATCCTCAATCGTCAGGATGCGTTCGGAATTGTCGATGAACGACGAAAGCGCGTTCAGCGTGGTTGTTTTCCCCGAACCGGTCCCACCCGACACGATTACATTCAGTCGCGTGGACACGGCTGCCTGTAAGTAGGCGGCCATTTCTTCGGTGAAGGCCCCGAAGTTGACCAGGTCGTCAATGCCCAGTTTATCCTTTTTAAATTTCCGGATCGAAACCAGCGATCCGTCCACCGCAATCGGTGGCACCATCGCGTTGAAACGCGACCCGTCTACCAGACGCGCGTCAACATAGGGGTTCGATTCATCGACCCGACGGCCAACTGCGGACACGATCTTGTCGATTATCCGCAGCAGGTGCTTTTCATCTTTGAATGTGATGTCGCTGAGTTCCAGCTTGCCGGCGCGTTCCACAAAAATCTCGTGCGGGCCGTTGACCAGGATATCGTTGACCATTTCGTCCTGCAGCAAGGTCTCCAGCGGGCCGAGGCCGGTGACTTCGTCATACAATTCCTTATTCAGCGTCGTCCGGTCTTCGCGATTCAGGACGATACTCTTTTCTTCGAGGATCTCGCTGGCGATCTGGCTGATCTCGCTACGCAATTCCGTTTCAGTCGCGTGTTCGAGCGCGGCAAGGTTCAGGTTGTCCAGCAACCCGCGGTGCAGTTCGACCTTGATCTCCTGCATGCGCTCTTTGCGCTTGCGGTCGCGGTCGGATGAAGCCGCCTTGGCCGCCTGGCGCTGAATAGGTTTGCGCAAAACCTGTTGCTGCCCTTCGGGCTGTGGCGCGGTTGCAGCGGGCGCTGCGGCCTTTGTGGCCTTTGCCACCGGTACCGTCTTGACAACCTTTCGCGCCGGCGTGGCCCCATCGGCTTTCTTGTAACGAGAGAACATCTGCTCTTACCCCAGGATTTTCCTATGCGGCTTCGGCTTCGTTTCGGCCGAGCTCGTGAATTGATTTTGCCAGTTTGCAAATTTCTTTGCGGAGTGGGTTTTTTGGTGAAGACTTGGCCAGCGGGATGCCGTGATCGGCCCCCTGCGTGACCTGCTTCCCGCCTTCGGGAAATTGCAGTTCAATAGAAATGCCGAGAGATTCGCCCATCCGTTTGACGCGACTTTTGCTGCTCAGGTCAGTGAATTTTGGACATCTGTTCAGCGCAAACCGGATCTTGTTAAAGGGCAGGTCTTCGGATTGCAGCGCACGCTTCAGGCGCAGCGCGTTCTGCGCCGACCGCATGTCCAGCTCAATTACGCCAAAATAAATATGCGCGGCGTTCAACACGGCTTCGGACCACAATACGATGGTCGATGGCATGTCTATCACCACATAATCAAAATGGCTGCGGGCCATTTCGACAAGGCGTTCCACATCTTCCGCCCCGATCAGATCCAGCGGGATCATTTCGGACGGAGCGGTCAGAACCTGCAGCTTTTCATCAAAGCTCAGAAGCGCTTGTCCGAACACTTCTTCGTCCAACGCTTCGGTATCGCTCAGCAGTTCATAGACGGCTTCGCGGCGTGGCAGGTCCAGGTAGGTCGACACCGAGCCGTACTGGAAATCGAGATCCAGAATGCAAACGCTGGGCGGGTTGTCATCTTCGACGTTGGCCAGTTCCCAGGCAAGGTTAACGGCCATAGTGGTCGCACCGACACCGCCAGCTAGTGCATGAACAGCAATCACCGCGCCTTCGCGCGCGCTGCCAGATTTGAGCTGGGGGGAATTGCTGCTGTCATTTGCTGGTGGGGCGGCTTGTTGGTTCAGCCGTTCAATCGCGTGTTTAAGCTGCTGCTCCGGCAAAGGGTATGGCACAAATTCATCCGCGCCCTTGCGCAGCAACTGATGCAGGGAGGCAGGAGAGACATCTTCGGCGATCAGGATGACCTTGATACCGCGGGATTTGGCCTGAATGATGATTTCGCCCATCATGGCCAGGTTGTCTTCGTCGTCCTCGTCCAGCGCCACCGCGATGAACTCCAGCGCTTCGGCTTCGGGCTGAACGAAAAACGCCAGGGCATCCGCAAATCCGAGGTCGCCCCAATTCTCGCCCAACGCCGCTTCCATGTCTTCGATCAAAAGGTCGAAGTTCTGAACATCGCGGCTGACGGTACAAGCCACGATCGGTGTCGGTTCTGATTGCGGCATCGCGCTGCTCATCGCCATCTTCCTTTTTGCAGGGCGACACCGATCAGCTTGGGGATACTCTTTGGGTATCCGTTTGCCTGTGTAATCCGCAGTCGCCCGGCATTCGTTTAACCCACGAACGCATAACTGCTGTTGGATGGAACTTCGCGAATAATCTGGGCGAGATTTGGGCCAAAAAAACCCAATCGTAGGGAATGCAGCGACGATCGCGAAAAAGGCTGCTTATTGTTCTGACGCGTTCCTGGATGATATGCCCGACAACACGGTTTCTGATGTTGCGCTTTCAACATATTCGCGATAGACGATCTGCGCATATTTTCCCTCCAAAACAGTGGGATGGCGCTTCACGAATCCGGAAACTTCGGTCACGGTACGGCGGTTTTGGCGTTCCCGCCCCTGGGTCACAATCAGTGGCTGGGTTTCGCCAAAGGATACTACGGCCTCCAGCCGCGACCGACTGATGCCGTGACTGGTTAGATACCGAACAGCGGCATCTGCGCGCCGCTTGCCAAGGCGCTTGTTATAAGACGGACTGCCGACTGCATCCGTGTGTCCGTAGACCCGGAACCGAACCTCGGGAAACTGGCGGATCCAATGCGCCTGTTCACGCAGAGTTTTTTGCGCCTGCGCATCCAGAATGGCGCTGTCAAAGGCAAAATTGATGGTGGTGGGGACCTCGGAGGCAAACCGGTTGGCCAGATTAACCGTGTAATCGCGTTCACCGGACTGGACCAAAGCGTTGTTCAGCGTTGAGTCTCCAAAACTTCCGGTGTCAAGCCATTGCCCGGCCTCTTGATCGCAGGCGGACAGGGCAACAGCAACACTCAACCCGATCAGGAGATTTTTCATGGTCCCGTCCTTCCGATCAGTCCATTACGTAGCCATACGAACCGCTGAAATCCTGCCGGGCCACTTCGCTGGCGGCCCCGCGCGACACCTGGCCGGTCTGTGCGGTCTGGCCGAATAGGAACAGGTCGCGTTCTGACGGCGGTTTAACCCGGTCGGTTGGCAGAGCAAGCGCTTGGCCACGGGTCGGGGTCACCAGATGTGCGGTGATGATGATCACCAGCTCGGTCTGGCTGCGCTGGTAGCTGGCGCTGCGGAACAGCGCGCCCAAAACGGGCACATCGCCCAGCCAGGGCATCTGGTCGGCATTGTCGAGGAATTCGTCTTCGATCAGGCCGGCAATGGCAAAACTTTCGCCGTCGCGCATTTCGACGGTTGTCGAGGTTTCTCGACGGGAAAATGCGTCAATCTGGAAGCCGTTGATATTAATGCCATTTGACGTGTCGATAGCCGATACAGCCGCCGTCAGCTCTAAGTTAATGATGTCCTTGTCTACCACGCGGGGAATGAAGTTCAGCTCAATCCCGAAGGGTTTGAACTCCACCGTGATGGTCTGGTTGTCCTGTGCAACAGGCACCGGGTATTCACCCCCGGCCAGGAATTTCGCTTCCTGCCCGGAAAGTGCCGTCAGGTTCGGTTCCGCCAGCGTGCGCACCACGCCTTTTTGTTCCAGTGCTTCGATCAACAGACCCACCTGCACTGACCCGACATTAAACCCGAACAGGACAGCACCGGTGTTACTGTTGGTCACCGGAATATTGCCAGCCAGAGCATTGCTTAGTGAGACCTGGTTGTTCAGGCTGCCTGTGCCGCCGTTCAACCCGGTGCTGGTCCCACCGTTGAACCCCCAGGAGGAACTGAGTGATTTCGACACGCTCCGTTGCATTTCTGCAAAGCGCACCTTCAGCATCACCTGGTGGACACCGCCCACGGTCATCAGGTTTGACACGCGCTCTGGCGCGTAACGCTCTGCTAGGTCCAGTGCGCGCTGCAAACGTTGGGAACTGGACACTGTTC
Organism: Marinibacterium sp.; assembly: GCA_017643305.1. Lineage (GTDB taxonomy): Bacteria > Pseudomonadota > Alphaproteobacteria > Rhodobacterales > Rhodobacteraceae > HXMU1420-2. The sequence goes on along the minus strand of JAEPNQ010000027.1, from coordinate 33,521 downwards.
CCGACAGCACGATGCCGTCATTTGCGGTGCGCACTTCGATCTTTTCACCCGGGAGTATCTGGCGCAGGCGTTCCTTGAATTCGGTGACGTCCGCCGCAACACGAACGTCCACGTTGGTGATCAGACGCCCACTGTCATCCAGCAGTGTCAGCGTGGTCAGGCCGGGGGATTTCCCGAGTACGTAGATCGTCCGGTCAGACAGCGAAGAAATATCTGCAATACCGGGATTGGCGATACTGAGCTCGGCGAATGGTACGTCGCTTTCGACAACAACAGCCCGGTTCATAGGGACATCCAGCGAAGCCGCCGTGCCCTTTTTCACGATCTTCAGGTTGTTGGCCAAAACGGTTTTGGCCATCGGGGAAACTGCAAGAGCCAACCCCAGCAGGGCGGCTCCCATACGTAGTCTGAATGTCATGTGACCTGCCTCTCGATCACGCCTCTTAGCCGGGTCTTGGTGCCCGTACCTTGCGTCACTCTGCGCCAGAAGCGGATTTTTTGCAAGTTTCCGGGTTTTGTGCTGCGATCTTGATGTGGATAAGTCACAGCAAAATGCAAAACCGCCCGTGCATTGGGCACGGGCAGTTTCGATGTTGTCAGAATTTGCAGCTTAGTTGTTGCAGGGGATTGGGATATCGAAAACTTCGGCCCCGCGGCGGCTACGGATTGTGCAGACCTTCTTTTCCACCTTTTCTGGTGCCTGTTCGACTTCGCCAAGACCCAGCAGCTTGCGTTGGTCCACCTCGATAGCTGCCGCGATCGTGTCATCCTCTGCCCCGACCAGCGCCAGAGAAAGCCGCCCAGTGGTTTGCGCCTGGGCCAGTGCCGCTACTTGCTGTGGTGTTGCCGAAACGGTCACCGTGCGAGCGATAACCGTACCCTCCAGGTCGCCACCGGCCTTCTGGTCCACAGCGATAAGCTGCACGCCGGCTTCGATCAGACGGGTCACCTCACCGCGGGATCCTTCCATCGCATCGCCGGTGTTACCGGTCCAATAGACGTCCACGCGATCACCCGGTCGCAGGAAGCCGGACACGCCCGACGATACGTCAACCCGGATTGCAAAGGCCCGCATGCCACGTTCCAGACGTGACGTGATGCCTGCGTCCTTTCCGGGTTCGGTGACCTTTACGGCCAGGATGGCTTCGTCCTTTTCCATTGCCCGCAAGACATAACGCTTGTCGTCCGTATTGGCCGGGAAAAGGTCTTCTGCCTTTACGAATGCGCCTTCGGGAATCGCATTCTCCGGCCATTTCACGACGCGCACCGCGTTTTCTGCCAGCGATTCTCCGTAACGGAGTGGACGATCGGCAACAAAGACGTCAACAGTCGCCACGATCGCATCTCGGGCCGCACGTTCGTTGGCCAGTTCTTCCTGATATTCTGAGATATAGTTCTTGGCCATCATGACCGCGCCGCCCGCGAGGGCGATGCCGACAACCAGGACCAGACCGAATACTGCACGCATCTTTTCACCTTATATTGTTCGGGCACGCCTTGAGCTCAGAGCAAAGCGCTTACCCAGATATTGGACATTGAATAGACATGCATTGTGTCCAAAACAGGGAAAGTATCAGACCGCATGACGGCGCTTGGGCTGCAGAATGCGAAGTGGAAGCAAAGTCAGTCGAACGTGTAGCCGGTCATGTAGGAAGAAATGCTTTCGCTTCCTGCCACCGCTTCATCTTGAATGGCCGTGGCAATCATCACGGTTAATCCGGCAACAGCAGCCGTCAAAACGACCCAGTCAACTGTGACTGCTCCGCGCTCGTCACGCATATATAATTTTATCAATCGAAACATAAGCAGCACCCCGCAGAGCAGAAATTTGGAGGCAAAGAGCCACGCCCTTCCGGGCGTGGCCCCTATCGTCACTTAACCGAACTTTTGGTCAGGGCTTAGGAATGTGCCTTGCCGCTGATGAAGTCGCCGGTCGAGCTGGTCAGGTCCGAAGAGCCGGACTGGATGGAGCCGTATGCGGCGCCGGCCAGAGCAACAACAGCTGCGGTCAGCACAACCCAGTCAACGGTCACTGCGCCATCTTCGTCTTTACGGAAATTCTTGATGAACTTGATCATTGTATGTCCCTCCAAAGGATCTCTAAGCTTCGTAACAACCTCGTCGTTCGTATGTCTGAGCCGTCTCTCTCTGTTGGCTCATGTCCGCCGCGGTTGGTCGTAAATATCCTGAGCCCCGTGGCAGAAATTAGGCGGGAAAAGGGAAATTCGCACAAAATTTCACTTTTTACGAGAAAATTTCGTAACAACCTGAATTTGTTATATTAAAAATCTAATCTCGCTGGATGTCCTGTGGCGAAATTGCTGAATTTCCCACAAAATTGAGCCAATTTGTGGCGAAATCGACCGGAAAAACTGGTTTTGAGGGCCGATTTGCGCGACAGAAGTAAAAAATAGCTAAGAGGCATGCAGATGAGAACGCGGATCTTCGCGACCTTGGGGGTATTGGCAGCCCTGTGTGCGCCTTGGGCAGAGGCAGGACCCAAACCGTTTCCTGAATTCAGCGCCAAACGCGTGAGGCCACCAAAGCCCGGCAGCACCAACCGCATCAACGTCCAAATCGACCCAGAGGCGCAGAAACCAGCACCGGTCGCGGCTGCCAAGGAAGAAGGCGCAACAGGCAAACCGGCGTCTCCGGGGCGCTATAAATGGTTCTGGGATACCATTTCACCCGAGCTGACCAGCAGCAGACCCGGTCGTCTGGACGTCGCTCTGCAAACTTTGGCCACCAAGGGCAATGTCGCTGCGCCTCGGTTACAGGATTTGCAAAACATCGCGATGGAAAACGGCATCCCGATTCTCACCTCGACCGTGGGAACGCAGGTTTCGCCAGCATTGGTGCTGGCGGTGATTGCGGTGGAATCCTCTGGTCGTCCGGATGCCGTCAGCGGGGCAGGGGCGCAGGGGCTGATGCAATTGATGCCCAATACGGCTGACCGGTTCGGCGTGGAAGATGCCCTGTCGCCGGGCGAAAATATCGCAGGGGGCGTGCAGTACCTGAACTGGCTGATGAAAGAATTCGAAAACGACCCAATTCTGGTTCTGGCCGGGTACAACGCGGGTGAAGGCTCCGTGCGCAGCCACGGGGGCGTGCCACCCTATGCGGAAACGCGGGATTATGTGCCCAAAGTCCTATCCGCGTTCCAGGTCGCAAGAGGCTTATGTAAAACGCCGCCCGAGTTGATCTCGGACGGCTGTGTCTTCGCAGCAATGAATTGACGCCTGGACCCTGTAACGGTTCCGTCATTTGTCTCACACGATGGTGGCCTCGGTCGCGGCGCGCATGTCCTCTTCGCTGACGCCGTCAGCCAGTTGAACGATCTTCAGCCCGTCCGGGGTAACATCTAGAACACCTAGATTGGTAATGATCCGGTCGACAACGCCCGCGCCAGTCAGCGGCAGCGTGCATTCCTTCAGAACCTTAGAGTCGCCATGCTTGTTCTGGTGGTCCATCACGACAACCACGCGGCCCACACCGGCGACCAGATCCATCGCACCGCCCATGCCTTTGACGAGCTTGCCGGGGATCATCCAGTTGGCGAGATCCCCGTTTTGCGCGACTTCCATCGCACCAAGAATCGCTGCTGCGATCTTGCCACCACGGATCATACCAAAGCTGGTGGCGCTGTCGAAGTAAGACGTACGGCCCAGTTCGGTGACGGTCTGTTTGCCTGCGTTGATCAGGTCCGGGTCTTCGTCACCCTCATACGGGAACGGGCCCATGCCCAGCATGCCGTTTTCGGACTGTAGGGTGATGTCCTTGTCGCCCACATAGTTCGCCACGAGCGTCGGGATTCCGATGCCGAGGTTCACATACATGCCGTCTTCCAGTTCTTCCGCCGCGCGCGCGGCCATCTGATTGCGATCCCAGGGCATCAGGCTTCCTCCCGCTTGCGTGTGGTGCGTTGTTCAATGCGTTTTTCGTGCTCACCCTGGATCAGGCGGTGCACGTAGATGCCCGGCAAGTGGATGCTGTCTGGGTCCAGGCTGCCGCGCGGCACGATCTCTTCGACCTCGGCCACGCAGATCTTGCCGCACATGGCGGCAGGCGGGTTGAAGTTGCGTGCGGTCTTGCGGAACACGAGGTTACCGGTGTCATCGGCTTTCCAAGCTTTCACGATAGACAGGTCAGCAAAGATGCCTTCTTCGAGGATATAGGTTTCCCCGCCAAATTCCTTGTGTTCCTTGCCCTCGGCAATCACCGTGCCCACGCCGGTCTTGGTGTAAAACCCTGGGATACCGCAGCCACCGGCGCGCATGCGTTCGGCCAGCGTGCCCTGAGGGTTGAATTCCAGTTCCAGCTCACCCGACAGGTATTGGCGCATGAATTCCGCGTTTTCCCCAACATAAGAGGAGATCATCTTGCTGACCTGCTTGGTCTGCAACAAGATCCCGATACCGAAATCGTCAACGCCAGCATTGTTGGACGCAAAGGTCAGGTTCTTGACCCCACTTTCCTTGATCGCTTGCAAAAGCAGTTCTGGAATCCCGCACAGGCCAAAGCCGCCGGCTGCGATCAGCATGTCGTCTTTCAACACGCCTTCCAGGGCCTCAGCGGCGCTGGCATAGACTTTTTTCATAGATGGTCCTCCGGTTCGGATCTGCGAACGGGTTTTACGCCGCGTTGCTGCGGAGTCAATGTGGGGGGCTGCCGTTAGGATAGCGAGGTTGGGGGCCAGCCCCCACACCCCCGGGATATTTCGGGCAAGAGGAAAAGGGCGTGGTTCAGGACGCCTTTTTCTTGGCAGCGGTTTTCTTCGCTGTTGCCTTTTTCGGTGCGGCCTTTTTGCGCGTGCCTTTTTTGGCGGCTTTCTCGGCTACCAGCGCCAGTGCCTTTTCCATCGTGACGGATCCTGGTTCGGTTTCTTTGGTCAGCGTGGCGTTCACTTTGCCCCATTTTATGTAGGGGCCATAGCGGCCTTCCATGACGTTGACCGGTTCGCCGTCATCCGGGTGCGGGCCCAATTCCCGCAACGGCTTGGCCGCCGCCCCGCGCCCGCGGCCAGGATTGGCACGTTTTTCTGCCAGCATCTCCACCGCGCGGTTCATGCCGATCTCGAACACGTCGTTCGGGTCCTTAAGATTGACGTAAACGGGTTTCGCATCTGCTGGGCCCTTGTGCATTATGTATGGCCCGAACCGCCCAAAGTTGGAGCTGATGTCGCCCCCTTCCGGATGCGTACCGATCATACGCGGCAGGCTGAGCAGCGTCAGCGCCTTTTCTAGGTCCATCGCATCCTTATCCCAGCCACGTGGCAGGGAGGCGCGCGGGGGTTTCTTGTTTTCCGGTGTGGGTTCGCCGCGTTGCACATATGGCCCAAAACGACCGGATTTCAGCCAGATCTCATCCCCGGCGTCTTCGCCCAACACCCGTTCATCCCCGTCCGCGCCCTCACCGGCGATCGGGCGAGTATAAGTGCATTCCGGGTAGTTCCCGCAGCCCACGAAGCCGCCCGTGCGAGACGTCTTGAGGTGCAGTTTCCCAGCCCCACATTTTGGACAGATGCGCGGATCGGACCCGTCTTCGCGCGGGGGATAAAGCTGATCCGACAGAGCATCATCTAGGACATCCAGCACCTCGGCTATCCGCAAATCGGAGGTTTCCGCAATCGACGATGAAAAATCGCGCCAGAACCGGCCCAGCACATCCTTGTAGTCCAGTGCGCCCGCGCTGATCGTGTCCAGCTCTTCTTCGAGGTTTGCGGTAAATTCGTAGCCAACATATTTGCGAAAGAAGTTCAGCAGGAAGACGGTGACAATGCGCCCTTTGTCTTCCGGGATCAGCCGGTTCTGTTCCTTGCGGACATATTCCCGGTCCTGAATCGTGGTGACGATACTGGCATAGGTGGACGGGCGACCGATGCCTAGCTCTTCCATCTTCTTGACCAGCGTCGCTTCGGTATAGCGCGGCGGCGGCTGTGTGAAATGCTGCTCGGGCGTGATTGACCGCTTGTCGGCCGGATCGCCCTGCATGATCTGTGGCAGGCGCTTGTCGTCGTCATCCACAACCGCGTCATCACGGCCTTCCTCGTATATGCGGAGGAACCCATCGAACAAAACGACCTGACCGGTGGCGCGCAGTTCTATCTGGCCATCGGCGCTGGTTACATCCACCGTAGTGCGTTCCAGCCGCGCGGCTTCCATCTGGCAGGCAAGGGTGCGTTTCCAGATTAGGTCATATAGCTTGTTCTGGTCGGCATCTTTCAGGTTCAGGCTGTCCGTATCCGCCGACATGTTGGTGGGGCGGATACACTCATGCGCTTCCTGCGCATTTTTTGCCTTATTCTTGTAAACGCGGGGGCTGGAGGGGACGTAATCCTTTCCATACCGCGCCGCGATGGCAACGCGCGCATCCTCAACCGCTTCGGGGGCCATATCTATCCCGTCGGTCCTCATGTAGGTGATGTGCCCGGCTTCATACAGTCGCTGCGCTGCGCTCATCGTCTGGCGTGCGCCCATGCCGAATTTGCGGCTGGCTTCCTGCTGAAGTGTCGACGTCATGAACGGCGCGGCTGGGTTCCGGTTGGCAGGTTTCGCTTCGACCGATTTGACCGCCAGATCTCGGGAGGTGATCGCCTGCACCGCTATTTCGGCTTGGGTTTCGTTTTCGATGTCGTAGCGGTCCAGCTTTTTGCCGGCCAGCACGGTCAGGCGCGCTTCGTATTCCTGGCCCCGCGGCGTACGCAAAAGCGCCTTGATCGACCAGTATTCGCGCGGATTGAACGCTTCGATCTCCATCTCGCGTTCGACGATGAGGCGCAGGCAAACCGATTGGACCCGGCCTGCACTTCGCGCGCCCGGCAATTTTCGCCACAGGACAGGCGAAAGGTTGAAACCCACCAGATAGTCCAGTGCACGGCGCGCTAGGTAAGCTTCGACAAGCGCGGTATCTACATCGCGCGGGTTCTTCATCGCTTCGGTCACCGCATCGCGGGTGATGGCGTTGAATGTCACGCGGCTGACAGGAGTGGTTTTCTTGATCGACCGACGCTTGGTCAGCGCCTCCTGAAGATGCCAGGAGATCGCTTCACCTTCGCGGTCGGGGTCAGTTGCGAGGATCAGTTCACCGTCTTCGGCCAGTGCATCGGCGATGGCTTTGACATGTTTGCGGCTGTCCGCGCCAACCTCCCATTTCATGTCGAACCCGTGTTCAGTGTCGACCGATCCGTCCTTGGGCGGAAGGTCACGCACGTGGCCATAAGAGGCCAGCACGGTGTAATTGGGGCCGAGATATTTATTGATGGTCTTGGCTTTGGCCGGGGATTCGACAACGACGACAGGCATTTAGCTCAAAACCTCTTATCTAATGAACGGCGCGTTCTATGGCGGGGGAACATGTGGTGTGCAAGTGCGGATTGTCAATCCGGTTTGGAGTCCGGCAATTTGACAGCAATTCAACAGGTCCGATTGGTAAGTGCCATGCGCAACCTGTTGGTTCTTGCAAGAGCGGTGTCTCTGGCCGCGCCAGTCCCGATGCCTGTGTTACGATGGGCGTAGGAAATGTTCGTGCCGGGCGCCAAGACCCACAATGATTTTATGGACGCAATTTGTCCGCATGCGGAATGAACGCTGGGTATGCCGGTGCTATTTGTCGTGTTCGATTTTTGGGTACACGGCGATCTGACTGGTGCCGCAGTAGCACCGTAACGTCCAGGCGGCTCGAATATCGACCTGCGCACGACCCCCGGCGCCTGCCGGGGGAACTGGGCCCGTCCTTTATGGATAGCGTATCTATGCAGGCGCTGTTCCGAAAGTTGGCGGGCACCTGCGTCTCGGTGCACTAGGCCATCGGGAAAACCGATATGTGGCCCATCTGGGCTCCAATCTGCGAGGTTTGGCGTGGTGACATACCAGAGGCGTGCCAGGACGCGTGCCGCGGTCACAGACCTGCGCCCGAGGGTTACACCACCCGCGCCAGCAACCCACCCGGCTGGCGCCGGATCTGTCCTTCCAGCTCCAGATCCACCGATACCGGACCGATGTCACTGGGTTGGGCGGATAGATCGCGGATCAGCTGGTCTTCGGCTATAGGTGATGGGCCCAGCTGGTTCAGAATCTGTTGGTGCAATTGCGCGGTTTCTCGTAGGCTACGCCGCTCTGGCAGCTGGGGGATGTCCATGTGATCCAGCGTCGGCTGGGCGAGCGGTGCAACGGGTTCCGACACATCGATGATCGCCGGCATGCCCGCCAGCACATCATCAGGCCCGCGCACCAGAACTGCGCCATCACGGATCAGCATGTTGCAACCCTACGCCCGCGCATCGAACGGGTGGCCTGGCACTGTCATGACTTCTCTCCCCTGATCGACAGCGTCCCGCGCCGTGATGAGACTGCCGGATTTCGCGGCGGCCTCCACCACGACAACGGCTTGTGACAGGCCGGAGATGATGCGGTTCCTGCGGGGAAAGTCGCGCGAATGCGGGTTTAACCCCATCGGGCGTTCGGAGAGGATCAACCCAGTTTCACGAATTTCACCCGCCAGCGTACTGTTTTCAGCAGGGTAGATTACGTCCACCCCGCCTGCCATCACGGCAATGGTGCCCGTGGGCAGCGACGCCATGTGTGCGGCGGTATCAATGCCGCGCGCAAGGCCGGACACCACGGTAATGCCTGCATCCCCCAGCCCCTTGGCCAGTGACCGCGCCATCCGAGTCCCCAGCGATGATGAATTGCGCGCCCCGACCATCGCTACCTTCCGGCGCAACAGCAGGTTGGTATTTCCTGTTGCCCACAGCATCGGGGGCGCGTCGGAAATATCCTGCAGGTCAGTCGGGTAGTCAGCCGAGCCAAGGCACAAAAGCCGCGCTTTGGCGGCCTTTGCAGCCTTGAGTTCAGCTTCGATCACGCCGGGCGGACATACTTCGTAGTCCTTGACACCGGCGGCACGTGCCACATCGGGCAGTGCGGCCAGCGCATTTTGCGCTGTGCCATGTTCCGCCAGAAGCCGGTGAAAGGTAGAAACACCAACCCTACGGGAGCGCAGCAGGCGGAGCCAACCAAACCGGTCTTCTTCCGTGGTGGGTGGGAGTGGGGGGTGAGTGGAAGAAACTTGGGTCTCGGTCATCGGTTGGTCCGCCATACTGCTCGGCCGATTTAGGCCCGAGGGAGTTAACAGGCGATGAATCGATTCAAAATTAGCGCGATTTTTCTGGAATCCGGCACACCAAGCGGGTTTGACTGACAAAAATCACAGGTGTCGCGACTGCCCATGTCCAATTCCTACCCGCAGGTTCAAGCCGCTGCGCGGCGAAATGTGCGGCTATATCCCTGGTACAGTTTCCTGCGAAACTTGCTGTTCTGGCAGGCCACTTGGTTTCTGTTTTTCCAGAATCACCTGTCCGCAGCAGAAGCCATTCTGCTGTATGCAATCTATGATGTCGCCACGACGGTGCTGGAGGTGCCTTCGGGCTACATGTCGGACCGGCTGGGCCGCCGATCCACCTTGATTCTGTCCGCCACAGCCACGCTTCTGGCGGCCATTCTGTTTTCCATGGGTTCCGGGCTGGCCGTTTTCGCGCTGGGCCAGATCCTGCTGGGGGCTGCGACCAGCTTTGCCTCCGGGACCGACAGCGCCGTGTTGTTCGAATCACTCAAGGCGGACAACCGAAGTGCGGAGGTCGAGGCTCAGGAAATGCGCGCCTGGCGGTTCGGCTTTGTCGCCCTGGCATTGTCTGCGGCATCCGGCGGTGCGCTGGCCTTGCTTTGGGACCGGCTGCCATTTGTGGCCAGTATCGGGGCCGGAAGTGCGTTGTTGTGCGTGACATATCTGTTCCAGGACATGCGCCGCGGAACCGTACCAACCGAGCAAGGGGAAATCGCGCTGTTCAGGTCGCTGAAGCGGGCATTCTGCAAACCGGTTTTGCTTTGGTTGGGAGCTTTGAGCGTGGCCATGTATGTTGCCAGCCATGTGCCTTACGTGTTCGGTCAGCCCTTTATCCTGCTGACGCTGGAACGGGTCGGACTGCAGTCCGAAGCGCCCCTGATCAGCGGGCTGGTCGCGGCGACCATGATGGTTTTGTCGGTAGCCGCATCCTGGGGAGCGGTGCGTCTCCGGCGCGGATTTGGGCTGGCGCCCACCCTGCTTTTTGCCCTTGCGCTGCAAATCGGGCTGATCGCGGGATTGGCCTGGATCGGGCATGTCGCCGCGATCGGTCTACTGCTGACACGCATGATCCCCGATTCGCTATCCCGGCCATTCATCCTCGCCCGTGCGCAGCTTGATCTGGAGGATGAAAGCCGCGCGACCTTTCTGTCGATCAAGAGCCTTGCCGGTCGGCTGGCGTTTGCCGGATCACTCTGGACAACCACGCTGATGGTGGCCGCGCAGTCCACAATGACTCAGGCCGAAATCCGGCTTGTTCTTTCGGGTTATGCGCTGGGCGGTGTGCTGGTCTGGCTGGGGCTGGCGGTCTTGGTGCGCCGCGCCCGGCTGGAGCCGCGATAGGGCGGGTTTCTGGGTGTCCTATTCATATTGAGGGCACCGCCGATTTGTTAGAAAAAAATTGATCCAGAAACTTTCAAAGTTGCGGGCGCATCCTCTGCCCAAGGCGACAAATTCCGGTTCCTAGGCTGCAGACCCGCCCATCGTCAGGCCACCTATCAATGTCGACGGTTGGCCAACGCCCACGGGCACCCATTGCCCGGCCTTACCGCAATTGCCCATGCCGGGATCCAGCGCCATGTCATCGCCCAGCCCGCGAATGTGCTGCAGCGCGGTGGGGCCATCGCCAATCAGTGTTGCGCCCTTCACCGGGGCCCCGACCTTGCCGTTCTTCACACGGTAGGCCTCGGTACAGCTGAACACGAACTTGCCGTTGGTGATATCGACCTGTCCGCCGCCAAAGCCCACGGCCCATATTCCGTCTGCCACATCTGCCACGAGATCCGCGGGGTTGGCGGTGCCGCCCAGCATGTAGGTATTGGTCATCCGCGGCATCGGCGCATGGGCGTAGCTTTGACGCCGCCCGTTGCCCGTTGGGGCAACCCCCATCAGCCGGGCGTTCAGCCGGTCCTGCATGTAGCCCACCAGAATGCCGTCCTCGATCAGCGTGTTCTTGCCCGATGGCGTGCCTTCGTCGTCTACCGTGATCGATCCGCGCCGGTCGGGGATCGTGCCGTCATCCAGAACGGTGACGCCCTTGGCGGCGACCTGCTGGCCCAAAAGACCAGCGAAGGCCGAGGTGCCCTTGCGGTTGAAATCCCCTTCCAACCCGTGGCCTATAGCTTCGTGCAGCAGGATGCCGGGCCATCCGGGTCCCAGAACCACGTCCATGACACCGGCTGGTGCAGGCTCTGCCTCGAGATTGACCAGCGCGATGCGGAACGCTTCCTTGACCTTGTCCTGCCAGTTTGCGGGGTCGATCAACCCGTCAAGCCCGATCCGGCCGCCGCCGCCGACGCTGCCCGTTTCCCGGCGTCCGTCCTGTTCCACGATGACGGAGATATTGAGCCGGGTCATTGGTCGGGAGTCAGTGACCAGTGTCCCATCGGGTCTGAGAATCGAGACCTCCTGCATCGAAGCCGCGATCGATGCGGTGACCTGAACAACCCTTGGGTCCAGATCGCGTGCATACGCGTCAATTTCCTTCAGGGTTTCAATCTTCACCGGAAATGGCTGGCCGAGAATCGGGTCATCGTCCGAATACAGCCGTCGGTTGGTGTATGCAGGTCCATCGGCCTGCGTTCCGCCTCCGTCGCCAACCGCCAGTCGCGCGGTATCTGCGGCCCGGCGCAGCGACGCCATCGTCAGTTCAGTGGAATGCGCATATCCGGTCACATCGTCGCGCACGGCGCGCAGCCCGAACCCTTCGGAGGCATCATAGCTCGCGTTTTTGAGTCGGCCGTCGTCGAACAGCAGGGCTTCGGATTTCCGGCGTTCTACAAACAATTCACCATCATCAGCCCCGGCCAAAGTGGTTGAAAGTACCTGTTGCGCCTCATCTGCTGGAAGCGTCGTTTCGAAGGGGTAAAAGGGGTCGGCGGACATCGAGAACTGCTCCAATCGGGGGGCACTGCTGCAAAAGCGTCCGTTTGACGCAAGCATGTGGCTTTATCTGACTGCAGGAATATGATTTCTAACGTCCGCAAAGACAATGGGCTGACGGCATTCTCCGTTTGTCCGCAACACTGGCGATCAAAACGATCAGGACGTGATATGAACAAGGTATTCTCGCTCGCAGGGCTTCTTACAGCCCTCACGACAGTTCCCGCACTGGCCCAGAACGCACTGGAGTCGGTGGGCAAACCGATTCCGCGTGGCACTGGGTTCCAACCCGCGGCGACCGAACTGGCCAGCGATATTCACTGGCTTGACGGTATGCTGAACGTGGTGATGGCAATCATCTGCCTGTTTGTGGTGCTGCTCTTGGCGATTGTAGTTGTGCGCTACAACCGCCGCAGCAATCCGAATCCGGCATCATTTACACATAACACTCCAGTGGAAGTGGCGTGGACGGTTGTTCCCGTTGTGATCTTGGTGTTCATCGGTGCATTTTCCTTGCCGCTCCTGTTCAAGCAGCAGGAAATCCCGGAAGGGGACATCGTGATCAAGGTCACCGGCTATCAATGGTACTGGGGCTACGAATACGTGGATCATGAATTCGCGTTCGACAGTTTCCTGCTGGCCAAGGAAGATCTGTCTGACAATGGCTATTCCGAAGATGAATATCTGTTGGCCACCGACACTGCCGTTGTTGTTCCGGTAGGCAAGACCATCGTAATGCAGGTCACCGGCGCAGACGTGATCCACTCCTGGACCATTCCCGCCTTCGGCGTGAAACAGGACGCTGTCCCGGGCCGGCTTGCAGAACTATGGTTCAAGGCTGAAAAGGAAGGCATTTACTTCGGTCAGTGTTCTGAACTGTGCGGCAAGGACCACGCGTATATGCCGATCACCGTCAAGGTCGTGAGCGAAGCCGAATATGCAAATTGGCTTGACGGCGCGCTCGAAGAATATGCCGGAACCCCGCGCACTGTGGAAGTCGCGGCGGTAAACTAGGTACGGAATGGTGCGCCGAAGCGCGCTCTGTGGGTTGCATCCTCAGAGCGCGTTGACGCACATCACGGCGGAGCAAGCGATGAGCGACGCAACCATCAACACGACGTCTCAGACCGGCGAAGCCGGGTTCGGTGATTATTTTGCGCTTCTCAAGCCGCGCGTGATGACCTTGGTGGTGTTCACGGCGATGGTAGGCCTGCTGGCGGCGCCTGCACCCGTTCATCCGATGATCGGCTTTGCTGCTATCCTGTTCATTGCAATAGGGGGCGGTGCATCTGGTGCCCTGAACATGTGGTGGGACGCGGATATTGATCGGGTCATGAAACGCACCAAGGGCCGCCCGATCCCGGCCGGGAAGGTGCAAGAAAGCGAAGCGCTGGGCCTTGGTCTGACGCTTTCGGTCATGTCGGTGGTTATGCTGGTGTTGGCCACCAACCTGGTGGCTGGTGCGATGCTGGCCTTCACCATATTTTTTTATGTCGTGATCTATTCAATGTGGCTCAAGCGCTCGACGCCGCAGAATATCGTGATCGGTGGCGCGGCCGGGGCATTCCCGCCGGTCATTGGCTGGCTGGCGGCCACTGGGTCCATGTCCGTGGAGCCGTGGCTGATGTTCGCGCTGGTGTTCATGTGGACGCCCCCGCACTTCTGGGCGCTGGCTCTGTTTATGCGTTCGGACTACGACGATGCCGGTTTGCCGATGTTGACCGTCACCCACGGTCGTCCCGCGACCCGGCGGCACATTTTCGTTTACACCGCCCTGTTGGCTGCGCTGGCACTTGGCACGGCCTTTACCACGATCGGTGGGCCGGTATACTTGGCGGTATCCGTTGTTTTGAACGTAATGTTTCTGCTCGGTGCATGGCGCATCTGGGGCCGCGACGAAGCCGCGGCCGAACTGGACAATTACGCGGTCGAACGGCGCTTCTTCCGCTTATCCCTCTTTTATCTCGCCCTGCATTTCGCAGCCATCTTGATGGAGGCCGTTCTGAAGCCTTATGGGCTGGGAGGCTGGGCATGAGCCTCAAAGTTACGCATGAATTGCACCAGCGCCGCTTTGGACGTAACGTCGGTCTGGCCCTAGTGCTGACGGGTTTCATCGCGGTCGTTTTTGGCCTGACCGTCGCAAAAGTCACCAGCGGTGATTTCGAGCCGCCGCGTGCGACGCAGGAGACTGAATGATGGCGTTGCATGCCCAGCACAAGACCGTGATCAAACTGGTAGGCGTTGTTGTGTTCATGGGCGCAATGGGCTGGGCGGCGATCCCGCTGTATGACCTTTTCTGCCGCGTGACAGGCTATGGTGGTTACACCAGTACCTCGGAGACTGGCAGCGATTCCGTTCTCGAGCAAACCATCCGCGTCCGGTTCGACGGGTCGCTGGAACGTGGCATGCCGTGGGAATTCAAGCCGGTCGAACATGAAATGGAAATTCGAATCGGGGAAACCGGGCTGGCGTTCTATGAGGCATACAATCCAACCGATCGCCCAGTTGCGGGATCGGCCAGCTACAACGTGGCGCCCTATGCCGCCGGATCATTCTTTACCAAGATCCAGTGCTTCTGCTTTGAAGAACAGGTCCTGGCCCCCGGTGAAAGGGTCCAGATGCCCGTGACCTTTTATGTCGATCCCGAAATTGTGGACGACAGCGAAGGGAAATTCCTGCATACGGTCACCTTGTCGTACACATTCCACGAAATTGACTTGCCCGAGGGCTACGCATCCCTCACAACCGAGGCAGGGTCCAATAACCTGAACTAAACGCGTTTCTTGAGGGACACTCGATGGCACACGCAAAAAATCACGACTACCACATTCTAAACCCCTCTATCTGGCCGTTTGTCGGCTCGGTGGCCGCGTTTGTTATGCTGCTTGGTGCAGTCCTTTGGATGCATGACATGACGGCATGGCTGTTCTGGATCGGCTTTGTCGGCGTTCTCTACACCATGTATGCCTGGTGGGCGGAAGTAGTGGTCGAAAGCAATGTGGGAGACCACACACCGGTAGTCCGGATTGGTCTGCGCTATGGTTTCATCCTGTTCATCACGTCGGAAGTTATGTTCTTCTCGGCTTGGTTCTGGTCCTTCATCAAACACACAATGTACCCGATGGCGACCTATACGGGCACGGAATACGAAGCCCCCTATATCCATGCTGTTAACGCCTTCCACCTGCCTCTGATCAACACGCTGGTGCTGCTGCTTTCTGGTTGTGCTGTGACCTGGGCGCACCACGCGCTGGTACACGGCAACGTCCGCAAGGATCTGGTGCAGGGCCTGACGATTGGTATTATCCTTGGCGCGTTCTTTACCCTCCTGCAGGGCTACGAATATTACGAACTGCTGGCGCATGAAGGCTGGGAATTTGGTGGTGACCAGTATTATTCCAACTTCTTCATGGCCACTGGCTTTCACGGCATGCACGTGGTCATTGGGACAATCTTCCTGCTGGTCTGCCTGCTACGTGCCACCAAGGGCGCGTTCACCGAAGAAAAGCATGTCGGGTTCGAAGCCGCTGCCTGGTACTGGCACTTTGTGGACGTTGTCTGGCTGTTCCTGTTCTTCGTTGTTTACCTCTGGGGCGCACCGGTCCACTAAGTGGGGCATTGGGGAAGGACCTGCTCTATGACAGATACCGGGCGCGCGGGACAACTCGCGCGCCTTTTCTTTGCACTGGACGGGTATGAAACGGCTTCTCTTCCTACTTATTTTTGGTGTCACAGGCACTGGTATTCTGCTGGCTCTGGGCACCTGGCAGGTCCAGCGACTGGCGTGGAAACAGGGCGTTCTGGCTGATATCGAATCACGGATTGCTGATGCACCGGTTGACCTGCCCGCAAAACCGGACCCGGATCGCGACCGCTATCTGCCAGTGCAGACCAGTGGAAACATCGGGACCGATGAACTGCACGTGCTGGTGTCGGTCAAACGGGTCGGTGCGGGCTACCGGATCATCGCGCCGTTCATCACCACAGATGGGCGGACTATCCTACTGGACCGGGGCTTTGTCCCGGATACCGACAAGGCTGGTGAACGTGCGACCGGCGCAACCGAGGTTGTCGGTAACTTGCATTGGCCGCAGGAGGTGGACAGTTTCACGCCCGAGCCGGACCAGTCGAACAACATCTGGTTTGCCCGCGACGTGCCGAAAATGGCTGCGGCGCTGGGCACGGAGCCTTTTCTTCTGATCGCGAAGTCCAAAACCGACCCGAATGTGGCGCCTTTACCTGTGGACACCGCAGGGATTCCAAACGATCACCTGCAATATGCAATCACATGGTTTTCCCTTGCCCTGATCTGGGCGGCGATGACCGGTTTCTTCCTGCGGCGCGGCCGCGCCAAAGATAAAGGCTGACCAAATGCGTTACGTGTCCACACGCGGACAAGCACCCGAACTGACCTTCGAAGAGGCGATGCTAACCGGGCTTGCACGGGATGGTGGCCTCTATGTCCCGGAAACGATCCCGAGTTTTTCGGTGGATGATATCGCGGCAATGGCCAACCTGCCGTATGAGGAGATAGCCTATCGCGTGATGCGTCCGTTTGTGGGTGATAGTTTCGACGATGCCACCTTCCGCGCAATCATCGACCGCGCCTATGCCGGGTTCAAGCATGACGCCCGCGCGCCCTTGGTTCAGCTGAACGAAGGCCATTTCCTTATGGAACTGTTCCATGGTCCCACGCTGGCCTTCAAAGATTTTGCCATGCAGCTGATCGGCCAGCTGTTTCAGGAGGCGCTGAGCCGCCGTGGCGACCGGGTGACCATTGTGGGCGCCACCAGTGGCGACACCGGGTCTGCTGCCATCGAAGCCTTCAAAGGGCTTGATGCGGTGGACGTGTTTATCCTGTTCCCCGATGGCCGGGTCAGCGAAGTCCAACGCCGGCAGATGACGACCCCGTCTGAAAGCAACGTGCGCGCTCTGGCGTTGGATGGGGACTTTGATGATTGTCAGGCCCGCCTGAAAGACATGTTCAATGATTTTGAGTTTCGCGATGGTGTGAAGTTGGCCGGGGTGAACTCTATCAACTGGGCAAGAGTTCTGGCGCAGGTCGTGTATTACTTCACCGCCGCCACAGCGCTGGGTACCCCGCATCGCAAGATCAGTTTCACCGTGCCCACCGGCAATTTTGGTGACATTTTTGCAGGCTACATCGCCCGCTGCATGGGGCTGCCCATCGAACAACTGGTCGTGGCCACCAACCAGAACGATATCCTGCATCGCTGTCTGACAGGGCAGGGGTATTACAAAGGTGAAACCCATCCCTCGATCAGCCCGTCGATGGACATCCAGGTCAGCTCCAACTTCGAACGAGCGCTCTATTTCGCGTACGATCAGGACTCAGCCGCCGTCAGCCACTTGATGGAAGAGCTCAAAACCGGTGGTGGCTTCGAAGTCAGCCAGGGCGCCTTGCAAGCCCTGCAGGAAATCTATGCCTCTGGCCGTGTGAGTGAAGAAGAGACCCTGGCCCAGATCGCCGCCACCCGTGCCGCGACGGGAGAGATCATTTGCCCGCATACCGCCATTGGCGTGAAGGTCGCCGAAGATCACCGCACGCCCGGCACGCCAATGGTGACCCTGGCCACCGCCCATCCTGCGAAATTTCCCGCTGCGGTGGAACAGGCGACCGGTGTTCATCCGCCTCTTCCCCCGGCCATGTCCAACCTGTATGAACGTCCGGAACGGGTCACCCGGATTGCCAATGACCTGCAAACCATTGAAACGCACATAATAGAGCAAATCGGCACGTGACAGTCAGACAGGACACGCTTTCCAACGGATTCCGGATCGTCACCGAACACATGCCAGGGCTGAAATCAGCAGCCGTTGGTGTTTGGGTGACCGCCGGAGGACGACACGAACGGCTGGACCAGAATGGGATTGCCCATTTTCTGGAACATATGGCCTTCAAGGGTACGGCCCGCCGCAGCGCGCTTGAGATTGCCGAAGCCATCGAAGATGTCGGAGGCTATATCAACGCCTATACCAGCCGCGAGGTCACGGCCTACTACGCGCGGGTTCTGGAAACGGACGTACCACTGGCGCTGGATGTGATTGCCGATATCATGCTGAACCCGGTGTTCGACCCTAACGAGATCGAGGTCGAACGCGGTGTAATCTTGCAAGAAATTGGACAGGCGTGGGACACGCCTGACGACATCATCTTTGACTGGCTGCAGGCGGAAAGCTACCGCGACCAACCGCTCGGCCGCACCATTCTGGGTCCGTCCGAACGGGTGCAGGCGTTTTCCCGTAAGGACTTGTCCGGCTTTACCGCTGAACATTACGGGCCCGGGCAGATGATCCTGTCTGCCGCCGGAGCCGTGGACCATGATGCGTTGGTGCGACTGGCTGAGACGTATTTTGGCGGCATGGAGGCCAAACCGGGGATGACGCCGGAAGTGGCCCGCTTCACTGGTGGCGAAACCCGGCAGAACAAGGCTTTGGAACAGGCGCATTTTGCCTTTGCTCTGGAAGGTCCGGGCTATCGCGATGAAAGCATCTATACCGCCCAGATCTATGCCAGCGCCTTGGGTGGCAGCATGTCCAGCCGCCTGTTTCAGGAAGTCCGGGAACATCGCGGCCTGTGCTACACGATCTTTGCCCAGACCGGGGCCTATGCCGATACCGGCATGACAACGATTTATGCGGGCACCTCTGCCGAACAGGTACGTGAACTGGCTGAGATCACCATCGACGAAATGAAGCGTGCTGCCGACGACATGTCTGAAGCCGAGATCGCCCGCGCCCGTGCCCAGATGAAGGCTGGTATGCTGATGGGGTTGGAAAGCCCGTCGAACCGGGCTGAACGGCTCGCCCGGCTGGTCCAGATCTGGGACAAGGTGCCGGGACTGGACGAAACCATCGCGCGCATTGATGCTGTTACGCTTGGCAATGTACGTGATTTTGCGGGTCAGATGGCCGAACGCGAACCAGCGGCAATGGCGCTTTATGGCCCAATCGAAACCGCGCCAACGCTGTCCGAATTACAGGAGCGGCGCGCAGCCTGAGATAGCCTTGATGTTGTTGGCCAAACGCAAGCTGAAGCTGGAAACTGAACGCCTCTCGCTGCGTCCGCCCACGCATTCGGATTTCCGGGCCTGGACAACCCTGCGCCGCGACAGCGCCGATTTCCTTATGCCATGGGAACCCAGCTGGGCGGTGGACCACCTGACGCGCAAGTCTTTCACCAACCGTGTGTATTGGGCCCAGCGCAGCATCTCCAGTGGAACCGCCCTGCCGCTGTTCCTGATCCGCAGGTCGGATGATGTTCTGGTTGGAGCCATCACGCTGGACAATATCCGCCGTGGTCCATCGCAGTCTGGGACGCTGGGCTACTGGACGGGCGAAGCGTTTGCGCGGCAGGGCTATATGCGCGAGGCGATACACGCCGTTGTGCACCACGCCTTTACGCGCCTTGATCTCAGCCGGCTCGAAGCTGCCTGCCTGCCGGAAAACAAACCGTCGCGCGGATTACTGGAAAGCTGCGGGTTCAAATACGAAGGTGTCGCGCAGTCCTATCTGCAGATTGATGGGCGTTGGCGGACTCACGTTCTTTATGCCTCGCTCCGGTCGGACCGGCGTGGGAAAACGGCAGTGGGTTAGTCTGCTGATCGCTTGCGGGTGCTGAACCCGGCAAACAGGGTGACTTGCCTACAATTAGCACTATCCTCGCAGGCATGAGACAGATTCTGGCCACGCTTTTCGTGATGATCGTCGGGGTACACGCGTCTTGGGCGCAGGATCGTCGCCCCAGCCACTGTATCGCAATCGCCGATGCCGCGCCCGGTCTCCAATATCTGCACAAAGCGGCCTGGACCGATCCAGTCCCGCTGTATTCAGTCAGGCTACGCTATGTGGCGCATGCGTCTTTCCTGCTGCAAACCCATGGCGGGTTGAATGTGATGACCGATTATACCGGGTTGGCTGGTGACGCCGACCTGGTTCCGGATGTGGTGACCATGAATCATGCCCATTCCACGCATTGGACCCCGTTTCCGGACCCAAACATCAAACATGTTCTGCCCGGCTGGGGGCCGTTTGGAGAAGGCATCGCCCATTACCTGGATCTGGGTGAGCTTTTGGTGCGCAACGTACCGACCGACATAAGGTCGCAATTCAGCGGGGTGGAGGAGAACGGCAATTCGATCTTTATCTTTGAGGTTGAAGGGCTTTGCATCGGTCATCTCGGGCACTTGCACCACATACCGTCAGACGAACAGTTCGCCGCCATCGGGCGGTTGGACGTGGTGATGGCCCCAGTTGATGGCGGCATGACCCTGCCGCTGAACGAGATGATGACCGTGCTGCGGCGGCTAAAATCCTCAGTCGTGATTCCGATGCATTGGTTCAGTGGTTTCGCACTGGAGGCGTTTCTGGAAGGCATGTCCGACAGTTTTGCCATAGAACGCCATGAAGGATCCGAACTGGTGGTGTCGCTTCGCAGCCTGCCAGACCGGCCAACCATCGTCGTGCTGCGCCCGCGCTTTCTGATGGATCTGGAATGACCCGCTTGCGCCCGGCCCCGGCGCAGGGCAAAGAATTGCCATGACATTGAATCCCGCTGACAACACCTTTGCCGCCAAACTGCGGCAGCTCCTGCCCGACGACGTTATCCGCGATGCAGATCCACGTTATTTGGAAGAACCCCGCGGCCATTTCAAAGGCGTTCCTGCACTCTTGGCCCTGCCGCGCAGTGTGGAGGATGTTTCCGTCCTGCTGCGCGAGGCCAACGCCGCTCGCGTGCCCGTTGTGCCGTATGGCGGCGGTACGGGGCTGGTCGGCGGACAGGTTATCACCGAAGGCCCCAGGCCGCTGGTTCTGACCTTGGAACGCATGTCGGCCGTTCGCGGTGTGTATCCCGAAGAAAATGCGATGGTGGTCGAAGCGGGCTGTATCCTGGCCGATGTGCAGGCCGTTGCCGACGATGCCGGACGCCTGTTTCCCCTGTCGCTTGCCGCCGAAGGCTCTGCGCGGATCGGCGGCAACCTGTCGACCAATGCGGGCGGTGTGAACGTCCTGCGGTATGGGAACGCGCGTGCGCAATGCCTAGGGCTGGAGGCGGTTATGCCCGACGGGCGTATCTGGCACGGTCTGACACGTCTGCGCAAAGACAACACCGGCTATGACCTGCGAAATCTGCTGATCGGGGCTGAAGGCACGCTGGGTATCATCACCGCCGCAGCCCTGCGGCTGGCTCCCAAACCTGCCGCCATCGGCACGGCGTATTTCATCGTGCCATCACCGGAGGCGGCGTTGGGACTGCTGGCCATCGCTCAGAAACACGTTGGGGAAGAGGTCAGCGCGTTCGAGCTGATTGATGGTCAGGGGCTGCGTTTCCAGCGGGAAACCATGCCAGAGTTGCGGCAGCCGTTCGAAGACCTGCCAGACTGGACCGTGCTCTGTGATCTGGGCCTGTCCGGGCATCAATCCCCCACCGACGCACTGGAAGCGATCTTTGCAGATGCGGCAGAGCAGGGCGTGGTCACGGATGGCATGATCGCCCAGTCCGAAGCCCAACGCGCTGCGTTCTGGAATGTCCGGGAACATATGCCCGAAACCAACAGGCGCGTGGGCTCGGTCATTTCCACCGACGTGTCGTTGCCACTGGGCCGGGTATCAGAGTTTCTGAATGTGGCCCGCACCGCCGTGGCGGATGTGGGGGACTTCCGGGTCAACAGCTTCGGCCATCTGGGCGATGGCAATCTTCATTTCAACGTCTTCCCTGCCGCAGGACGCACGCGGGACGAACACGTTGGCGACCGCCCTGCGCTGTATCGCGCCGTGCACGATCTGGTGGCCGGTATGGATGGTTCTTTCAGCGCCGAACACGGTGTAGGCCGCCTGAAACCTGGCGATCTGGAACGGTACGGGGATCCGGTGCGGTTGGACGCTATGCGTGCGATCAAACTGGCGCTGGACCCGAACGGGATCATGAACCCCGGTGCGGTCCTGTCCGCGGGTTAAGCAGGCGACCAGAGGTCGCGCAAGCCATCCTATAGCCCCTCAAATTCGCACAGCGTGTGCACATCCATGCCCATGTTTTCCAGAACCTTGCGGCCACCCAGATCCGGCAGGTCGATGACAAAAGCGCAGGACACAATCTCCCCCCCCAGCCGTTCGATCAGCTTGATGCCCGCGGCGCAGGTACCACCTGTGGCCAGCAGATCGTCCACCACAAGGATCTTCTCACCGGGTGAGATTGCATCATCGTGTATTTCGACAATCGCCTCACCATATTCCAGCGTGTAATCCTGACTGATGGTCGTGCCCGGCAGCTTGCCTTTCTTGCGGATTGGTACGAACCCGACGGATAATTGATGGGCCACTGCGCCGCCGAGGATGAAGCCACGCGCCTCCAGCCCCACTACCTTGTCGATACGTTCGCCTGCGTAAGGGTGCAGGAGCTGGTCGATGGCCATCCGAAATCCACGGGGGTCTGCAAACAGCGTGGTTACATCGCGAAACAGAATACCTTCGTGCGGAAAATCGACGATGGTGCGGATATAGTCGCGCACGGAACTGGATTTTGGCATGTGCTGAGCCTGCTGCTTGGAAAATCTTGCCCGGTTTGGCCCAAGCGCGGCCGTGTTTCAAGCCTGACGGGCCATCGGGTGCGAAAACCCGGCGCGGGGATCAGTCGTCGTGGCTTTTACTGCAAAGCTTGGCAACTGGCCGGTGCAGCGCAGAGCAGACCCATTGCAGATGTGGTTTGCGCCAGTCCGTGCGGTCTGACAACAACATCGCACGGGCAAGTTCAAAGTGCATTGCTCTTTACTATTCATTTTTCCCATTCGAATAATATTTACAAAAGATATGCATTGTATATACAAAAAGTGAGCCAGAAATTAAAGACCTGGGAATGGACTGTGAGTAAGAAAGACGGAAAATCCTCAAGAAAGGACAGCCAGTTAGTGTTGCGGCTCGACAAGGCAGACCGGGATGCCTTTGTCGAACTATGCAAAGAACTGGATACCAGTGCTGCCCGCGAAATCCGGGCGTTCATCCGCAGGTTCATGAAGGAAAACGCAGACCAGTAACATTCAGCCTGGGCGACGTTGCCATCTCCAAGCCGATCAATGTTGCCCCGCCCAGACCCCCTGATCATGCGTGGCTACATCAATCAGATCGGTCTGCAACACGTCAAATGCCATGCGCGCCAAAGGCGATGTCCGCCGGGCACAGGCAACCACGGTTCACCCGGTCTGGCGCAGCCCTAAAGCAATGTAGCGGCTGATGAACCCGTCCGCCCCAGCACCAAACAGTATTCCCGCTCATCTCAGAACCCGGCCTGCCACCACTGACAGTTTGGCCAGCATGTCAGGGTCCCGTTTGTCAGGCGCAGTCAGGATCGCGTTTTCCAGTGCCCGGTCGCATGCATGCGGGCACAGCGCCCGGTCATCCCCCAGCAAGGCGGGTAGCCCGGCCACCAGCGCGCGACCTTTTTCGGCATTGCCCATCAGCGTGGCGATGATCTCGGCCACATCAACCTCCCCATGGTCGGGATGCCAGCTGTCGTAATCGGTGATCATCGCTACCGAGGCATAACAAAGCTCGGCTTCACGGGCAAGCTTGGCCTCGGGCATATTGGTCATTCCGATTACGTCCGCGCCCCACTGTTCGCGGTACATCCGGCTTTCGGCCAGCGTGGAAAACTGTGGACCTTCCATGGCCAGATATGTGCCGCCACGATGTACGTTGATGCCCGCCGCCCTCGCCGCCGTTTCACAGGCATCGCTCAAACGCGGGCAAGTGGGATGCGCCACGCTGACATGGCCCACACAACCCGGTCCGAAAAAGCTTTTCTCACGCGCAATCGTTCTGTCGATAAACTGGTCGACAATCACGAAATGGCCTGGCTCCATTTCGTCGCGAAACGACCCGCAGGCTGATACGGCCACCACATCGGTCACGCCAATCCGCTTCAAAGCATCGATATTCGCACGATAGGGCACTGAACTGGGCGTGTGCACATGCCCGCGCCCATGACGCGGCAGAAAGGCCATCCCGATGCCGTCCAGCGTACCGGTTAGAATCGCATCCGATGGCGCCCCCCAGGGCGTGTCCACCTCGACCCAGGTTGCGCCTTCCAGTCCGTCAATGTCGTAAATACCCGACCCGCCGATGATGCCGATTTTTGTTTGTGTCATGCTATGCCTCGCAAAGTTTGGCTGCAGGCTGCCCTCGGTTGTCCCACAATTGCAAGCATCCCGCTCTGCGCATAGCGGGTATGCGTTCAGCGGGGCAGACTTGGTCACCAACTCTGTTTACTATGGTCGGCTTCAATGCTGCGACGCAGCAAATCGGCCGGAGCCTCTTTCCGGCCGTTTGATTTTTTGGGGGAGAGTATGACCAAAGCGATGAAGGCCCTTTTCGGGTCCACGTCCACACAGGCTTCGATGGCTGATTTGCGCAGTTTTGGCCAGGTCCGAATTGAGCTGTTGTCGGGCCTGACCGTGGCCCTTGCGCTGGTACCCGAGGCGGTGGCTTTTGCTTTTGTCGCCGGGGTGCACCCGCTGGTCGCGCTCTATGCCGCATTCATGGTTGGCCTGATCACAGCGCTGTTCGGCGGCCGGCCTGGCATGATTTCCGGCGCAACCGGTGCGCTGGCCGTTGTGATGGTGGCCTTGGTGGCTGAACATGGTGTTGAATACCTTTTTGCAACTGTGGTGCTGATGGGGATCATTCAGGTTGCCGCCGGGGTGTTCCGATGGGGTAAATTTATACGTCTGGTCCCGCATCCCGTGATGCTGGGTTTTGTGAACGGTCTGGCCATTGTAATTTTCCTCGCGCAGCTGACGCAATTCCAGGTGCCCGGCAGTGCCGAGGTTTCGGGTCACGGCATGTCTGGCGGTGAATGGCTGACCGGTACGCCGCTTTATATCATGTTGGGCCTTGTGGCCCTGACCATGGCGATCATCTGGGGCATGCCGCGCCTTACGCGGACCTTCCCTGCGCCACTGGCGGGGATCGTGATTGTTGCGTTGATCGTGATTGGCTTTGACCTCGACGTGCCGCGCGTGGGCGACATGGCCTCCATCGAAGGCGGATTGCCCGGCTTCCACATCCCTATGGTGCCGCTGACGCTGGATACGTTCAAAGTGATCCTACCCTACGCGGTGATCCTGGCAGCTATCGGCCTTATCGAAAGCCTTCTCACGCTGAATTTGGTGGGTGACATGACCAACCAGCGCGGCGGGGCCAGCCGCGAATGCGTGGCTCAGGGCGTGGCCAATGTAACCACAGGTTTCTTCGGTGGTATGGGCGGTTGCGCAATGATCGGCCAGTCGATGATTAACGTGAAATCCGGAGGGCGCACACGTCTGTCTGGTATTTCGGCGGCGCTGTTCCTGCTGGTGTTTATCCTCTTTACCTCTCCGCTGATTGAACAGATCCCGCTGGCCGCGTTGGTGGGTGTAATGTTCATGGTCGTGATCGGCACCTTTGCGTGGAATTCACTGAACATCCTGCGCAAGGTTCCGGCTTCGGATGCCTTTGTCATCCTGCTGGTGACCGGCGTGACCGTGGCCTATGACCTTGCGACTGCCGTGATCGTTGGTGTGATCGTCAGCGCGCTGGTCTATTCCTGGCAGAATGCGACCCGCATTTACGCCACCAGCCGCGTCACGCCGGAAGGCGCGCGGGTGTACCAGGTGCACGGGCCACTGTTCTTTGGGTCCGCCTCCGGGTTCTCCGAACTGTTCAAGGTGGGGGAAGACCCCAGCCTCGTGATCGTTGACTTCGAAAACAGCCGCGTGGCCGACCAATCCGCGCTGAATGCGATCGAAGCGCTGGCGGCTAAGTACGAGTCGGCGGGCAAGCGTCTGCAGCTGCGCCATCTCAGCCGGGATTGCCACGGGCTTTTGGTCCGCGCCGGGCACCTGATGGTCGACAGCGATGACGACCCTGATTACGGCGTCGCGGTGGATTACGGCGTGCGCACCGGGATCCTGGGTGGTGGCCACTAACCCGGCCCAATGGCGCGCCTCATTCAGTCGTCCGGGCGCGCCAGCTCGAACACTTCGGTGACCTTGGTGTAATCGCGATACCCTAACCGCGCCAGTGGCTGATAAGTCGTCACGTCGAACCGACCGTTGACCAGGCAGTTGTCGCGCATGTGCACGCCCACCACTTCGCCAAACACGGCCGTGTTGGTCTTGCCTTCAAGCTCCACAATCTGGGTCAGCTTGCATTCCATTGCAGCGGGCGCCTGAGCAATCCAGGCGCAGTTTATGGCCTCGCATTCAGCCGCTTCCAAACCCGCAAGCGCGAATTCATCTTCGCCCGCGTCGTAATGTGTGGTGGTCACGTTCATCTGCGCGACCATCGCAAACTCAACAATATTTACGCAGAATACCCCAGTTTCGCGGATATTGGTCAGCGTGTCTTTCACGGTGCCCTGTTCAGGCTTCACGCCGGTGGTGGAATACATCACCTGCGGCGGGGCATCTGCGACGCCGTTGAAGAACGAATAGGGTGCCAGATTGTTGGACCCGTCCATGCCGCGTGTCGAAATCCAGCCGATGGGACGGGGGGACACAATCGCTTTAAAAGGGTTATGCGGCAGGCTGTGGCCCTGCTCGGGACGATAGAACATTTCGATACCTCCGTAGGTTTGCCCAAGGGGTAGCGCCGTGTTAGGGCGATTGCTACCGCGAATTGAGGCACAACCCTGTGATCGAGCTGAAACCAGAAACGCCGGACGACTGGTGGGAGGTCGAGGCGCTGTATGACCTGTGTTTTGCACCGGGTCGCGAAGCGCTGTCCAGCTACCGGTTGCGCGACGATGTTGCGCCGGTGCCAGACCTATCGGTTGTGGCCCGCGATGCAGATGGGATTCTGGCCGGGGCCATCCGGTTTTGGCCGGTGCATGTTGGCGATCAGACCGCGCTGCTGCTGGGCCCGGTTGCCGTGCACCCGACCCGGCAGGGCGAAGGACTGGGCGGCGCGCTGATCCGGGAATCGCTCGACGCTGCCCGGGCGTCTGGCTGGGCGCGCGTCATGCTGGTGGGCGATGCCCCCTATTACAGCCGTTTCGGCTTTGCCCGGCTCTCGGGGGTGGACATGCCGCCGCCCACCAACCCTGAACGAATTCTGGGCCTTGATCTTGTGCCCGATGCCTGGCGCGATGTGTCTGGAAAGGTCACGCGCTGTACGGGAGAGGATTGAATTTCCAGTCCCGCACCCCAATGTTCCAAGGGTAGGAGGGTGCAGTATGGATGACGTCACGATTGTCGGTCCGGTAGATGCTGACGCAGAGCTGGATCGTCTGGCCGCGCGGTACCGCAAGGCGGGCGGATTGGGCATTCAGGTACTGAACATGGTTGGCGGTCAGGCGGAAAACCTGCTTGAAAAACTGCCGGATTCGGTGAGCGAAAACCTTGTCGGTGCCACGGAAAAGGCACTGCACGCGGCTATGAAAGCCGCTGCAAGCTCCCGCGGGGCCGTGCCCGATCAAAA
This sequence comes from Marinibacterium sp., assembly GCA_017643305.1. Taxonomy (GTDB): domain Bacteria; phylum Pseudomonadota; class Alphaproteobacteria; order Rhodobacterales; family Rhodobacteraceae; genus HXMU1420-2. The sequence goes on along the minus strand of JAEPNQ010000027.1, from coordinate 6,050 downwards.
AGCGTGGGTCAACACCGCTGTCGCAACTGCGATGGGGGCTGCTGGCGGGTTTGCCGGGCTGCCAGGTGCGTTGGTCGAACTGCCCGCCACAACTACACTTCTGATGCGGTCTATTCAGGGGGCCGCGCATGAAAATGGATTTGACCCCTCAGCGCGCAGCGTGGAGTTCGACTGTGTTCGCGTCTTTAACTCTGCCGGGCCGTTGGAAAAGGATGATGGCGCCGATTTCGCGTTTTTTGCGACACGTATGACGCTTACGGGTCCGGCCATGCATAAGCTGATTGCCGCCGTGGCCCCAAGGTTGGCCACTGCTCTGGGCCAGAAGCTGGCCGCGCAATCGGTTCCGGTTCTGGGGGCAGTGGCGGGCGCCACGACCAACATGGTCTATACGCGGTATTATCAGGAGGTCGCGCACGTGCATTTTGGCCTGCGCCGATTGGCCATCAATGCCGATATACCGCCCGCTCAGGTGCTGGAACAATTCCGCAAACGCATGCAGCAACCTGCCCGGCGTTCTTGAGACATCAGAATTTTGCGCTCTGTCAAACGGTCACCGCGAGATCTGGATATGTGGCAAGAATTATGTGGTCAAATATGTGTAAATGTGGTTTAACTGGGATCAAAACAGGTACATCTTGTCAGGCTCTGATCTCAGAAAAATCTCTTCCCTTGTTTCCACTAAAGGTGTGGCGCGCATCCAGATTGGTGCGCTGTGCTACCGGTTTACCAAGGGACGCCCGGAATATTTGTTGATTACATCGCGTGGCACCGGCCGGTGGATCGTGCCCAAGGGATGGCCGATTGACGATAAAAGCCCGCAGGACGCAGTCGCTGAAGAAGCCTGGGAAGAGGCGGGCGTGAAGGGAACGGTCAAGGACAAATGTATCGGCGCATTCGGCTACACCAAGATCGTTGCGGGTGACCAAGACTTCCCTTGCCAGGTGCTGCTCTTTCCCCTGAAGGTTAAGTCGCTGGCGCAGGACTATCGCGAAAGCGCGGAACGGCGCCGCAAATGGTTCCGTCCGAAAAAAGCCGCAGCGCGGGTTTCGGACCCGGAACTGGCCAAACTGCTGCGCGGTCTCGATCCGGCGACTCTTCTGTAAACAGTCTTGAAACACCTCAGCGGTTGGATATTTAGTAACTTGTACCTTAATCTGAGACGTTTATGATTCAGTATTCATTGAAATGCTCTGCCGGGCATACGTTTGACAGTTGGTTCCAATCTGCAGATGCGTTCGAAAAATTGTCCGCATCTGGAATGGTTGAATGCCCCGTTTGCGGGTCCTCTGATGTGTCTAAAGCCATCATGGCTCCACGTGTTCGTCCTGCACGGTCCGCGGCCAAGACCACCGAGCCCGACACATCGCCGAAGCCCGGTCCGCTGAGCGCTCCGTCTAACTCAGCTGAAGAAGCGTTGGCTGAAATGCGCAAGCAGGTCGAAAAAGACTCCGACTATGTCGGTATGAAATTCGCGGAAGAAGCGCGCGCGATGCACAATGGCGATTCCCCAAAACGATCGATATATGGCGAAGCGCGGCTGGACGAGGCGAAGTCTCTGATAGACGATGGTGTGCCTGTCGCCCCTTTGCCGTTCCGTCCCCAGCGAAAGACGAATTGACCCCATGACTGTCTTGATCACGGGTGCCAACCGGGGCATCGGTGCGGAAATTTCCCAGCTTATGGCCTCTGATGGGCAATCGGTGATCGGCACCGCGCGCGATGGCAGCCAGGACATTCAACTGGATGTGACCAGTCCCGAAGACCAGGCTGCAATTACAGAAAAGTTGCGCGGTACGCCAATCGACCTGCTGATCTGCAATGCCGGGGTTTATCTGGATAAGGGCCAGCCGCTCGACACCGGCTATCCAGCCGACATGTGGGCCCAAACCTTCGCCGCTAATGTCACCGGGGTGTTCCTGACGGTCCAAGGCCTGCTGCCCAACCTGCGCGCCGCACCGGGGGCAAAGATCGCCATCATCTCATCCCAGATGGCATCCCACGAACGGGCGCCGGGTGGCAGCTATATCTATCGCGCCTCCAAGGCGGCCGTTCTGAATGTAGGTCGGAACCTTGCGGCAGATCTGCGCGGTGAAGGCATCGCGGTGGGCATCTATCATCCAGGCTGGGTGCAGACCGACATGGGTGGCACATCGGCGGACATTACCCCATCAGAAGCCGCTCAGGGGCTGATCCAAAGGTTCGCTGCCTTGTCGATGAACTCGACCGGGTGTTTTGAAACTTGGGATGGGCGCACTCACCCTTACTGAAGCGCCTGCGCCGGGATCTCGAACCGTTCGCTTTCGCCGACGAACACAAAATAGGTGCCGCCCTGTTTACTGCCACGGATCCGGTCTGTCGTATCGGCCGAGGTCAGTTCGCCGCCTTCGAAATATAGCGACCGTGTTTTTCCGCCGGGCATCAGGACGCGCAGGGTTGCGCCGTCATTTTCCTTGCGCAGCAGTTCAGCCGGGCAATTTGACAGCGCTGCACTAGCCAAAGGCGCGCAGGGGATTGAACCCAGTACATTCGTGCCATCCGTCCCCGCAACACTTGCCTGCTGTGCCAACAGGGGCGGTGCCAGGATCGTGAACAATACTGTTGCCGCAATACGCATGGTCGAGCCTTTCCAAGTCAGAAACTGTGGCAAAATTGGCAGGCGCGCGGTGCGGTGTAAACCCGAAGTCTGACGGCAAGTCATCCCACTTGCCCTTGTCCCGGCCAAAGCATATGACGCACGGAGTTTTTCACCCGGTCAGCGGAGAACCAAACAAATGCCCATCCTGGTCATGAAATTCGGTGGCACGTCCGTGGCGAACCTGGACCGGATTCGGCGGGCTGCCAAACGGGTCGGAGTCGAGGTGGCCAAAGGGTATGACGTGATCGTCATCGTGTCGGCCATGTCGGGCAAGACCAATGAACTGGTGGGCTGGGTCAACGAAACCTCCCCGTTATTCGACGCACGTGAATATGATGCGGTGGTGTCCTCGGGCGAAAATGTGACTGCTGGTCTGATGGCTCTGACCTTGCAGGAAATGGATGTGCCTGCGCGCAGCTGGCAGGGCTGGCAGGTGCCGCTAAAAACAAATGATAGCCACGCTGCCGCCCGGATCGAAGAAATCCCGACTGACAACATCCTGGCCAAGTTTGGCGAAGGTATGCGTGTGGCCGTGGTTGCAGGCTTTCAGGGCATCGGACCCGACGGCAGAATCACCACGCTGGGGCGTGGCGGGTCCGACACGACCGCCGTGGCCTTTGCGGCGGCTTTTGAGGCGGAACGCTGCGATATCTACACGGATGTAGACGGGGTCTATACAACCGACCCGCGCATCTGTTCCAAGGCCCGGAAGCTGGACAAGATCGCTTTCGAAGAAATGCTGGAACTCGCCTCGCTCGGGGCCAAGGTGTTGCAGACGCGGTCGGTGGAACTGGCCATGCGGTTCGGCGTGCGCCTGCGTGTGCTGTCGAGCTTTGAGGAACAATCGGACGATGCTGGTACACTGGTCTGTGCTGAGGAGGATATCATGGAATCCAACGTTGTGGCAGGTGTGGCCTATTCCCGTGACGAAGCCAAACTCACCCTTATCTCGGTCGCCGACCGCCCCGGGATCGCTGCAATCATTTTTTCAGCACTCTCCGACGCGGGCGTAAACGTGGATATGATCGTGCAGAATATAGCCGAAGAAGGCCGCACTGATATGACCTTCTCCTGCCCGACCAGTGAAGTTGCCCGCGCTGAACAGGCACTGGCCGCGATCAAGGATGATGGCGTGTTGAACTTTGCCGAGGTCATTGCGGACGAAGCAGTGGCCAAGATATCGGTCGTGGGTATCGGCATGCGGAGCCAATCGGGTGTCGCGGCACGGATGTTCAAGGTGCTCTCGGATGAAGGCATCAACATCAAGGTCATCACGACCTCGGAAATTAAAATATCCGTGCTGATTGACCGCAAGTATATGGAACTGGCCGTGCAAGCCCTGCACGACGCGTTCGAGCTGGACAAGGCAAGCTGAGCACCCTGCCGCGGGTTCATACACGCTCATCATGTACCTAACGGTCGACCGGCGTCATAGGTAGTTCAGCATCCACAAACGCAGCCTTTAGTCGGGCGACTTCGGCAACAAATGGCATCGGGTCGATGCAGAACAGCAGATCGCCCTTTTCAATCGCGCATTGGCTTCGGCTGTAACCTCCGTCGCCATCCTGGCAACATTCGAAGTGATCTCAATGGATGCATCCAGCATGAAAAACCGATCGGACGGCGCTATATCGGTAAGCGCACCGATGACTTTCAGTGCGATAGTGAGGTCACCGAAAAATACCAATGTCTTCCACGGCAGCAATTAGACCGCAAAAAACAGGTAGATCGGCAGGGCAAAGATGCTGAGAACGATGCGCATTTGCGTCGGAGCCTTCCGCAGGTTGCGGACAACCAGATAACGGCAACACACCTTATGGGATGCCTCGTGCTGGGACGGTCTGTTCGTTGAGTGTTTGTCAGGCTGTCAGTCTGGACCAGGCAACAGCATCATCGACCCGGTCGTCGCCCCAGAAAAGTTCGCTCGCGACTACGAAGGTTGGTGACCCGAAGACGCCCAGGTCCATCGCTACCGCCGTTTCAGCCGCGAGCCTGTCGATGATTTGTTGGGACTTAGCGCGTTCCAGTACGCGATCCGGATCCTGCCCGATCTCTGTCAGGCTGGCGGACAAGTTCGGGTCTTCGCCTGCAGGCGCCCCGCCTTCGAACCAGCGACGGTAGGTGGCCTGGGTATAGTCCCGCACCCAGCCTTCTTCACAACCCACCATGGCCACCTGGTTGGCCAGCACCAGACCCGGGAGGGGATAGGGCGCGGGGATTTTTGGGGTCAGGCCATACGCCTCTGCCCGCCGCTCTATATCCCGCCACATGTATGCGGTCTTGATGGGTTTATCTTTGAACGGGATGTTTTTCTGCGCGACCATCACGTAGCGGACATCAAAGGGACGCCAGCGGAACGTAACACCTTCTGCCTCGGCAACGGTCGGAAGACGCAGGACGGTGAGATAGCTGTAAGTACTTCCGATGGAGTACCAGAAATCAATAACTGACATGGTTTGTACCTTCTTTGTCGTGGCCGTATCTTATTGATCGGCATAAGTCATGGACGTAGGTCCTTCCATGGAGCTTCACCGGCGACATCCACCAGTCAATAGCCTTCGTGCCCCATGCATGGCCCCAGAATTGCCAACAGCTTGGCATCCGTGTCGCCGGAGCCTCCGAGGCCGATCATGCTAGTTATCCAACCGACTTTCCGAGTTAACCGTTCGAATACCAAGGACATGGCGGCAATGGTGATACCACGATCGGTTTGGTTCAACACAGCGTCGAACCCATCGGGATGATACGCGGCAATCTCGGTGGCGGGGATCTGGTTTCGGGCGGCCTGCGCCGTGCCATCCGCCGGGGGTTCCAACTCCGGACCTCCAGAGTATTCGGGAAAAGATGTCGAGCCGGACCCGATCGACGGATCAGCGATGGTGGCTTCGATCCCGACAGCCGCGAGCAGATCTGCGATATAGCGCAGCTCTTGGCATTTTGTGTCACAGGTGCCAGTGACGAGCGCTGTCACGCGCGCCATGCGGCCATGGCGGCTTCGGTCTGGGTGCGGTCCACGATCCCGGCGTCAGAACCCAGCCCGCTGGCGACCAGCGAGGCCGCGGCCGTGCCCAGATGCGCGCATTCCGCCAGCGACCTGTCATCGGCGAGCCCGGCAATGAACCCGGCGGTGTAAGCGTCCCCGCAGCCAGTCGTGTCAACCACGTCAATGTCGTAGACTGGTACGTGGATACGTTCATTGCCCATTGCGATGATTGATCCGTCGCCTCCCATGGTCAGAACCGGGCATGTCACACCGCGCGACTGGAAGAACAGGATATTTTCTTCCACGCCCCTCAGCCCGCTCAGGATTTCGGCCTCTTCGATCGAGGGGATAAAATAATCAATTTGCGGCAGCAGGGGTTCGACAAACGACCAGGTATCTGGCCCTGCGCCGACAAGGTCCCATGTCGTGACG
>JAEPNQ010000008.1 GCA_017643305.1 Marinibacterium sp. | reverse complement strand
GCCCCTGTCGTCGCAGGCCCCACCCGCGCGTTAAGGACAACAGCGCCACCGTCATGGTGAAACGGGGCGAAAAATCGGGATACGAGTATGGAATTAGGTACACAAATCGATCTTTATTGTGAGCGCATAGGGCCTGATTTTCTTCCGGAGATCACCAATAGAATCTTGCATTTATGACGATCCCGATGGCGAACATTCGATCTCGGTTCCATCCAGGCCAATGCCACCAGCGTCGGAGTGTTCTGGATTCCAGTCTGAAAAGTTTAGAAATTCAACGGCTTCTTAGTCTAGCATCGCCATTGGTTACGAACTTTCAATTGCGGTCAAAACAATACCCAGTACGGTCATTATCACCAGTGCTATGGCGTAGATGATCTTAGTCTGCGTTTCCTAAACATAGCGCTGGACCAGTTCAGATGGGGAGGCTCAGTGAGGCGCATTCCTTCCGATCAGTAGATCAAGCAATCAGGCACTCCAACCCCTGTCTTGGCGACCACCTGTATTTGGATCAGGGTAGCAGGCTGATGCGGACAGACGGCGAGATCACCTCCCTGATCCAAAACAACTTCACCCATAAGGGCATCCCAGCTCTGTCTGCCCATGACGGCAACCTTGTGGATCTTCAGCATGTCGGAGAACTCAGGCAGATCATGCTGGCTGCATCAGAGGAAGTGACCGGGAGTCCGCTGCGGATGTGCTACAACATTCCAGGGTGCGAGGAGTTCGAGGATGTAGTTTACGCAGCACTGCATAAACACGTCCACGACTTAAACTGGGCGGTGTACGAGAAGGAGCAGAGGGCCTGTGAGGTGGTGCGCGTATCAGCGGGATGTTAGTTAAGGTGAATAAGGCCGCTGAGGGCGGAAGCAGCTATCTGCAGCGCAGGAAAAAATCGGATAAACGAAATGAACGAAGTCGATGAGCAGCGTTTCTTCCCCCTATAACTTCCTAGAAGACCCGGATCTGGTCTCGCGCCTGAAGAGGCGTTCTTTATTGGTCATATTCGGCGCCCGTGGGCTGATTTCTGATGGCTCAATCAATGACGCTGACCTTAGTAAGCGCTTGAGAAAATTGCGCTCGCTGGTTCCTGGTTTGAAGGTTTGGCATTTATTCGATCAACCGGACGAGTTTGCCCAGACTACCCAAAAGCTCAAGTCGCTGAGACAAGAGTTAAACTCGCCGCCCCCCGGTGAAGAAGGTATTCCACGCTTATTGTTCGTCTCGCCAACCAAAGAAGAATTCGAGAGCAACAAGAGCAATGCCTTTGCGGATGCACTAGAGATCGATCGCATGCTTGGTGCGGATCAATTCCTAGCCTTGATCCACGACGCGATACAGATTGATCTATCGAAGGGAACGGAAGCAAGCGAGGCAACGGCCGGTTTGCCACTGTCGCCGATCGAGAAAATTCTTCTTGACGCTATGGAGAGTGCGGGGCTTTCCTTTCGACCCCAAGTCCAACTCGACAGCTACATCCTCGATTTTCTGGTTGAACGAGGCGGTAGGCGGTTAGCTGTCGAAGCAGACGGACGCGAATTTCATGACTCTGGAAAGGATGCGGAACGGGACCGTATCGTTCTCGAGCGCCATGGCCTTGAGACGCTTAGGTTCACCGGCCAGCAGATTTCACGAGATGCAGATCAATGCGTTCAGGAAATATTCTCTCGTCTAGATGGTATCAAACTTCAACGCGCCAAACTCAAAGACGAAATGGCGCTTGATCCCGAGCAGGCGAAGGCGGTTGCACACGGCGGCGGTCACGCACGGATTCTCGCCCCAGCTGGGAGTGGAAAAACCAAGGTACTGGTGAGCAGAATTTTGAGGCTCATAAACCAAGGAAGGGATCCATCATGTATTTTGGCACTCGCTTTCAATCGCAAGGCCGCGGTCCAACTTGAAGTGCGGCTGCGTGCACTCGGTGTGCCGGTTGGCGGTCTGACCAGAGGGTCGCCCGGGGTCAACGTGGCTACCTTGAATGCCTTTGCGTTTCGGCTGCTCAAAACTGAGGGGTGGTCCGGAGAAATCCTAGATACTAAATCAAAAGAAACTGGGCTCGTTGCTGATGCACTCGGTGATGTCGGCATTCATCTCGGACCGATGCGGGGAAGCAACCCGATCATCGAGGTTCTCGAGCATGTTAACAGGATCAAGCGCGGCCTGATGCCACCCAGCGAGGAAGTCGTCGAAGTAGAGCAACCCAACGGGTCGCTGAAGATTGATGCGGAGCGCGTCTGGAACTCAATGCAGGACCTTCAGGCCCGACGACACCAGATGTTTTTCGAAGACCAGATTTTCCTAGCTGTTGATCTGCTGCTAAAGAATTCGAAGATCCGTCATCAATGGCAGCGCCGTTTCACTTACATTCTCGTCGACGAATTCCAGGATCTGAACCCGTCGCAATCTACGCTTATTCGCCTTCTGGCGGCGCCCTCGGCTAGCCTTTTCGCGGTAGGAGATGACGATCAGTTGATCTACTCTTGGCGCAGTGCAGAAGTACAGAACCTGCTTGGCGGGTTCATCAATTCCTACGAGGGCGCAACCACCTATGCGCTGGGCACGAACTACCGATGTGCTAAGGAGATCGTACGAATTGGACAGCGGCTCATCGAGCACAACAAGGTGCGATATCCCAAGACTATTGAACCTGCAGACAATGCCCCAGATGGCACACTGGAATTAGTGGCCAGTGACAGTCTAACGGAACTCGGAGATGAGTTGGTTCGGTTCGTTCACGATAGCAAAGGCGCAAGCATTCGACTGAATGAGATTGCAGTATTGGCACGCACCAACACTCAACTACTCGCTGCTGCACTCGCACTCGACAAATCCGGGCTCCCGCGTACCCAGTTAGATGGGGTTCAGTTGTATTCGACGCCCGTCGGAAAGCGGCTAATCGCATATCTTGACACTTGTTTGCGAGCGCCGTTGTACATTGGGGCAGCCTATCTGCCTGAGGTTATTAATCGACCGAACCGGTTCGTCACGAATCTCGATATCGTCAAGATCAGAAATAACCTTGATCCGTGGCTTGCCGCGCAGTTCATCGCGCGTGACCCGGAGAAAAAAGGGATGCGCACATCAGCCCTCCTGCAATTTCTCCAAGATTTAGATCGGTTGGGGCCTTCTCTGCACGACCCGGCGATCCCGGTGGCAGATCGCGTGCGCTTCATCGTCACCAAGTTCAATTTTGCCGAACAGCCAGACGACAAGTTACAAGACCGGGAGAAGACTACGGACGACATGCTTATCGAAATCATCATCGAAGATGCGAAGAACTTCGAAGACATGCTTTCGTTTCTTGCTTATGCAAAAGAGCGCCGAGATCTTGAAGAGAACGAGGAAAGACAGCCGACGACCGAAGTAGGAGACGCAGAAAGGATCAATCTTTCGACAATTCACTCGGCCAAGGGCCGTGAATGGTCTAGCGTTTGCTTGTTCGACGCTTCTAGGCCAAGCCGTCGGAAAGAAATGAACCACAAAGAAATCGAGGAAGAGCGCAGAGTCTTTTACGTCGGAATGACACGCGCATCGCTGAATCTACAAATCGCTGTCGTCAAGGGGCGCCCTGTGCAGTTCGTGGCGGAGGCCCTGCTTCCGTCTAGTATGGCACCCACTTCCCCGGACGAGTTCCAGAAGTTGCTTGTCGGTGCTACGCTTGATGTCGACACAACGACTTCAAGGGTAGAGTCGCTGGCAGAGTCTATAGTGCAGCTTCGACAGGATATTGACCGCGAGACGGATGGTTCACGAGTGCGCGCTGAACTCGCGAAACTCGACGCAATGGCGGCTGAGGCCGAGCGTGATGTTGAAACTGCACGCCAAGCGGTAGCGGAGGCTACCGACCTAAAAATAGGAGGGATCCTGGGTCGAGCCCTTTTCGGTCAGGTAAGGCCTGAGACGAAGAGCGCGATGATGGCATCGGCACTTTCGATGCTTAGTGCTTCTCAAGAGCGGATTGCGAGTATTTCGAAGAAAAAGGACACAGTTCACAAAGACGCCGAGAGTCGGAAGCATCGGTTCGCGCAGGAACATGAAAGGATCGAAAAAGAGCTAAAAAAAACAAAAGCCAGTTTAGGAGTCGCTCAGCAGAACGTCCGGGATCTAAAACGTGCTGCACCATTGTTCGAGGGTAATGTCTGACATTCCACGCTTTGGTCGCACTTGTCGGATACCCGGAAATTTATCTGGCAGCGCAAGCACCGAGAAATCAAAACGGAACTATGTCGTCGATTTCAGGAAGCCGCCTGTATCCGGTCTGGTCGAAGTCACTCACTCCCAGAGCTTCTTGTCCACCATTTTAAGGGATATAAAGATGATAAGATCCAGGACGGCGTCTAAGCGTCTAAACGACCGTCCAACCGCAGCTTTCTCCCTTCTTCTTATGGTTCAAACAGCTAGACACTATCGATCTTGAGGTGTCTTGAGAGCGTCTAGCTGCCGTCTAGGGTAGGACGGAAGGAATTAACCCTCCGCCCCATTTGTTATCACAGCATCAGAACGATGACTGCTTTGGCTCATGCAACCGGAGACCATCTTCACCAGCCTTGGTCCAACAGCGCATTTGGGTGCCAGAAATACTATGACGTCCAGCCTGCCAGCCCTGATCTTTGAGAACGCGCATCACGTCATTATCAGAGAGAGGTGCGCCAATGTGCTTTTGCAGATCGGAAACCTTCACGGCATCACCATCATGCAAATGGTCGTGCAGGTAGACCACCAGCTTGTCTGAGGCATCCTCCGTCCGATTGGAGACAATATCGGTTTTCCCTTCTGAACTTGGGGCTTCGTTGTGGACCTGAGCGCGGTTAAGAGCCAGCCAGCGCAAGAACATAGCAATCTCCTTCAAGCCACCTTCTTCAGTTACCGCCTGACGCCACAAACCAAGCACACGCGAGGTTTCCTTTTGTTGTTCTGCCGTATCCTTTCCAAAGCGCTCCGGATAATGGATGAAATCAGGTATCCAATACCGTCGATCATTCTCTGGAATAATCAGAGGCTTTTCCTTGTTGGTGAACATCAACGTGGCAAAGAACATCTGAGCATCAAACGACTGCTCACCCTTCCGCTCAACAAACAGATAGTCGTCAGACACCTTGTCCTTGAGCTTGCGATATTGCTCCGAAGTCTTAGTTTCCACCTCATTGATGACCACCAGACGGCTCATGAAATGCTCACCGGAGAACTGGTTGACGACACGCTCATAGTCCATCTCTTTGACTTCACCTGCGCCAAGCAGTGGACGGAGCACCGTGTTGACCAAAGTACCTTTCCCCATGCCCTGATCAGAACGAAGGACCGGAACCCAACGAGCACGATAGTCGGAATAGGTGACCACCAGCGAAAGCCAGTCCGTGAAAATGTCAGCTTCCTCGGGTTTGTTGGGAAACCATAACTTCTCCAGAACCAGCCAAACATCAGGCTTGAGCGTATCGCGTAGATCAAAGTGACCACCTTTTTCCCCTTCACTTTCACAATACAGGTCGAGATCAGCACGATATTCTTCCCATCCCGGCAGATAAAATGCTGCGAAATCGTCCTTGGTGAACATCTGACGCGGAGACCGCCACGTGTTGTAGTAGATGCCACCATTCTTGCGGACATAGGGGCCAAAGGAAGGGAAGTGAGCATACCCCGCGACGACGACCAAAGCCTCTGCGATGTTGCACCCAGAAACCCTACTGTCGGTGGAATAGTGCGCTTGCAGATACTCTGCGTTGATCGTTGTGCAATCCCCACCGCCGTTGAACATCTTGAGCACTGAATCCTTGCCGTTTTTATCAGGCACCTTGAAAAAGGTGGTCGCCAGCCTCGTTGCGTGTTTCTCAGTCAGGTTTTTTGCCTTCAGTTTGTGGAAGACCTTGCTGACCATTTTTTCCGAGACATCGAAAATCCCTTTGGCATGATCAGCAACTTGCTGGCTGATTTCGGCTTTAATCTTTTGGGTCGTAATGGTCATTCTGGAGGTCCTTTGCTTCGAGAGCGGTGGCGAGGGTGAGGTTGACGGCTTCGTTCATGGAGAGGCCGCGTCTGGTTCTGATTTGATCGATTTGATCGACTAAATGGGCTTGTATTTTTAGCCGAAGTGTTATTGGGTGCTGATGGCAGATCATTGCTTTTTCCATTGATAAACAGTGCTTTAGATGCCGGGTACACAACAAAAGAAATCGCCCTGAAGGCGTTCCTGCTGTCCGGCAGTGGTTGGTGCTGTTAGTTGCGGTGTGATTGGTTGGGCAGTGCTGGTGTTATGGTCTCTTCATGCAGTCTCCTGATATTTTTTGGGGCCAACAAGTAAACATGAGCACCGACAAAACCATTTTCAACTATGCCAAATAAGTTTCCTTGCCAAAGGCTACATAAATCTCTGAAATATAATAGTTTTTTACAGGATGCAGTATTGCTGAAAGCGCCTGAAGCCTAAGCTGCAAACGCAGACTAACTATCTGAAAGGCTTGGGTTTTCTGTTTTCCTAATTCTTAGCAAATTACTGACGGCTTCTGTGCTGTAAAACATGGCTTGAGAGCCGCTGAGAGCCGCCAGAGTGTTTTGAGTGAAGGGTATGATATGAGGCTACAGGTCGCTGTATGGCGCTAATTTTTAAGGTCTAGGAACGAAGCTGAATTCGAAAAAATCTGCTCGAATCAATACTATTTTGGGATCAGTGCGCAGCCTGTTGACTGTATCGGTGAAGGCATCAATTTGGTACGAAGATTATGCGAAAATTTGTACGATCCACCACTACAGCCTACCCTGAAATGCCTTAAAAATATGGGTTTTTGGTAGTTTTTGGTGCCCAGGAGAGGACTCGAACCTCCACGTCCATACGGACACTAGCACCTGAAGCTAGCGCGTCTACCAATTCCGCCACCTGGGCCGATGTCGTGAGATCTGCGTTTAAGCACACGCGCGGGGGGTGTCAAACGGATTCTGGGGGTATTTGATGACCTTTTCAGTCAAATTTCTCTGGCTGGTTCAGGCGCGTCGAATTGCGGCTTGTTTGCATGGCTGTGCGGCAGTAGACCGGCCGTGGAAAACCTGACAGGAGCCCCAAATGACCAAGCTTGTCACGATCTATGGTGGGTCCGGCTTTGTTGGCCGATACGTAGCGCGCCGGATGGCAGCGCAGGGATGGCGGGTTCGGGTTGCGGTGCGCCGCCCGAACGAAGCTTTGTTCGTGAAACCTTACGGGGTTGTCGGACAGGTAGAGCCGGTCCTGTGCAATATCCGCGACGATGCGTCTGTTTCGGCGGTCATGGATGGCGCGGATGCGGTGGTCAACTGCGTTGGTGTCCTGTCGGAACTGGGTAAAAACAGCTTTGATGCGGTGCAGGCTGAAGGTCCGGAGCGGATCGCGCGGCTGGCGGCGGAACATGGCGTGGGCCAGTTGGTTCATATCTCGGCCATTGGTGCGGATGCAGAATCCGACAGCGCCTATCAGCAGTCCAAGGCCGCCGGGGAGGCTGGTGTGCTGACCCAGTTACCGGACGCCGTGATTCTGCGTCCGTCGATCATTTTTGGGACTGAGGATTCGTTCTTTAATAGATTTGCCGGGATGACACGCATGTCCCCGATCCTGCCGATCACCGGTGGCGCGACCAAATTCCAGCCGGTTTGGGTGGATGATGTAGCGCAGGCCGCGGCCAAGGCGGCCATGGGCGATGTGGAACCGGGTGTGTACGAACTGGGCGGTCCTGATGTGGCGACTTTCCGGGAATTGATGGATAAAATGCTGGTCGAATGCCGACGCACGCGGGTCGTGTTCAACATGCCGACTTGGATGGCCAAGATCATGGCGTTTAGCTTCGACTTGCTGGAAGCGGTAACCTTTGGGCTAGCCCGGAACCGCATGATCACGCGCGACCAGGTACGCAACCTGGCCAAGGATAATGTGGTTGGCGAGGACGCTCAGGGGTTTGAGTCGCTAGAGATCGAGCCGGTGTCGATGGATTCGGTTCTGCCGGATTACCTGTGGCGGTTCCGCCCGACCGGCCAGTACGATGCGATCAAGGAATCGGCTGAAAACCTACGCACCTAAGCGTAGGCGAAAACCAGCAAAACAAAGCCAAGAATCACCCGGTAGACCACGTATGGCGTGAAGTTGACCGTGCGCAGCAGTCGCATCATCAGTGTCAGAGCCAGCAGCGCCGATCCGAAAGCAAACACTGCGGCGATCGCGCCGTCGTGGAATGCCTTTGCGTTGCCTTCTGACGCGACATCGAGCGCCAGCAGCGTGCCCGAGGCAAGGATCGCAGGAATAGACATTAGCATGGCCAGTGTTGCGCCGCCTTCCCGGTCGTAGCCAAGGAACCGTGCGCCAGTAATGGTTATACCGGACCGCGATGTGCCCGGAATCAACGCCACTGCCTGCCAGAGCCCCATGTAAACCGCATCGCGCAAAGTCCAGTCGGTTTTGACCTTGGTAGTCGGTCCCGTCCGGTCCGCCCAGTATAGCACCAGTCCAAAAATCAGCATGGTCCACGCGATGGTTTTGACAGATCGCAGTGCATCACTGAGACCGCTAAAATGCAGAAACGCGCCGAAGGCGATCAGTGGCAAGGTGGCAATCAGCAGATTGAAGGCCAGTTTCGCCTCTGCCGTTTCCAGACGCCCTCGCAGCATTCGAACAGTGCCGACCAATGCCGCGCCCACGTCATGGCGGAAGTACAGCACAACGGCAAACAGTGTCCCGATATGCACGGCCACGTCGATGAATTGGCCTTGGTCCTGCACGCCAGTGAGGCTGGGAAACAGAATCAGGTGACCCGAGGAAGAGACGGGCAAAAACTCAGTAAGGCCCTGAATGATCGCAACAATCAAGAGTATGTACAGTTGCATCTGCTGGGGGATCCCTTCGTTGACCTTCTACAATGGTCGTATAAGTGGTTGAGCAAAATGGGAAACCAGTAATTTGAGGCCGGTTCGGACCTTAATTTGAAGCGGTTCGTTGGATTTTCATGCTGATTTCCGATTGGGTCAATATTTTAGGTCAGAAGATGTGACTTTCATTTTTTCCAGACGTGTTCTAAGTAAGCGTTTCAGCGAGGAGATCACACAAAAATGGCCAAGCAACCCATGTTGAAATTCGTGCATGTCGATCGCGACATGCCGGAAAAGCGTGACGTTACTAAACGCCGGGAAGATTTCCGTGAAATATACGCGGAATATGCTTCAGCGAAAGCCGCAGAGCAGGCTAGTCGCTGCAGTCAGTGTGGCGTGCCCTATTGTCAGTCGCACTGCCCGCTTCATAACAATATTCCGGATTGGCTCCGTCTGACTGCCGAAGGCCGGTTGCGCGAGGCCTATGAAACCAGTCAGGCGACCAATACCTTCCCTGAAATTTGTGGCCGTATCTGTCCCCAGGACCGCCTGTGCGAGGGCAACTGCGTGATTGAACAATCGGGCCATGGCACGGTGACCATCGGGTCGGTGGAAAAGTATATCACCGACACTGCTTGGGAAGAAGGCTGGGTCACGTCCTTTACTCCGGCTCAGGAACGCACCGAATCTGTTGGTATCATTGGTGCCGGGCCGGGTGGGTTGGCTGCGGCGGATGTTCTGCGTCGGGCGGGTGTCCAGGTCACCGTTTATGACCGCTATGACCGGGCCGGTGGGCTGCTGACCTACGGCATTCCTGGCTTTAAGCTGGAGAAAGACGTGGTTATGCGCCGGGTGGAACAGCTGCAACAAAGTGGCGTGGTTTTCGAAACCAACTGCGACGTGGATGCAGCGCGGTTTGAAGAAATTCGCGGGGCACATGATGCCGTGATCATCGCCACCGGCGTCTACAAGTCGCGTGATCTGGAGATCCCCGGCACCGGAGCTACCGGTGTCGAAGAGGCAATTGACTACCTGACCGTATCCAACCGCAAGAGCTTTGGAGACGAAGTTGCCGAATTTGACGACGGCAGGCTGAACGCCGAAGGCAAGCGCGTGGTGGTCATTGGTGGGGGCGACACGGCCATGGACTGTGTGCGCACTGCGATCCGTCAGGGTGCTGTCAGCGTGAAATGTCTGTACCGTCGTGACCGGGCGAACATGCCCGGCTCCCAGCGTGAAGTGGCGAATGCCGAAGAAGAAGGCATTGTGTTCGAATGGCTCAGCGCGCCCAAGGCGTTTGTCACCGACTTGCGCGCCGAAGGGGATGAGGCAGGCAAAGTGTCGGGCGTTCGGGTGCACAAGATGCGTCTGGGTGCACCGGATGCCAGCGGACGGCGGGCACCTGAACTGATTGAAGGTTCGGACTACACCGAAGAGGCGGATCTGGTCATTAAGGCGCTCGGCTTTGAGCCCGAGGACCTGCCAAACATGTGGGACCAGCCAGAACTGAAGGTTACCCGCTGGGGCACCATCCGGGCCGAGTATGAAACTGGCGCAACTGCGATGCCGGGCGTCTATGCCGTTGGTGACATCGTGCGCGGTGCTTCGTTGGTTGTCTGGGCTATCTGCGACGGGCGCGATTGCGCGTCTGCGATCCTGGCAGATTTTGACACGCCCAAGGCTGTCGCCGCCGAATAGGGGCCAGAACCCCGCCTACCCAACCCCAGACCGCGCCTTTCAGGGTGTGACATCTACCAGAACCAGAGGAAGGGAGTGACAGTAATGTTGAAAGCAAGCAACGCTTGCCAATTCATTGGCCGCCGCACCTTTGTGGCAGCGGGGATGCACCTTTTGGAACGGGGCTGCCTATGCGGCGCAGTGCGCTACCTGAGTAATGAACAAAGAACAAAACACGCAGAGCTGCGTGGCTACGCCAGCGGCGGACACCAGGCTGGCCATTCAGGCCAGTCTGGGCACTGAAGGAGACATCAACATGACCAGCTACGATACCAATTGGGCCCGGGCCGAAGCCGAAAAGCGCAAGTGGATGGCGGAAAACAGTCTCTACAAGGACGAAGACGAACACGCGTCCTGCGGCGTTGGCATTGTTGTGTCAATCGATGGCAAGAAAAGCCGCAGTGTTGTGGAGGCCGGGATCACCGCGCTGAAAGCGATCTGGCATCGTGGCGCAGTGGATGCAGACGGCAAGACTGGCGACGGCGCAGGCATTCACGTGCAGATTCCGGTGCCGTTCTTCTATGACCAGGTGCGCCGGACCGGACATGAGCCACGTCAGGACGAACTGATGGCGGTCGGCCAGGTGTTTCTGCCGCGCACCGATTTCGGTGCACAGGAAACCTGCCGCACTATCGTCGAAACCGAGGTGCTGCGCAAAGGCTACACCATCTACGGCTGGCGGCATGTGCCGGTGGACACTTCTGTGCTGGGCGAAAAGGCCAATGCGACCCGGCCCGAGATTGAACAGATCATCATCTCAAATTCCAAGGGCGTGGATGAAGAACGGTTTGAACGCGAGCTGTACGTGATCCGCCGCCGTATTGAAAAGGCTGCTGCTGCGCAGGGGATTAATGAGCTCTATATCGCGTCGCTGAGCTGCCGGTCGATCATCTATAAGGGCATGATGCTGGCCGAGCAGGTGGGTGAATTTTACCCAGACCTGATGGACGAACGGTTTGAAAGCGCATTTGCGATCTATCACCAGCGTTATTCCACCAACACGTTCCCCCAATGGTGGCTGGCGCAGCCGTTCCGCATGCTGGCTCATAACGGAGAGATCAATACGTTAAAAGGCAACTCCAATTGGATGAAGAGCCATGAGATTCGCATGGCGTCCTCTACGTTTGGGGAGATGGCCGAAGACATCAAACCAATCATCGCGGGTGGGTCTTCGGATTCGGCGGCGCTGGATGCGGTGTTCGAAGTTCTGGTGCGCGCGGGTCGGTCGGCGCCAATGGCCAAGACGATGCTTGTGCCCGAAAGCTGGTCCAAGCAAGCGCAGGAGCTGCCGGATGCCTGGCAGGATATGTATTCCTATTGCAATGCTGTGATGGAGCCGTGGGACGGCCCTGCCGCGTTGGCAATGACCGATGGGCGCTGGGTCTGTGCTGGGCTGGACCGGAACGGTCTGCGCCCGATGCGATATGTGGTCACCGGTGACGGGCTGCTGATCGCCGGATCCGAGGCAGGCATGGTCCCGGTGGATGAGGCTGTAGTGCGTGAGAAAGGCGCTCTGGGCCCAGGCCAGATGCTGGCCGTCGATATGGCCGAAGGCAAGTTGTACCACGACACCGAGATCAAGGACAAACTGGCCGCCTCCCAGCCGTTCGGCGATTGGGTTGGCAAGATCAACAATGCCGATGACGCGCTGGCCCAGGTAACCGAAACCCCCATGTTCACCGGTGATGAGTTGCGCCAGCGACAGATCGCGGCAGGTTACACTGTGGAGGAACTGGAACAGATCCTTGCACCTATGGCAGAGGACGGGAAAGAGGCCATCGCGTCGATGGGTGACGACACACCGCCTGCGGTTCTGTCCAAGCAATACCGCCCGCTGAGCCATTATTTCCGGCAGAATTTCAGCCAGGTGACCAACCCGCCGATTGACAGCCTGCGGGAATACCGGGTGATGAGCCTGAAAACGCGCTTCGGCAACCTGAAAAACGTGTTGGACGAAGACAGCAGCCAGACTGAGATCATCGTGCTGGAAAGCCCCTTTGTCGGTAATGCACAGTGGGAAAAGCTGACCGAACAGTTCAACGCGCCGCTGGTGGAGATTGACTGTACATTTGAACCAGGTGGTGAACGGGCCCTGAATGAAGGGCTGGAGCGGATCCGCGCAGATGCTGAGGAAGCCGTGCGCTCCGGTGCGGGGCATCTTGTGCTGACCGATCAGCATTCTGGTCCCGATCGTGTGGCGATGCCGATGATCCTTGCAACCAGCGCGGTACACAGCCACCTGACGCGGCGTGGCCTGCGCACGTTTTGTTCGCTGAATGTGCGGTCGGCAGAATGTATCGACCCGCATTATTTCGCTGTTCTAATCGGCTCTGGTGCGACCGTGGTCAACGCCTACCTGGCCGAAGATTCGCTGGCCGACCGGATCGAACGTGGCCTAATTGACGGGGCGCTGACCGAAGCGGTTGCGCGGTACCGTGACGCGATCGACTGGGGCCTGCTCAAGATCATGTCCAAGATGGGCATTTCGGTGATCTCTTCTTATCGCGGTGGTCTGAACTTCGAAGCCGTGGGGCTGAGCCGCGCCATGTGTGCGGAGTACTTCCCAGGCATGAATTCGCGGATTTCCGGTATCGGGGTCAGCGGTATTCAGGTCAAAGCCGAAGGTATCCATGCCTGTGGTTGGGCCCAAAGCCTGCCAGCCCTGCCTATCGGTGGGTTCTACAAAGCGCGCGCGGCGGGTGAAACCCATGCGTGGGAAGCCACGGCGATGCACATGCTGCAGACGGCTTGTGCCCGGTCGTCGTTCGAGTTGTGGAAACAGTTTTCGGCCAAGTTGCGCGCTTCGCCACCGATCCATCTGCGCGACCTGCTCGATATGAAGCCCTTGGGCAAGTCTGTGCCGCTGGAAGAGGTGGAAAGCATCACCGCCATCCGTAAGCGATTTGTCACCCCTGGCATGTCGCTGGGCGCGCTGTCGCCCGAAGCGCACAAAACGCTGAACGTGGCGATGAACCGGATCGGGGCCAAGTCCGACAGTGGCGAAGGTGGTGAAGATCCGGAGCATTTCGTGCCGGAACCCAACGGGGACAACCCGTCCGCCAAGATCAAGCAAGTGGCGTCGGGCCGCTTTGGTGTGACCGCTGAATACCTGAACCACTGCGAAGAACTGGAAATCAAGGTGGCGCAGGGGGCCAAGCCCGGCGAAGGTGGCCAGTTACCCGGCATGAAGGTCACCGACCTGATCGCACGGTTGCGGCATTCGACCAAGGGCGTCACGCTAATCTCGCCCCCACCGCACCACGATATCTATTCGATCGAGGATCTCGCGCAGCTGATCTATGATCTCAAGCAGATCAACCCGCGCTGCAAGGTAACGGTCAAGCTCGTGGCCAGCTCCGGTGTGGGTACGATTGCCGCTGGTGTGGCCAAAGCCAAGGCGGACGTGATCCTGATTTCGGGTCATAACGGTGGAACGGGGGCCAGCCCGGCGACCTCCATCAAATATGCGGGTCTGCCATGGGAAATGGGCCTGACCGAAGCACATCAGGTTCTGGCAATGAACAACCTGCGCGGCCGTGTCACCCTACGGACCGATGGTGGTCTGCGTACTGGGCGCGACATCGTCATGGCGGCAATGATGGGGGCCGAAGAATATGGCATCGGCACCGCCGCACTGATTGCGATGGGCTGTATCATGGTGCGCCAATGCCAGTCGAACACCTGCCCGGTTGGCGTCTGTACCCAGGACCCTGCGCTGCGTGAAAAGTTCACTGGTAATGCCGACAAGGTGGTGAACCTCATCACCTTCTACGCGCAGGAAGTGCGCGAGATCTTGGCAGAGCTGGGCGCGCGCTCCTTGGACGAGGTTATCGGCCGAGCCGATCTGCTGGCACAGGTCAGCCGCGGGTCCGCGCATCTTGATGATCTGGATCTGAATCCGTTGCTAATCACTGTCGACGGATCGCACAGCATTGTCTACGACCGCAGCAAACCGCGCGAAGCGGTGCCGGACACGCTGGATTTGGAAATTGTCCGCGATGCGGCGCGCTTCCTCGAAGACGGTGAAAAGATGCAGCTCAGCTATGCGGTGCAGAACACGCACCGTACAGTGGGCACGCGCACTTCCAGCCATATTGTCCGAAACTTCGGAATGCGGAACACGTTGCAACCAGACCACCTGACGGTGAAGCTGCAAGGCTCTGCCGGTCAGTCGCTGGGCGCGTTTGCTGCCCCGGGGCTGAAGCTGGAAGTATCCGGCGACGCCAATGACTATGTTGGCAAGGGGCTGAGCGGTGGTACCATTATCGTGCGTCCTCCGCAGGTCAGCCCGCTACAGGCCAGCGACAACACGATCATCGGCAATACGGTTTTGTATGGCGCAACCGACGGCTACCTGTTTGCCGCCGGCCGGGCCGGAGAACGGTTTGCCGTACGCAACTCTGGCGCCAAGGTCGTCATCGAAGGGTGTGGGTCCAACGGATGTGAATACATGACCGGCGGTGTCGCTGTCATCCTTGGGAGCATCGGTGCCAACTTTGGCGCTGGGATGACCGGGGGCATGGCTTACATCTATGACCCGGATGGCAAGGCGCAGAGCATGATGAACATGGAAACCCTGGTCGTATACCCTGTAACCACGCCGCATTGGCTGGGAGAGTTGGAAACGCTGGTTGAAAGGCATGCGGAAGAAACCCGCAGCCTCAAGGCTATGAATATTCTGCAGCATTGGGACGTGGAAAAGGCCAATTTCCTTCAGGTCTGCCCGAAGGAAATGCTGATCCACCTGCCGGCACCGCTGGGTGTGGAAGAGGCCGCCGTCCCAGCGGAATGATCCACCCTGTGACGCTTGTTTGGCTGCCAATCGCGGCTTAAGAGCGTGGCATGGCCCGGAAAAAGACAAAACCCAAGCCAAAGGCCCGGCGCAAGACTACGCGCCGGGTTGTTCGCGTCCGGCCTCGCCGCGGATCGCTGGCGTGGGTCGGTTTCATGATCCTGTGCAGCAGCACCATTCTTATCGTCGGTACGCTGGCGCTTATCCTCCTTTATTCTGTCGTAAACCCGCCCATCACGCATACGATCTGGGCCGAACAGCAGCGCTTGGGGAGTGTAGACCATCAGTGGGTTGCTATCGAAGAAATGGCTCCGGTCATGGCACGCAGCGTGGTGGCGGCGGAAGATGCCAAGTTCTGCCTGCACTGGGGGTTTGACGTGGATGCCATCCGCGCCGCAATGGAGGCGGGGGCAAATCGCGGCGCATCGACCATCACCCAGCAGACGGTCAAAAACGTGTTCCTTTGGCAGGGGCGCAGCTGGATCCGGAAATTGCTGGAGGCGGCGATCACTCCTGCGGTCGAAGCGATCTGGACCAAACAGCGGATCCTCGAGGTCTATCTGAACGTGGCAGAGATGGGCGAAGGCGTGTTCGGTGTTGAAGCTGCCGCGCGGAACAGCTTTGGTATTGAGCCGGAAAACCTGTCACCCAGGCAGGCGGCATTGCTTGCTGCGGTCCTGCCTGCGCCTAAGCAACGCTCTGCCGCCCTGCCCAGTTCAGGCATGTCCAAGCGGGCCAGTGCCATCATGGATGGCGCAGCCACCATCCGCGCAGACGGTCGGTCTGCGTGTTTCGAGGATTGAAAATCACCGCAAGGGCAGGCATTGAAGACCAGATCGAATGTTTGCGGTTTATAACCCATGGCCAAGCTATTTCACGTCCCTTTGTCCCCGTTCTGTCGCAAGGTCCGATTGAGCCTTGCGGAAAAGAAGATCGACGTTGAACTGATCGAGGAACGGTATTGGGAAGCAGAACCGGATTTCTTGCGTCGCAACCCGGCGGCCAAGGTGCCCGTGATCAAGCTGGATGGGCGAATGATGGCGGAAAGTGCGGCGATCTGCGAATACATCGAAGAAACCCGGCCTGAGCCGTCTTTGATGCCAACCGAACCGGACGCGCGATACGAAGTGCGCCGCTTGGTGGGCTGGTTTGACGACAAGTTCCATAACGAAGTCACATCCAAACTGCTTTATGAGCGTGTGAACAAGAAGCTCACCGGTCAGGGTTATCCGAACAGCACCAACGTGAAATCTGGCGCCAAGGCGATAAAGTACCACCTGGACTATATGGCCTGGCTGCTGGACCACCGCCGCTGGCTGGCCGGTGATGTGATGACATTGGCGGATTTCGCGGCAGCGGCGCATTTGTCATCGCTGGACTATATTTCGGATGTGGACTGGAACCGTTCGGCGGTGGTGAAGGATTGGTATGCAAAGATCAAATCCAGGCCTGCCTTCCGGTCGATCCTGGCCGATCAGATCCCCGGGTTCCGCCCGCCTCCGCATTATGCAGATCTGGATTTCTGATTTCGAACGGGTTTTGGGGGCCCTTCCCCCCTTGCCCTCCCGAGGTATTTTCAAACAGAAGAAGCAATGAGCGGCGATCTGAAACAGAGGCTGGTGGCCCGCGCCCTGAAAGAAGGCTTCGTGGCGGCGCGGGTGTGCCGCCCAGATGCCGTGCCGCAGGTGATGAAGCGTTTGGACGCTTTTTTAGAGTCGGGTTACCACGGTCAAATGGGATGGCTAGCTGAACGGGTTCATTGGCGCGGCAACCCGGCGGCGTTGTGGCCGGAAGCACAATCGGTGCTGATGCTGGCTGAAAGCTATGCACCGGACCATGACCCCTTGGCGGTGTTGAGCCAACCTGACCGAGCCGCGATCAGCGTATATGCCCAGCACCGCGATTATCATGATGTGGTCAAGAAGCGGTTAAAGCGGCTGGGGCGTTGGTTGATCGAAGAAGCGGGGGGCGAGATCAAGGTGTTTGTGGACACGGCACCAGTACCGGAAAAGGCACTGGGCCAGGCCGCTGGGCTGGGATGGCAGGGCAAACATACCAATTTAGTGAGCCGGGAATGGGGAAACTGGGCTTTTTTAGGGTCTATTTTTACCACATTACAGCTGGAGCCAGATACAGCCGAAATTGACCATTGCGGATCGTGTCGAGCCTGTCTGGACATCTGCCCAACCGATGCCTTTCCTGCGCCCTACCAGTTGGATGCGCGGCGCTGCATTTCCTATCTGACAATCGAACACAAAGGCCCGGTGCCCAAAGATCTGCGGGCGAAGATGGGCAACCGGATTTATGGCTGCGACGATTGTCTGGCCGTCTGCCCCTGGAACAAGTTCGCCGTGAGCCCGTCGGATGTGTGGTATCTTGCGCGGGATAATCTGGCGGGGCCGGATCTAGTGGGTCTGGCAGCGCTGGATGATACGGGGTTCCGGACGAAGTTTTCGGGGTCTCCGATCAAGCGGATCGGGCGAGACAGGTTTGTGCGCAATGTGCTGTATGCGATTGGAAATTCGGGTCTAAAAGCCCTATTTCCCGTTGCGCAAGGTCTTACGGATGACCCGGATCCAACCGTGGCGGAGGCTGCATCCTGGGCCTGCGGGCAACTGACGGGGTGAGCGGATGGCGATAACGCTGGGGATCGACACGGGTGGGACCTACACCGACGCGGTTTTGATCGAAGATGATGCAACGGTGTTGGCCTCGGCCAAGTCGCTGACGACGCGGCAGGATCTGGCGATTGGTGTTGGCCGCGCGGTGGAGGCGGTTTTGGCATCGGCCAAGATCGCGCCCGAGGCTGTGGCAATGGCTGCGCTGTCCACCACGCTTGCCACCAATGCGCTTGTCGAAGGGCAGGGTTTGCGCGTGGCGTTGATCTGTGCGGGGTTCAAGGACGCGGACCTGGACCGGCAAGGCTTGCGTGAGGCGCTCAAAGGCGATCCGGTTTTGTTCGCAGCAGGTGGGCACAGCCATTCCGGAGTTGAGGCAAAACAGCTGGATAGAGAGGCTGTTTCTGCATTCATAGACTCTGTTTCAGAACAAGTTACAGGATTTGCCATCGCGGGTCGGTTTGCCACCCGCAACCCTGCGCATGAACTGGAAATTGCGGTGTTGGTACGGGATGCCACTGGGTTGCCAACCACCTGCTCGCATCACTTGTCATCCCGGCTGAACGGGCCGAAAAGGGCGGTGACAGCGGTCTTGAATGCGCGGCTTGTTGGCATGATCGATGCATTGATTGGCCGGGCAGAGCAGCGGTTGCGCGATCTCGGTATTGATGCGCCTCTAATGGTGGTGCGTGGGGATGGCGCGTTGATGTCCACCGCGCAGGCCCGGACCCGACCGATCGAAACCATCCTTAGTGGGCCCGCCGCCAGTATCGTGGGCGCACGGTGGCTGACGGGATAAACTGATGCCCTGGTGTCAGATATTGGTGGGACAACGACCGATGTAGCCTTGATCCGAGCTGGTAAGCCCAAAATCGACCCTGACGGTGCTTTTGTAGGTGGTTTTCGCACGATGGTGGAGGCGGTCGCGATGCGGACGACCGGACTGGGTGGGGACAGTGAGGTGCATCTTAACACCAGCGGGCTTTCAGGCGGGATCACGCTGGGACCGCGCCGGGTGCTCCCAGTGTCGTTGATTGCACAGGGGGCGCCGGGCGAGGTGTGGGAAGTGCTGGAGCGGCAATTGAACGAGCCGACGCCCGGCGAACATGATGGAAGGTTCGTGCGGGCCACAATGGGCGCGATGCTTTCAGGATTGGATACACGGGAACAGACTCTAATCGGCAGGATTGGCGCTGACTTGCACCCGCTGGGCGCGGTGTTGAGAAACCGGGTGGAGTTGGGCGCACTGGGGAGACTACTGGATCGGGGGCTCATCCAAATTGCTGCGATTACGCCCTCCGACGCGGCTCATGTCCTGGGCTTGTCAGACGAATGGGATGCGGACGCTGCCCATATGGCGCTGGCGCTTTTTTCTCGTCGCCGGGTTGGTTCGGGGAATAGGGTGGCTCCGGACGCGGTTCACTTGGCACAGATGATAATTGACCAACTTCGTAAGCAGACTGTTTTGGCGCTGTTAGAGACCAGTTTTGATGAAGATCGGGCCTTTACGGATGACCCTGTAGACCTCGCCCGCCATGTTCTGATCAAACAGGGATTGCGGGGGCACGCGGATATTGTGCGGCTGTCCGCAGGGTTGAATTTGCCGGTGATCGGTCTGGGCGCATCAGCTGCCACCTATTACCCGCCCGTAGGGGAGATTCTGAACACCCGTATGATCCTACCCACGCATGCGGGTGTGGCAAATGCAATTGGTGCGGTGGCCGGCCGTGTGATCACACGACGCAGCGGGACAGTCACAACGCCTTCCGAGGGAAGCTACCGTGTGCATTTACCGGGCGGGCCAGAGGATTTCACGGAGCTTGATGCAGCTTTGACCCGGGTCGAAGCCGTCTTGACCGAAGAGGCGCGCGCTGCAACGGCCGGTGCAGGCGCCGCCGATATAGAGGTCAACGTGAGCCGTGACCTGCGCAGCACGGTCATCGAGACGCGCGAGATGTTCGTCGAGGGCCACGTAACCGTAGAGGCCAGCGGCCGCCCACGCGTTGCAGTCGACTGAGCCTATTCCGCAGCGTCGCGTTTGGGCAGGACCCAGTCGAGGCGCGGGAAATGGCAGGTGTAACCGTTCGGAATACGCTCCAGATAATCCTGGTGTTCCGGTTCGGCCTTCCAGAAATCGCCCACAGGCTCTAGCTCGGTCACGATCTTGCCGGGCCAGATGCCAGAAGCGTTTACATCGGCGATGGTGTCTTCGGCCACTTGTTTCTGGTCTTCGTCCAGATAGTAAATGGCCGACCGGTAGCTTAGCCCGACGTCATTTCCCTGTCGGTTTACGGTGGTCGGGTCGTGGATCTGAAAAAAGAACTCCAACAACTGCCGATAGCTGATCTTGGAAGAGTCAAACCAAACCTCGATCCCTTCAGCATGGGTGCCGTGATTGCGGTAGGTCGCGTTTGGCACGTCGCCGCCTGTATAGCCGACGGTGGTGTCTGTCACGCCCGGTAGCTTGCGGATCAGATCCTGCATGCCCCAGAAACACCCGCCGGCCAAAACGGCCCGTTTGAGATCGCTCATGTTACGTCCTCCACCTGGTCAATATACGCGCCGTATCCTTCGGCTTCCATGTCATCACGATGAACAAACCGGAGCGACGCGGAATTGATGCAGTAACGCAGCCCGCCGCGGTCCCGCGGCCCATCGGGGAACACGTGGCCAAGATGGCTGTCGCCGTGGGATGACCGGACCTCGGTCCGGATCATACCCAGTGTGCGGTCTTCCAGTTCGGCCACATTCGCGGGCTCAATCGGCTTGGTAAAGCTGGGCCAGCCGCAGCCACTTTCGTACTTATCTGATGACGCAAACAGTGGCTCCCCCGATACGATATCCACGTAGATGCCGGGATCCTTGTTATAGAGCAGCTTGCCTGTGCCGGGCCGTTCTGTACCCGATTTCTGGGTCACGTAAAATTCCTCAGGCGACAGGGCGGCGATGGCGTTGGGGTCTTTGAAGTATTGCGTCATGGGCACCTCCGGTCCGGTTGAATGTAATGTGGGCCGAACCAAGCGGAATGAAAGGGGATTTTCGCCTGCATCGCAAGGGTGTGATCGGCTGTTGCGGGTTGGCACCCGCCTGATACGGTCAGTGACGGATATTGGGAAAGGAAACAGCGTGCTGTGTCAAATCGGCGAAGTGGAAGTCTGGCGTATACTGGAATTGAACGGCCCGTTCCTCACGCCGGAACGTCTGTTTCCCAATGCCGGGCCGGCAGTGGCGGAGATCATTGAGCGTCACATGCCAGGCGGGCTCTGCCCTGACAGTGGGCGGTTGATCCTGCCGGTGCAGGGGTTTCTGCTGAAAACGCCAACGCATGTGATCCTCGTCGACAGCTGCGTCGGCAATGATAAAACAAACAACAGCATCAAGGATTGGCACCAACGGTCTGATACACGCTTCCTGTCCGCGCTGGCGGCTGCCGGGGTCACGAGGGAGGATGTGGATTACGTGATGTGCACCCATCTGCATGTGGATCACGTGGGCTGGAACACCATGCTGGTAGAGGGTCGGTGGGTGCCGACCTTTCCCAATGCCAAATACCTGCTGCCTGCAGATGACGAAGAATTGCAACGCGAACGCGCCACCGACATGTACACAGAAAGCGTACTGCCGGTGATCGAAGCGGGACAGGCAGAGAAGGTTAGCGCCGGGCACATGTTGGGCGATTACATCACGCTAGTGCCAACGCCGGGCCATACGCCGGGGCATGTTTCCGTACAGATAGAAAGCGGTGGGCGCGCTGCGCTGATCACTGGTGACGCGATTCACACAACAGCGCAGTGCTGGCATCCAGAATGGCAGTTTCAGTTTGACGAAGACGCGAAACAGGCCGTCGCCTCACGGCGGCGATTGCTGGAAACGGCGGCGGATACACGCAGCGTAGTGCTGGGTACGCATTTCAAACTGCCATCCATCGGGCGTGTGGTGGCAGAAGGTGATGCCTTTCGCTGGGAAGGCAGCGTTTAGTCTGCTTTCTGGCGGGACAACTGAACTGCCAGGATGCCCGCTGTCACAATCGCAACGCCCAACAGGTCCAGCGGTCCCAACCGTTCGCCCAGCAACACGGCTGCAATAGCCACGCCGAACACGGGGTTGAGGAAATGGAACGTGGCCGCGCGAATTGCGCCAATGCGATCCAGCAGCAAAAACCAAATGTAGGTAGCCAGCAGACCAGGAAACAGCGTGGTGTAGAGAAATGCCATGACCAGTGGCCAGCTGAACGTGGCGGTCGGGGTTTCCAGAAAGGCGGCAGCGACAAACAGCACGGCGCTGCCCACCAGCATTTGCAGCCCCACGATCATCATGAAATTGCCGCCCGAGGTGGCCCCACGCACCGCAAGCGTGGCAAAGGTCAGCGCCAGCACCCCGATCCCGCAAAGGGCCAGACCGTGCAGATCAATACCTGCGTTAAGGCGCGATCCCATGATCAACGCCACTCCGCAGAACCCGGCCACCAGTCCGGCTATGCCCGGAGGTCGCAGGGTTTGACCAAAAAACGCCCAGGTTGCAACGGCCACTAGCAAGGGCATTGTGGACGCGGTGATGGCGG
Organism: Marinibacterium sp.; assembly: GCA_017643305.1. Taxonomy (GTDB): domain Bacteria; phylum Pseudomonadota; class Alphaproteobacteria; order Rhodobacterales; family Rhodobacteraceae; genus HXMU1420-2. Next base: position 51,028 of record JAEPNQ010000008.1, on the reverse strand, counting down.
CCAACCCGGCTTCCACTGTTTGCATGGCCACGAAATTAAGCCCCAGATACAGAGCGTTCTGGCAGATCCCAAACAGAATGGTCAGATACCACTGCTGCCGTGTCAGCCGCCAACTTTGGCCCATGAACCGGGCAATCGCCACGCCCAAAAGACCCGACAACAGGAACCGCAGCGCCAGCGAATACAGCGGCGGCGCATCGGCTACGATGATCCGTGCAGATGTGAAGGCAGACGACCAGATGAAGGCGAATGCCAGGCCCATGAGTATGGCGCGCAGGTCCATGATTGTCCTGTGAAACTCTGTGGCGAAACCCTCTCGCAAACCTTTCAGAGTTGCAAGGCGGGAAACAGGCTTCCGCATTTAGAGGGTGGCTGCAGGTTCGGTAGATTTCCAAGGCTCCGGGGGGTTGCCTTCGCGGTCATGGATACGTGCAAAACGGACAATTTCACAGTCTGATTTCAGGCGGGTCTTGTACCGGCCGCTCAGCGCCTTCGAGTTCTTGGCCCAGAAAAAGATACCACCGATCCCAATTGTTTGTGCCATGATAGCCTCCCCGGAACTATAACACTTTTGGGGCAGAAGATTCCCGACGCGTTGCGCCAAGGCAAATGCGCAGGTCCTAAAACGAGAAAGAGCCGCCGAAACCGGCGGCTCCTCCTTACGAGGTAACTTTGCGGATCAGGCGTTCACGCTGTCCTTCAGCGCTTTCGCGATCGTCATCTTGACGACCTTGTCTGCTTCCTTCGTGAAGGTTTCACCAGTTGCCGGGTTACGCACCTGACGCTCGGGGCGTTCACGACAGTAGATCTTGCCGACGTTCGGCAGGGTCACGGCACCGCCACCGGACACTTCGCGGGTGATGATGGCAGAAACAGCCTCCAGAGCCGCGCCAGCGGATTTCTTGTCAGTGCCCATTTCCTCGGCCAGAGCGGCAACGAGTTGGGTTTTGGTCATCGGTTTTGCCATTTCATGGTCTCCTTCATCTGCCCGAATTATTGGGCCTCATTTCGCGATGATAACGCTATGTAGAGTAGGAACACAATGAATAGTGGCTATTTACAAGGGTAAAACGGTCAAAATCTGCGGTTTTTTGTCCTTAAAGAAAGGCTGTTTCGTCGAAAGACCTCAATTTCCGGCTGTGTAGACGCTCCAAAGGCATGTTTCGAAGCGTCTCCATCGCGCGAATTCCGATGGCCAGATGGCGTCGAACCTGCGTGTTGTAGAAGTCTGAAGCCATGCCCGGCAGCTTCAGTTCGCCATGCAATGGTTTGTCCGAAACGCAAAGCAACGTGCCGTATGGCACCCGGAACCGGAACCCGTTGGCGGCGATAGTCGCGCTTTCCATATCTAATGCAATAGCGCGCGATTGGCTCAGCCGCTGAACTGGGCCTGACTGGTCGCGTAGTTCCCAGTTGCGGTTGTCCACGCTGGCCACGGTGCCTGTGCGCATCACGCGCTTCAGGTCATACCCGTTCAGTTGGGTTTCCGTCGCCACTGCCTGTTCTAGCGCGATCTGCACCTCGGCCAGCGCTGGGATCGGGACCCAGACTGGCAGATCATCATCCAGCACCTTGTCTTCGCGCAGATAGGCATGGGCCAGCACATAGTCACCCAGTTCCTGCGTATTGCGCAGCCCGGCGCAATGGCCGAGCATCAGCCACGCATGCGGCCGCAACACGGCAATATGGTCGGTGGCGGTTTTCGCGTTCGATGGCCCGACGCCGATATTGACCAGCGTGATGCCACCCCGCCCGGGTCGTTTCAGGTGGTAGGTTGGCATCTGAGGTGTCTTTTCGAGTGTCGGTAACACATCATCTGGTCCGAAGATTTCGTTGTTGCCCGGCGCGACAAAGCTGGAATAGCCACTGCTTTTTTCGGCCAGCTGCGCCCGCGCATAGACTTCGAATTCATCAACGTAGAATTGGTAGTTGGTGAACAGAACGTGGTTCTGGAAATGGTCTGGGTCAGTGGCCGTATAGTGGCTAAGCCTTGCCAGCGAGTAGTCGATGCGCTGGGCGGTGAATAAAGCAAGTGGCCCGGTACCATCGGACCCATCGACCAAACCATTGACGATATCGTCGTTAGTGGTGCTCAGGTCCGGGACATCGAACGTGTCGCGCAGGGTAAACTGGGTGGCTCCCGCATGCGGTATGGAAATATCTGGGTTCCCCGCCACAGCGAAATGCACAGGGATCGGGGTGGTAGAGGTACCAATGGTCACTGGCTGTCCGTGATTGCGGATCAGCAGCTCAATTTGCTGGGTCAGGTAGCTCTGGAACAGATTGGGCCGCGTGACCGTAGTGCTGTGTATGCCCGGGGTTGCGACATGGCCAAAGCTCAACCGGCTATCAACCTGCGCGTAGCTGGAGGTCGTTAGCCGGATTTCCGGGTAACATGCGCGGATGCGTTGGGCTGGTGGGCCGTTTTCCAGAACGTTGCCGAAATGGTTACAAAGAAACCTGATGGCATTGGAATATAGCTGCTCCAACCGGATCACGGCAGAGGCGGCGTCGGTAAAGGTCTCTGGTTCTGGTTGGTCGGGAGTCAGAATTGCCGTCATGTCAGTGTTTCGAACAGCGGGATTTTTTCAAAAGACCGGACATCGATCAGGCCGAGGTCGGAAATGCGCAGTTCCGGGATAACGACCAGCGCCAGGAGCGAATGCTGCATATTGGCATTGTTCAGCGTACAGCCACAGGCGCGCATTGCCTCGATCAGCTGGTCGGCTTTGGCGGCAACCTCTGCGGCGGGCTGATCGGACATAAGCCCGGCTATGGGCAGTTCGACCACGGCCATCTCTTCACCGTCCTTAAACAGTGTCATGCCCCCGCCAACCTCGGCCAGCCTGTTGGCGGCCAGCGCCATCTGCGCCCGGTCCGTGCCTACAACGATCATATGGTGGCTATCATGCGCAACGGTGGAGGCCATAGCCATCCGCCCAGTATACCCGAAGCCGGACACAAACGCATTGGTCACCCCGCCCGTGGCGCGATGTCGTTCGACCAAGGCGATCTGAGCAATGTCATTATTAGGCTCTATTAGGCCGTTTTGCACCGTAAGTTCCGCCTTCAGCGCTTTGGTTGGCGCTTGGTTTTCGACTACGCCAATCACGTTTGCCCGGACAGAGTTCGCACCTTCCGGAGCGGCAATCTCAAAGTCCTTGGCGGTCAGCGTATGGCCCAGATGAACAGTCTGCTGCGCAATATCCGGCCACGAGTAATGTGGGCAATCCACCAGACATTCGCCATTCTGCGCTACCAGATGGCCCCGCGCAAAAACAGACTCTATTGGCAGCTTTTCGAGGTCCGAGGTCAGGATAATGTCTGCCCGTCGTCCTGGCGTGACCGACCCAATCTCACGCTCTAGCCCGAAATGCGTAGCCGTGTTGATCGTGGCCATCTGCAGTGCCACCAGTGGGTCACAGCCGCAGGTTACCGCATGGCGGACAACACGGTTCATGTGTCCGTCATTCACCAAGGTTCCGGAATGGCAATCATCCGTACACAGGATGAAGTTACGCGGGTCCAAACCCTTTTCGGTAATCGCGGTGATCTGCGCTTCCACGTCGTACCACGCGGACCCTAACCGCATCATCGACCGCATGCCCTGCCGGACACGGGCAATGGCATCCGCCTCGCAAATGCCTTCATGGTCGTCAGCGGGTCCACCGGCAACATAAGCCGCAAAATCAGGCCCCAAATTGGGTGATGCGTAATGCCCACCCACAGTTTTCCCAGCCCTTTGCGTGGCTGCAATCTCGGCCAGCATCTTGGGACCGGCCGCCGCGACACCGGGAAAATTCATCATTTCACCCAGCCCAATGATGCCCGGCCATGTCATCGCCTCCGCCACGTCTTCTGCGGTAATCTCATACCCGGTGGTTTCCAGCCCCGGGGCAGAGGGCGCACACGACGGCATTTGGGTAAAGATATTGACCGGTTGCAGCAGCGCTTCGTCATGCATCATGCGCACACCCGCCAGCCCCAGCACATTAGCAATCTCATGTGGGTCGGTGAACATGGAGGTCGTGCCATGCGGAATGACCGCGCGGGCAAATTCTGCCGGGGTCAGCATGCCGGATTCGATATGCATATGCCCGTCGCACAGGCCGGGGATGATGAACCGGCCGTCTGCTTCGATAATTTCGGTGTCGGGGCCCATGCAATAGCTGGCATCCGGCACAACACAGGCGATGCGCCCGTGGCTGATGGCGACGTCATGATCCGGCAGGACTTCGCGGCTGTGTACATTGACCCACTGGCCACCGCGAATGACGGTTTCGGCAGGGGCGCGTCCGGCGGCGACGGCAACAAGGTCGGTGGCCACATCGGGCCAGGCGGGAAAAGGGTTGTACTCCATGCACCAATTGTCGTGAAGTTCGGGTCAGGTTCAAGAGGGCAGTGGCAAAGTTCATAAAACGCCATCTTGCCGGCGGGGAGACGTGCCATGGACTACGAAACGATTGATGCTGGCGGGTTTGGCCGGTCCCTGCGTGGCATTGGGCTGAACCTTTTGGTGCGGGATGTGAAGGCCCAAGTTGCCCTATTAGAAACGATTTTCTCGATGAAAGCGCATCAGGTCACCGCTGATTTTGCGATCGTGACCTACGGGGATCAGGTTTTCCAGATTCACAGCGACAGGACCTATCATTCGAACCCGTTTCTGGGGTTATTGCCGGAAAACTCGCCGCGTGGGACGGGTATTGAAATCCGCCTTTATGACACGGACCCGGATCAAGCGGCTGCCCTAGCAGAAACCGCTGGTGCCACAGTGCTGCAGCCCCCCACCGGCAAACCCCACGGGCTGCGCGAAGCGTATATTCTATGTGAAAATGGTTATGCCTGGGTGGCCAGCAGGCCACTTGAATAGCGCTATTAGACTCTAATTACCGGTCATCTTCCGCAGCCAATTGGCAAAGGCCATGGCACCGGGATTATGCTCGGCGCGGGGTGCGAGGATCAGGTAATACGCCTCCTGCATCGGTGCACGGTGTTCAAACGGCGCGACCAACTGCCCTTGCCGCAGCATCCGCCCGGCAATGGCGTCATGCGCGATGGCCAGCCCGCCGCCCGCTGCCGCCACAGCCAGCCCGATGGAATACGTGGTGGCATAGGTTACGGGTGGATTATTCCAAGTTAGACCCTGATCTTCGAACCAAGTTGACCAATTGCACAGCAGGTTTGTGCAATCATAAAGCGGGCGCGACTGCACAGTGTCTAGCGTCACCTCATATCCCGGCGCGCAGACCGGATAGAAATGATCTGACAACAACTTTTCCGCGCGAATACTGTCCGCTGGGCGCAGGGAAAACCGGATCTCCACATCCGCGCCAGGCGAAACCTCGCGCGGTTCCCAGATTTCGGTGACGATGTTCAATTTCACGTCCGGATGCCGTTCGCGGAACTGTTTAAGCCGTGGCGCGAGCCAATGCACGGCAAGGGTCAGTGTGCATTGTACCTGCACCACGTTGGTATCGTCGCCCGTGATCGCCCGCGTGCCGTGTTCTAGCGTCCGGAACGCATCCCGTACGACCGGCAGGTAAGTTATACCGCTTTCCGTCAGCTCCAGTGCTCGGGGGCGTCGGTGAAACAACGGACGGCCTAGGTAGCCCTCCAATGACTTGATCTGCTGACTGACCGCGCTTTGCGTCATATTCAGTTCATGCGCCGCACCGGTGAATGATAGGTGCCGCGCGGCGGCTTCAAAGGCCCGCAACCAGCCGAGGGGAGGGAGGGACTGCTTCAACCTGATAAATCCACTATTAGTCGTTCTAATGCTATGCCCGCGATTTTTTCGTTGGTCAACGCGCATCCGGGCAGGCAGATTTTGGCCACTGGTAGGAGAGATGAAATGACCGTCACGAATCTGCGCCCGAACATGGACCACTGGCAGCAACGGGTGGATCTGGCCGCGGCCTTCCGCTGGACCGAGCGGCTGAACATGCACGAGGCCGTTTCCAACCATTTTTCAATGGCAGTGAACGACGAAGGAACGCAGTTTCTGATGAACCCCAACCAAGTGCATTTCCGTCGAATCAAGGCCAGCAACCTGCTGATGTTGGACGCAAATGACCCTGACACGCTGGAGGGGCCCGATGCCCCGGATGAAACCGCGTGGTTTCTGCATGGCGCTCTCCACCGCAAGGTACCCCATGCCCGCTGTGCCATGCACGTGCATTCAATCCACGCGACGGTTCTGGCCAGTCTGAAGGATTCGCGCCTGCCGCCGATCGACCAGAACACCGCGATCTTCTTTGACCGCTACGTGATCGACGAAGGCTATGGCGGGCTGGCATTCGAAGAAGAAGGCGAACGCTGTGCCGAACTGTTCAGCGACCCGAAGAAAAAGGTCATGATCATGGGCAACCACGGGATCATGGTGATCGGCGAAACCGTCGCTGAAACCTTCAACCGGATGTATTTCTTTGAACGCGCGGCCGAAACATACATCCGCGCGCTGCAAACCGGGATGGAACTGCGCGTTTTGTCGGACGAGATCGCCGAAAAGACGGCGCAAGAGGTGGAAATGTATGACCACCAAGATGTGCGCCACCTGCGCGAACTCAAAGCGATCTTGGATGCGGAAGGCTCCGATTACGCGACCTGACGGGGCAGGCACATCCGGCCGCGCGCGCCTTGGGGAGGAATCAGAAAGCAATGTCAGATTTTGTCGACGACCCCGAAGCGGACCGCTGGCACTATCGCCCGCCACATCCCGTTGGTCTGAACCCACTGTTTGACTGGCCCCTAAAACCACGCGCAGTTCTGGCGTGGTACCGGGGCGCATGGCTGCAGATCACGTCACTGGTGATTTGCATGGTCTTTGCCGTCGCCGCCTGGCTCTGGCTGCTGCCCCCGCTGGACCGGATGACAACATTTGCGCCGGGGTGGATCGTGCAAGTCTGGGTGATGAACCTCGGGCTGCAGACCTTGGTGGCGGGCGGCCTGCACTGGTGGCTCTACATCCGGCGCGGGCAGGGGATGCACCGCAAATTCGACAAACGCGACCTGACGCGCAAGAATGGAACGTTCACGTTCAACAATCAGGTGCTGGATAACATCTGGTGGACATTGGGCAGCGCGATGACGGTCGCGACCGTCTATCAATGCCTCATCCTTTGGGCGATGGCGAACGGCTATGTGCCTGTGATTACATTTGCCGCTGCGCCTGTCTGGGGCGTGGTCTGGTTGTTTCTGATCCCGATGTGGTCGGGGCTGCATTTCTACTGGGTGCACCGGTTGGAACATTCTCCAAGGCTCTACAAGCGCGTACACGCGGTGCATCACCGCAACGTCAATACCGGGCCGTGGTCGGGTATCTCAAACCACTGGTTCGAGAACCTGCTGTATTTCAGCACCTATTTCATCCACCTGATCGTGCCGTCGCACCCGCTGCACCTGATGTTCCACGTGACCTTCCAACAGCTCAGCCCGGTTCTGTCACATTCCGGGTTCGAACGAGTGGCGGTACAGGGGCAGGATGCTGTAAAGGCTGGTGATTTCTTTCATCAGCTGCACCACCGCTATTTCGAATGCAATTACGGCACTTCCGAGATCCCGTTCGACAAGTGGTTCGGCACATTCCACGACGGGACCGCTGCCGCCACTACTAGGACAAGAGCGCATAAGACACAAATGTACACCAAACGACCCGCGAAAAGCGGCTGACAGAAGGGCACAAGGACGCCATGCAATATGGGCTGAATGAAGAGCAAGAGATGATCGTTTCGACGGTTCGATCCTTTGTAGAAAATGAAATCTATCCACATGAGGAACTGGTTGAACGCACGGGTGAGGTGCCCGTCGAGATCGCGGAAGAGATCAAACGCAAGACTATCGAGCTGGGCTTCTACGCCTGCAACTTTCCTGAAAGCGTTGGCTGTGCGGGGCTGAGCCACCTGGAGTTTGCGCTGGTGGAACGGGAACTGGGCCGGGGCTCCATGGCGCTGAACCATTTCTTTGGGCGACCACAGAACATCCTGATGGCCTGCGAAGGCGAACAGGTGGACCGCTACCTCATGCCCGCAATGCGCGGTGAACGTATGGACGCGCTGGCTATGACCGAACCGGGCGCCGGTTCGGATGTGAGGGGGATGAAATGTTCTGCCGTGCGAGACGGAGGCGATTGGGTGCTAAACGGCACCAAACATTTCATCTCGGGCGCGGATCACGCCGATTTCCTGATCGTCTTTGTGGCTACGGGTGAGGATATGACGCCCAAGGGTCCGAAGAAGCGGATCAGCTGCTTTCTTGTTGATCGTGGACATCCGGGCTTCACCATCCGCGATGGGTACAAAAGTGTCAGCCATCGCGGCTATAAAAACATGATACTGGAATTTGATGACTGCCGCCTGCCGGATACACAGGTATTGGGCGAGGTCGATGGCGGGTTCGAGGTGATGAATACCTGGCTCTACGCAACAAGAATTACCGTTGCGACGATGTCCGTAGGCCGGGCACGGCGCGTGTTTGATTATGCCCTGACCTATGCGGCTGAACGGGAACAATTCGGCCAGCCCATCGGCAAGTTTCAGGGGGTTTCGTTCCAGTTGGCGGACATGGTGACTGAAATCGACGCTGCCGACCTGCTGACGCTGGCCGCAGCCGACCGGCTGGATAAAGGCCTACCCGCGAACCGGGAAATTGCTTCGGCCAAGCTTTATGCCTCTGAAATGCTGGCGCGGGTGACGGATGCGGCGATCCAGATCCACGGTGGTATGGGGCTGATGGACGATTACCCATTGGAACGGTTCTGGCGTGATGCGCGTGTCGAACGGATCTGGGACGGTACGTCGGAGATTCAGCGGCACATCATAAGTCGGGAGATGTTACGGGCATTGGGGGCATGAATGGTTTCGGTGCGCTTGCGCTGCACCGACAGGAACGGGGGGCCAGCCTCTCCAACCCCCCGGGATATTGTCAGCAAAAGGAAGAGGAGACAGCGCATTTGCGACCCCCTCGACAGAAGAGAATCCTCTTCCCCTTGCACGGTCATAGGCGTCCCCTCTGTACCGTAAGTCTCTTTTCGCGGATTAAACTTAATGCTTCGTTACTTGCTCTTGCTCCAAATATCACCGCCGACGGTCAGGAAGCTGTGCCACTTTAGGTGCCACAATGCGTGATCTTCGCCGACTGTTGAATCCCCGCTCCATTGCCGTAATTGGTGGTGGCGCCTGGTGCGCCTCGATCATCGGGGCGGCGCAGCGCATTGGCTATGCAGGCAATATTTTCCCGGTGCATCCTACGGGTAAGAAGATTGCGGGAACTCAGGCGCTAAAAAGGCTGGAAGATTACGATGGCCCGATCGACGCCGCCTTTATTGGGATCAATCGCAACGCGACTATCGAAACTGTCAAGGTGCTGCGCGAATTGGATGCAGGTGGCGCGGTGTGCTTTGCCTCGGGTTTTTCTGAGGCGCAGGCGGAACTGGTCGATGGCGAAGATCTTCAGGCAAATCTTGTTGCCGCTGCCGAGGATATGTCGATCCTAGGACCAAATTGCTATGGGTTGATAAATGCACTTGATAGGGTCGCAATCTGGCCAGATCAGCATGGTATGCAACCTGTGGATCGCGGTGTCGCGATCCTGACGCAAAGCTCCAACATCGCGATCAATCTAACCATGCAGAAGCGGCACTTGCCGATTGCCTACATGGTGACATGCGGAAATATGGCGCAGACAGACCAGGCGCAGATCGCGATGACACTGTTAGACGATCCGCGCGTGACGGCGATTGGGCTGCATATCGAAGGCTTCACCAACTTGCGAGGCTGGGAAGCCCTAGCGCGCCGGGCGCGTGACAAAGGCGTGGCTCTGGTGGCTTTGAAGGTTGGCAAGACCCAACATGCGCGCGAGGCCACTATATCGCATACCGCGTCCCTGGCCGGTGGGCATGTGGGGGCGACGGCTCTGCTCACGCGGCTGGGGGCGGCGCAGGTGTACGATCTGGAAACCTTTCTGGAGGCACTGAAGGTCGCGCATATGGGGGTGGACATGGCGCGGGGCACGATTGCCGGGCTCAGCTGTTCGGGGGGGGAGGCGAGCCTGATCGCCGATACTGCCGACAGCAGCCAATTGCGGTTTCCCCCGCTGAAGGAAGGCCAGCGCAGCGCATTGCGGGCTGCCTTGGGACCAAAAGTGGCGCTGAGCAACCCGATTGATTACCACACCTATATTTGGCGCGACACGGCAGCGATGGCGGATACCTTTGCCGGAATGTCCGCACCGGAGATAGATTTGAGCATCCTGATTACGGATTACCCGCATACGGATGACGCGGATTGGGAATGTGCGACCGAAGCAGTTATCACAGCGCAGGCGCGGACCGGGCGGTCCTATGCTGTGGCCGCGACACTGCCGGAACTGATGCCGGATCATGTGGCCACACGGCTGCAGACAGCTGGGATTGTGCCAATATACGGTCTGCGCGCCGGAATAAACGCGTTGGATGCGTTGGCGCGGCGGCAGCCGCCTGCGGAGCAGCCGCTGGTCCTGCCCGGTGGGGACCGTATCGCTGCGACTCTTTCAGAGGCGCAGGCCAAATCGGATTTAGCCGCGTATGGCATTCCTGTTCCCAGGGGTGAGGTGGCGCAAAGCCCTGACCAGGCCGCGCATGCGGTGGAGCGGTTGGGCGGATCCGTGGTGCTTAAAGGTACTGGGCTGGCCCATAAGACTGAGCATGGGGCAGTCCGGCTAGGGCTGGCAGTGGATGAGGTTGCGGAGGCCGCGCGTGAGATCGGGACCGACACTTTCCTGGTCGAGGAAATGGTGACCGGCGCGGTGGCGGAATTGCTGGTGGGCATCACGCGCGACGCAGCGCATGGGTTCGTGTTGACCGTTGCCGCCGGTGGGGTGATGACAGAGGTCTTGCAAGACAGCGCTTCGCTATTGGTTCCAGCCATAGAAACGGAAGTAAAACAGGCTCTAACCAGTCTGAATTGCGCGGTTCTGCTGTCTGGCTATCGTGGCAATCCCGCGGCGGATCTGCAGGCCGTCGTCTCGACGATCATGACGTTACAGGATTATGTGGTTGCCCATGCCGACCGGTTGGAAGAGGTTGAGATCAACCCGCTGATCTGCACGCCGAACGCGGCGATCGCGGTGGATGCCCTAATCCGATTGGCATTGGAGGAGTGATGAAACGCACGATTGCAGCCGTGGTTTTCCCGGAATTCGAAATGCTGGACCTGTATGGTCCGTTAGAGATGTTTTCTTATTTTCGCGAAGACTTTGAAATTCGCACGGTGGCGTTGCAGGCTGGTCCGGTGCTTGCATCTGGCGGGCCAGCCACCGTCGCGCAGGACGGGATGGATGGCGAGCGTGACTATGACATCCTGCTTGTGCCGGGTGGCGTTGGCACGCGCCATGTGGATGGCGAACCGGCTTTCCTATCCTGGCTGGCGGACCAGTCAAAAAAGGCGGCTTATGTCACTTCTGTCTGCACAGGGTCGCTTTTGCTGGCCAAGGCCGGGGTTCTGGATGGGCGCAAGGCAACCACCAATAAGCTGGCGTTCGACTGGGTCGCCGACCAATGCGGCGGGGTAGATTGGCAGCGGCAGGCGCGGTGGGTGGTTGATGGCAATATCTACACCTCTTCCGGAGTGTCGGCCGGGATGGATATGGCTTTGGCCATCCTTGCAGACCATCTAGGGGAAGCGGCTGCCGCAAACGCTGCACGCTGGGCGGAATACACCCGCAACAAAGACCCAGATAATGATCCTTTCGCAATTGAGAAGCCCGTAACATGACCGATCAATGCCCGGTGAAGACCCGTCAGGACGGCGCCATTCTGGAGGTCACGCTGGACCGGCCCAAGGCAAATGCAATTGATCTGCAAACCAGCCGGATCATGGGCGAAGTGTTTCGCGATTTCCGCGACAACAACGACCTGCGCGTTGCGATCATCACCGGCGGTGGTGACAAATTCTTCTGCCCCGGATGGGATCTGAAGGCCGCTGCTGGTGGGGATGCCGTGGATGGGGATTATGGCGTTGGTGGGTTCGGTGGCCTGCAGGAAATGCGAGACATGAACAAGCCGGTGATCGCAGCAGTCAACGGTATTGCCTGTGGCGGCGGGTTGGAGCTGGCGATGAGCGCGGACATCATCATCGCCGCCGACCACGCCACCTTTGCCTTTCCCGAAATCCGGTCCGGTACGGTCGCGGATGCAGCCAGCATCAAGCTGCCCAAACGCGTGCCCTATCACATTGCGATGGAGCTTCTGCTTACCGGCCGTTGGTTCGATGTGGAGGAGGCACATCGTTGGGGGCTGGTGAACGAAATTGTGCCGGGGGCCAGGCTGATGGACCGTGTTTGGGAACAGGCCCGCCTATTGGCCAGTGGCCCACCGCTGGTTTATGCGGCAATCAAGGAAATCGTACGCGACGCCGAAGACGCTAAGTTCCAGGATGCCCTTAACCGGATCACACAACGGCAACTGGCCACAGTCGATGTGCTTTATGAAAGCGAAGACCAGATGGAAGGCGCCCGCGCCTTTGCTGAAAAACGCGATCCGGTCTGGAAAGGGCGCTAGTGGGGTTTTTGGCCGCCTTCGGGACTTTATCTTGCGCGGATAAGTGCTGAACGAAACGAAGATTGGAATGCCGTCTCCGTCATCCAGTGGCTGATACGCGAGGGCCGGTTGTTGCTGGACCGGGACGCGATGTTGGCCGGACTGGGCGACAAGATGCAGGCTGAAGGTGCGCTGTTGGCCCGCATCAGGGTGGCGGTGCGCACGTTGCACCCTCTTGTCATGGCGATCAGCGCCACGTGGAAAAGCGCATCGGGCGTTGTGCCGGCGATAGAATCCCAACACGGTGCGGAAGAAAACCCTGCCTATCGCGGCAGTCCGTTGGAAGTGATATTCACCACAGGCCAGCCCTGTCGCCGCCGGTTGGAAGGCCCGCTTGGCCCCGAAGATCCGGAGGCGCTGCGTGAATTTCGCAAAAAGGGGCTTTCACATTACTATGGTCGCCTGCTGCACATGTCATCCGGTCCAGCGGGCCTGTTTATCGTCAGCAGTGCCACGCCCTGCGGGTTCAGCGATGCGGATCTGGAAAAGATCAACCTGATTGCAGGCGCCCTGTCTGATCTTTGGCATCGGATTGCATCTCGGCGCGGTGCAATACGGCAATGTCGACTCGGCAGAGCGGATTGATTTCACCGGCTTGGGGCAGGCCGTGAACATCGCAACGCAGGTGGAAAGCCTGTTTGGGGAATTGCAGCAGCCCGTGCTCTATCCTGAAACCTTCGCCAACGCCTTGACTGGCGACAGCACTGAAATCTCCCACCGGGTGCTAAAAGGACTAAAAGAGCCGATAGGGATCTTCGCGCCCGCCTTACGCAAGTTGTAAACAGGCCCTGTACCGGCTTTGGCTGCTATATCACCCCTTCTGGAACAGTGCGATAAACGCCATGTCATCCTTGTGTTCGTCGGTTGCGTTTGGTCCGTAAATCCGCGTATCCGGCAGGGCCAGGTTGGTTATGGCATCTCCTAGCGCGTCAAGCTTCGCAGCAAACCCTTTGGCAGTGAAATGTTCCGCATTGATGGAAATGGCAAACTGGGCACCGGTCCGGGCCACACGCAGTAATTCGTCCAAGGCGTCTGGACCCAAATGGCCATGGGTGAATGTTCCGGAGCTGACAATACCAGCATAGCTGTCGCGCGGCACCGGCAAACCCTCCAGCAGATCAGCCACAAACAGGTCGCGATACACGTCCTTGCGTTCCGCAACGTCCAGCATCTCGCCTGAAATATCGGTGGCGTCGATGGGGGCCATACCCAGTTCTGACAGAACCGCTCCTGCCAACCCCGTGCCGGCACCAACATCCAAAACTGGACCTTGGCCGCCCGCATCACGAAACGCCCGCGCCGTCATCAGATGCAGCCGATAATCATGATCGACGGCAAAGCCCGAATCATAGGTCTCCGCCCAATCCGCATACAGCCGCCGATTATCATCAGGTGATTGCAGGTCATAAGCTGCATTCAGGCTTGGGTCCTTTTCGCTCATGTGCCAAGTAGGACCAGGGCGGGACTAAAAATCAAGCGGCATCGAAGTCCAGAACCAGGTTTTCGCTGGTCGGGCGGGCCTGACAGGCCAGGGTAAAGCCCGCCTCCAGCTCCCACGGTTCCAGCGAATAGTTCACCGCCATCTCTGCACTGCCTTCTGCGACTTTGCAGCGGCAGGTGCAGCACATGCCGCCCTTGCACGAAAACGGCAGCTCCAGCCCCTGCCGTTCGGCGGCGTCAATTACGGTGTCATCCTGCGCCTCAAACTGGAAATCCCGGCGTGTTCCATCTAGATACACCGACACAGCCACACCATGCGCGGCGGCGTCCTCAGCGGCACGGGATTTCGGCGCCCGGGGCGCTTCGCCATCCATCGTGAACCGTTCGAAATGGACCAACGCAGGTTTTACATCCTGCGACTTCAGTTCTTCCACGACATCGTCGATCATCCCGCCCGGACCGCAGAGGAAAATGCCATCGCTACCCTGCAGATCAATCGCTCCGGCATGGGCCAGCGCTGCGATCTTTTCACCATTAACGCGCCCGTTCAGCAGGGCAACATCCTGCGCTTCACGGCTCAGGATATGAATCAGGGTAAATCGTTCCAGATACTGGTCTTTCAACGCGTCCAGCGTGTCACGAAACATGATCGTTTCGGTCTGACGGTTACCATAGACCAGCGTTACCCGTGCCCCTCGAGCCAAAGCATCCGACGCTATGGAGATTAATGGGGTAATCCCGGATCCGGCGGCGATCAGCACCAGATCTGTTTGATTTTTGCACACAAAACGCCCCTCTGGTGGCATCACGGCCAGCGTATCCCCAGGTTTTAGCGATTGGGCAAAGGACGAAAACACGCCATCTTCGACCCGTTTCACCCCAACACAAAGAGGCGCTCCAGGCCGCGATGCGATAGAATAGTTGCGCCGCTGGTCCGTACCATCAACATCAGCCCGCAGCGTCACGTACTGGCCTGGCTGGTAGGAAAAAGCACCGGACAGATCAGCCGGAACATCAAAGGTCAACACCACGCTGTCAGGTGTTTCGGCGCGAACGTCAGCAAGGGTCAGGTCGTGGAACATGAGCGTCTCAAATACATTTGAAATAGTCGAAGGGTTCGGCACAGGACCTGCAGCGATATTGGGCCTTGCAGGCGGTTGATCCGAACTCGGAAATCCGTTCTGTCTGGCGGCTCCCGCAGCGCGGGCAGGTCACCTCAGTTGCACCAAACAGAGCCAGCTTGGAGGCGGAGCCTTCCGGCGGCGCAATGCCATAAGCCCGCAGCTTTTCCCGGCCTTCCTCAGTGATCCAATCGGTAGTCCAAGCTGGGCTGAGCACGCGGTTGATCCGCGCGTCATAGCCCGCGTCGCGCATTGCAGCCTCAATGGCCAGTTCAATGGCCAGTGTCGCGGGGCATCCAGAATAGGTTGGCGTCACATCTGCAACCGCCACGCCGTCTTCCAGCCGGACATCGCGCAGGATGCCCAGGTCGGCTACGGTGACACACGGCACCTCCGGGTCTGGAACCCTGGCCGCTGCCTCCCAGGCGCGGCTGGCGTCCAGATGGACTACCACGTTGCCCCCGGATGCGCGCGATGTGTGGATTGCATGTCCGCCAGCATATGGCCCAGGTCTTCGCCATGCAGACCGGTGCGCCCGCCGGTCTGCGGGTGCGGAATCACGGGGCGGGTCAGGCCGGCTTCGCCAAACACGTGGTCAATGGTGACTTCCCATGCGGGTTGCAGCGCTGCGCGGTCTGGCAGAACGTCATCATCCGTTTCGGCCCCGGCTTCGAACAATTCACCTGTATAGAGATGTAGGTCATCGACTGCGTCCGCCATCCGCCGCGCACTTTCCTCTGTACCGTCGCCCAGTCGGATCACCCATTCACCGGCATGCCGGATGTGATAAGCCATTTCCTTGACTGCCTTACCGGCAACCCCGCGGATAACCTCGTCTGAGCTGTCGGCGGCTGCGGTCCAGTATGGGTGCATAAACGCCACGAAATAAAGCTGCCGCAGCATGGTATGTGCGAAATCGCGGTTGGGCCGTTCCACCAGCAGGCAATTGCGATACTCCCGTTCGCCCCGAAGATAGGCAAGGTCATCTTCGGACCGGCCTTTCCCCTCGACCTGCCCGGCATAATCATACAGCGTCCGTGCGCTGCCGATGAGATCCAGCGCCATGTTGGGCATGGCGAGGTCTTCTTCCAACATCGGCGCGTGGCCGCACCATTCGCTCAACCGGTGGCCCAGCACCAGATGGTCATCCGCCAGTTCCAGAAGCGCATCGAACAAAGCCATCACATATGGCCCACTTCTTCGGGGATGTCGTAGAAGGTCGGGTGGCGATAAATCTTTTCACCAGGCTCAAAATTCTCGCTCGCCTGTTCCGGGTCCGACGCGGTGATCGCTGAAGAAGGCACCACCCAAATCGAATTGCCTTCGCCGCGCCGCGTATAGACATCCCGCGCGGCCTGGAGCGCGAGCACCTCGTCCGCAGCGTGGATCGACCCAACATGCTTGTGACTTAGCCCGTTGCGTGGTCGGATAAATACTTCCCAGAGCGGCATCTCGTTGGCCATGCCTTTGCTACTTCCTCTTGCTACAAATATCCCGGGGAGCGCGAGGGGCTGGCCCCTCGCTGCAACGGTAAAAAAGGCTATTCTGCCGCTATTTTTCGGGCTTTGCGCTTTTCAGCGTGGGCTAGTGCAGCTTCGCGCACCCAAGCGCCATCATCCCAGGCCTTGCGGCGGGCGCGGATCCGGTCACGGGCCATGGGTCCATGTCCTTTGACCACACGCCAGAATTCATCCCAATCAATCGGACCATGGTCATAGCCGTCCTTTTCCTCGTTCCACTTCAGGTCCGGGTCGGGCACGGTCAGGCCGATGAATTCAGCTTGCGGCACGGTGGCATCGATGAATTTCTGACGCAGCTCGTCATTGGTGAACCGTTTGATCTTCCACGCCATGGATTGGTCAGAATGCTGGCTTTCCGCGTCATGCGGGCCAAACATCATGACCGACGGCCACCACCACCGGTTCAGTGCGTCCTGCGCCATGCTTTTCTGTTCCTCGGTGCCGCGCGCCAGTGTCATCATAATCTCGTAACCCTGCCGCTGGTGGAAACTCTCTTCCTTGCAGACACGGATCATCGCGCGGGCATAGGGGCCAAAGGAACAGCGGCACAGCGGGATCTGGTTCATGATAGCCGCGCCATCTACCAGCCAGCCAATGGCACCAATGTCGGCCCAGGTTAGCGTGGGATAATTGAAGATCGAAGAATACTTGGCCTTACCGCTCAACAGGTCTTCTGTCATTTCCTCGCGGCTGACGCCCAGCGTTTCGGCAGCGGCATACAGGTATAGCCCGTGGCCACCTTCGTCCTGAACCTTAGCCAGCAAAGCAGCCTTGCGGCGCAGGCTTGGCGCGCGGGTGATCCAATTGCCTTCGGGCAGCATGCCCACAATTTCAGAATGCGCATGCTGGCCGATCTGGCGCATCAGTGTCCGGCGATACCCTTCAGGCATCAGATCATTGGGCTCGATCTTTTCCTCGGCATCGATCCGTTTCTGGAACGCTGCCAAAAATTCCGGCGTTTCCTCGGTGCTTCCGTCAGCTCCGATCAGACCCTGGCTGTACATTATGGCTGCTCCTCTCTGGTGCACCTTTGTATGTTACAAAAAGCCGCCAATCAACGATTTTTTGTAACGCTTGCCTCTGGCGCACAATGATAACAAGTAGGGGTATGACCAAGACATTGCTTTCCTTCGGACACGGGTTTTCCGCCCGGTCCTTTGCCCCGCTGGCCCTGGCACAAGGCTGGACCGTCATTGGCACTACACGCAGCACAGACAAGGCGGAAACGATCTGCAAGACCGGCGTGCAGCCGTTGATCTGGCCGGGTGGGTCAGACCCCGTAGATCTGGACGGTGTCACGCATATTCTCGTGTCAGCCGGGCCGGATGAAAACGGTGATCCAGTGCTGCGTGATTTAGGCGCAGAAATTGCCGATCGTACTGGGCAGTTCGAATGGGTCGGCTACCTCTCTACCACTGGTGTATATGGCAACCATGACGGTGCGTGGGTCGATGAAACGACGGAATTGCACCCAACGTCCCGTCGGGCGATCTGGCGCACGGAAGCCGAAGACGCGTGGCGCGCCATTACTGGCCTGCCCGTTCACGTGTTCCGGCTGGCCGGGATCTATGGGCCGGGGCGGGGACCGTTTGAAAAGCTGCGCAATGGCACTGCGCGCCGAGTCATCAAACCTGGTCAGGTGTTTAGCCGGATCCATGTAGAAGACATCGCGCAGGTTCTAATGGCGTCCATCAACCGGCCCAATCCCGGCGCGATCTATAACCTGTGCGATGATGACCCGGCCCCGCCTCAGGACGTGATCGCCTATGCTGCTGAACTGCTGGGCCTACCCGTTCCCCCGCCCATTCCGTTTGATCAGGCGGAGATGACCCCTATGGCGCGCAGCTTTTACGCAGACAGCAAGCGGGTTCGGAACGACCGGATCAAGGATGAACTGGGCGTGCAGTTGAAATACACTACCTACAAGGCCGCGCTAGAGGCGATGCTGTTGGCAGAGACGGATTAGCCACACTCAATCTTGGTTATGGTCCCGGCTTCGTCCACGAACACGTTCATGCGGCTGGTGTCATAATCCTGTGTGACCACATCGCCTGGCCGGACAATACGGCGGTTCTCCGGCAGTCGCAGCAGTGCATCTGCCACTGGCGTGTCGATCAGATCCAGCGTTTCATGCGCCCCGCAGGTGATCAGTTTCAGGTCTTTGGATGGGTCATAGGGTTCCGCAGAGGGATCTTCGGAGGCAGCCACGGGTTCTGCCCCCTCGACAATGGGTTCAGGCGTCAGTGGCTCTTCTTCTGGCACCGTCGTGCACCCGATCAGGGCCGTCGCCAGCATGGCCATCCAAATTTTCTGCATCTGCGGTGCTCCCTGGGGCGTGGCTTCCAAGCTGGAAGTAAACCTTAATCCACGGTTGAAAACCACCTGTCTTTACCGCAGGCTCAAGCCAAATCAAGTGGAGGGATTACCGATGCGCACCAGAGCAGCAGTGGCCACTCAGGCCGGAAAACCGCTGGAGATTATGGAGGTCAACCTTGATGGCCCCCGCGCGG
Source organism: Marinibacterium sp. (assembly GCA_017643305.1). GTDB lineage: Bacteria > Pseudomonadota > Alphaproteobacteria > Rhodobacterales > Rhodobacteraceae > HXMU1420-2. The sequence continues at coordinate 31,866 of JAEPNQ010000008.1, read as the reverse complement.
GCGAGGTTTTGATCGAAGTTAAGGCAACCGGAATTTGTCACACCGATGAATTCACCCTGTCTGGTGCCGACCCGGAAGGCCTGTTTCCTGCGATCTTGGGTCATGAAGGCGCGGGTGTTGTCTTGGAGGTTGGCGAAGGCGTGACCAGCCTGAAGCCGGGTGATCACGTGATCCCGCTCTACACGCCGGAATGTCGGGAATGCGAATACTGTCTGAACCCCAAGACCAACCTGTGCCAGTCGATCCGGGTGACCCAAGGCCAAGGCCTGATGCCGGATGGCAGCTCGCGGTTCTCAACGCTCGATGGAGACCCGATCCTGCACTACATGGGCTGCTCGACATTCTCCAACCACACTGTCCTACCTGAAATTGCGCTGGCCAAGGTCAACCCGGACGCGCCGTTTGACAAGATCTGCTACATTGGCTGCGGCGTAACCACCGGTATTGGGGCCGTGATGAACACCGCTAAGGTGGAAATCGGCTCGCGCGCCGTTGTGTTCGGCCTGGGTGGCATTGGATTGAATGTAATCCAGGGCTTGCGGCTGGCCGGTGCAGACCAGATCGTAGGTGTGGACCTGAACCCTGAAAAGGTGCCGATGGCCGAACGCTTTGGCATGACAGACTTCGTTAACCCCACCGAGGTTGAGGGCGACCTGGTGCCGTACCTGGTGGACCTGACCAAGGGCGGTGCAGATTACACCTTTGACGCCACGGGCAATGTGAATGTCATGCGTGACGCGCTGGAATGTGCGCATAAGGGTTGGGGCGAATCGATCATTATCGGGGTTGCACCTGCTGGGGCCGAAATCTCAACGCGCCCGTTCCAGTTGGTTACCGGCCGGTCTTGGCGCGGAACTGCCTTTGGTGGCGCGCGGGGGCGTACGGACGTACCCAAGATTGTGGACTGGTACATGGAAGGAAAGATAGAGATCGACCCGATGATCACCCACACGCTGACTTTGGACAATATCAACGAAGGCTTTGACCTGATGCATGCGGGCAAGTCTATCCGGTCGGTGGTGGTGTACTAAGCACCGGCTCTGTCGGGACAGAGAGTAAGTCTTGCGCGCGAAACCAGTCGCTAGGATCTGCCGGTTTTGTGTGTCATGCTCCGTAACGCGCCATAAAAGTTTCGACGGCGTTGGTCACAACGTCGTCGATTTCTTCCTGTGAAAATTCGGTCTGCACCCCGAAGGCGGCAAGGTTCCAAAGCTTGACCTTGCACAGTTCCGAAAATTGTTCGGCTGCCATCTGGACGTCGTCGATCACCAATTCGCCTCGGGCGGTGGATAGTTCCAGGTATTCCGCTAGCCGTTGCCGCCCCATGCCAGGGCCCGCTGCGTAAAAGGCACGCGCAAGTTCCGGAAACCGATCACGTTCAGCCATGCAGATACGGAAAATGCGCTGGGCAAACTCCGACAATAGAAAGGGAACGATCTGGCTGGCGGCGATGGTCAAAACTTCGCGCGGTGGGTTGGTTTCGTCGATCAGGTTCAACGCACGTTCGGCCATGGCGTTGCATTCGGTTTGCGTGATCTCGGAAAATAGCAACCTTTTGTCCGGAAAATAGCTGTAGAGCGTGGCCTTGCTGACCCCGGCCACGCGGGCGATGTCATCTACGCTCGCCCCTTCGAACCCGTCGCGCAGAAACACCTCGCGCGCACCGTCCAGCACCTGCTGAAACTTGCGGCCTGTCCGGTTGATTGTCGCGGCTTCCGTCATTCGTTTTCCCAGCTTCGCTGTAAAAATATAAACCGGTGAGTTTAGTTGCAACAACACCCATTTGTAACGGTTGAATACAAAGGCATATACACCAATATTTAGAATGATTCTAATTGAGGTAAAGATGCGCTTCTTAACCCAACGCAAAAGATTTGATGACCTGTCAGAACAGGAAATCCTAGCACTGGCGATTTCATCGGGAGAAGACGATGCACAGATTTATCGCGGTTATGCCGAACGGCTCCGCTCAGATTACCCAGGGACGGCGGCGGTGTTCGAAGGCATGGCGCAGGAAGAAGATGTTCACCGCCAGCGGTTGATTGACCTGCACCAAACCCGGTTCGGTGCGACGATCCCGCTGATCCGACGCGAACATGTCGCCGGGTTCTATGCCCGTCGCCCTGTCTGGTTGCAGGAGGCGCTGACGCTGGCACAGGTGCGCACCGAAGCCACCGCGATGGAAAAACAGGCTGAACGATTCTATCTGGCCGCCGCCGCACGGACCACGGATGCCGAGACGCGCAAGTTGCTGGGCAATCTGGCGGCTGCGGAGGCCGGGCATCAGGATGCTGCCGATTCCCTGGAACAGGCGCACCTGGACCAGGACACGCGCGACCGTGAAGACGGCACAGAGCGGCGTCAGTTCATCCTGACATGGGTGCAGCCGGGGCTGGCGGGGTTAATGGATGGATCTGTGTCCACACTTGCTCCGATCTTTGCCACGGCTTTCGCCACGCAGGACACGTGGACAACCTTTCTGGTGGGCGTAGCGGCGTCAGTCGGCGCGGGCATTTCAATGGGGTTTACTGAAGCTGCATCGGATGATGGGGAACTTTCAGGGCGCGGATCACCGCTGAAACGGGGGCTGGCCAGCGGGATCATGACCACGTTGGGTGGGTTGGGTCATGCCTTGCCTTACCTGATCCCGGATTTCTGGACCGCCACAGTGGTGGCGGTGGCCGTTGTTTTTGTAGAGCTTTGGGCGATTGCATGGATTCAGAACAAATACATGGAAACTCCGTTTTTCCGTGCCGCAATGCAGGTGGTTCTGGGTGGTGCCTTGGTACTGGCCGCTGGTATTCTGATTGGCAGCGGGTAGACGGGGTTTGACAGACGGTGATTTTCACGATCTGAACGTTCCGGGCAGAAGGCAGAGCCGGGATTGAGCGTGCAACCGGAACAGAAAAAGTATCAGCTGGTGGCAGTTGTTGTGACCTATAACCGGCTTGATCAGCTGCAGTTCACGGTGCAGCGCCTTTTGAAGTTTGATGCTGCAGAGTTGGACGCGGTGGTGGTGGTGGACAATGCCTCCACGGACGGAACGGGCGACTGGTTGGTCACGTTTGATGACCCTCGCCTTGTTGTGCATCGCCATGCGGAAAACGGTGGCGGCGCTGCGGGTTTTGAATCAGGTATGCGGTTGGCGGTTGAACGGTTTGATCCGGATCGGTGCCGGCAGGAGGCTATGGCGCCCATCAGTATGGACGCACACGTGCGGCAGCTATTGGAAGTTTACCGCGCAGTCTGATGTGATCAGGCGGCGGCGGCGGCGTTCAGCTTTGAAAGAACCTCGTGCGCCCACGGCACGGCCAGGTCTTCAGGCATGTCATGGCCGGATGCATCATGTATGCCGCGCTCACCCACCATGCGGGCACCGCAGGCCAGCAGCTTGTCCATCAGCAGCATGGAACCATGGGCAAACGTGTCCTCGAACACCATGTCGCCCAACCCGAAAATAGCAAACTGAACATGGCTGAGGTCTGGCTTTTTCTGTTCCAACGCCTCGGCAAAGGGCTGCGCGGTGACGGGCAAATCCCCGGAGCCGTACGTGGAGGTCACGAAGAAATAGAACGTCTCGCTGTTCAGATCATCCGGTGTGACATCGGCAAGGCTTTGGATCTGGCTGGTGATACCTGCGCCGATTTCAGCCTCGATATCTTCGCAGAGCATTTCGGAGCTGCCGGTTTCAGTCCCGTACAGGAAGCAAATGTCCATCGCGTCGCCTTCTCATGCCGGATCGGTTGCCTTCGCACAGGATAACCCCACCGCGAATGTGAGGAAATATAATGCTCACTCTCCCACACGTAAAGCCAAAATATTGCGAAAATCACCAGAAATATGGGGAAGTGACACCAAGATCATCACAAATTATGCATTATAATGCAAATTTTCCTATTCCACCGTAACAGATTTGGCGAGGTTTCGTGGTTGGTCGACATCGGTGCCCTTGGCAACTGCGGTGTGGTAAGCCAGCAGTTGCGCTGGCAGAGCGTACAAGATCGGGCTCAGCGCGTCATGTACCTTGGGCATGCAGATGGAAAGCCAGACGCCGTCGCCTGCCTCGTCTATTCCCTCGTTATCCGAAATCAGCAGAACCTTGCCTTCGCGCGCCATGACTTCTTGCATGTTCGACACGGTCTTGTCGAACAAGCCGTCGCGCGGGGCCAGTACCACTACCGGCATATGGCTGTCGATCAACGCGATCGGTCCGTGTTTGAGTTCGCCCGAAGCATAGCCTTCAGCGTGGATATAGCTGATCTCTTTCAGTTTTAGCGCGCCTTCCAACGCCAGCGGGTACATCGAACCGCGCCCGAGGAACAGCACATCGCGGGCCTCGCTCAGCCGTTGAGCCGCTTTCTGGATGGTGTCGGACTGGGCTAGCGCAGTATCCAGCAGCAAAGGGAGACCGCGCATCGCGTCATAAATCTTGGCCGCCTCGTTGACGGACAGGGTGCCCCGATCAGTTGCCGCTTTGAGCGCGAGGCTTAGCAGCACGATCAGTTGGCAGGTGAACGCCTTGGTTGACGCCACGCCTATTTCCACCCCTGCGTGGATCGGCAGGGCCAAATCGCTTTCCCGCGCGATGGAGCTTTCGGGTACATTGACCACTGACACCAGCTTGTCCGCCTTGCCGTTGCAATACCGCATCGCCGCCAGAGTGTCGGCCGTTTCGCCCGACTGGCTGACAAACAGTGCGGCAGTTTTGGCGGGAATCGGAGGTTCGCGATACCGGAATTCTGACGCGATATCGATTTCCACTGGCAGGCGTGCGATCTGTTCAAACCAGTATTTTGCAACCATGCAGGCGTAAAACGCCGTTCCGCAGGCGACCATCACTAGGCGGTCTATGGCGGCGAAATCCAGCTCCTCTTCGGGCAGTACGACCCCATCGGCCCCGGCAGGCAGATAGCTGGCCACCGCATCGCGCAGAACAGAAGGCTGTTCGGCAATTTCCTTTGCCATGAAATGTTTGTGCCCGGCCTTGTCGATATTGACGCGGTCGATCTGGATCCGGCGTATTTCGCGGTTGGCCAGTTCGCCCTTGGCGTTCCGGATTTGCACACCTTTGCGTGTCACCACGGCGCGATCACCTTCTTCGAGATAGGTGATCCTGTCGGTCAGCGGTGATAGCGCGATGGCGTCGGAGCCCACGAACATTTCGCCGTCTCCGTGCCCAATGGCCAAGGGGGAGCCTTTGCGCGCGGCGATGATCAGGTCTTCTTCACCCTCGAATAGGAAGGCCAGCGCAAAGGCACCGTCCAGCCGGTCGATCGCGGCATTGGCGGCTTCAACTGGGGATTTGCCCTCGGACATGTAATGCTGAGTCAGCAGGGCAATGGTTTCGGTGTCTGTTTCGGTTTCGAAATGCAAGCCTTGTTCAGCAAGTTCACCGCGCAGGTCGCGGAAATTTTCGATGATCCCGTTATGCACCACCACAACCCCGCCTGCGCGGTGCGGGTGTGCGTTTCCGACGGACGGCGCGCCATGGGTGGCCCAACGGGTGTGGCCGATGCCGGATTTGCCCTGCAGTGGGTTATGCACCAGCAGGTCCGACAGGTTCACCAGTTTGCCCACTGCGCGGCGCCGATCCAGCGCACCGCTGTTGATGGTTGCGATCCCAGCGCTGTCATAGCCGCGATATTCCAGCCGTTTCAGTGCTTTGACCAGGATCGGGGCAGCTTCGTGATGGCCCAGAACGCCTACAATCCCACACATTACGTTTTATCCTTTGTCAGGCGGGCCTTTTTCGCCCGCAGAATGTCGCGCAGCTTGCGGGCGGACCCAAGCCGATTTTCCTGCTTGGCGCGGGCCATCGCCATGGCATCCGGTTCCACATTGCTGGTGACAACTGTGCCGGTGGCTGTCATTGCGCCGTCGCCTACAGTGACTGGGGCGACCAGCATCGTATCGGACCCGATGAACACGTCAGCACCTATGGTGGTTTGGTGTTTCATGAAGCCGTCGTAATTACAGGTGATTGTGCCCGCCCCGATATTGGTACGTGCGCCAACCGATGCATCGCCCACATAGCTAAGATGATTGATTTTGGCTCCGGTATCCACCTGCGCATTCTTGATTTCCACGAAGTTACCGACATGCACATCTTCGGCCAGTTCAGCCCCGGGCCGCAGTCGGGCGTACGGCCCGACAATGGCCCCCCGACTGACATGACAACCTTCGAGATGGGAAAACGCCCGGATCTTGGCCCCGGATTCCACCGTAACGCCTGGGCCGAACACAACGTTGGGTTCGATCAGCGTATCGCGCCCGATCATCGTATCAAAGGCCAGATAGACGGTATCAGGGGCCATCAACGTGACCCCGTTTTCCAGCAGCGCTGCGCGGGCAGAGGCTTGAAACACCGCATCTGCCGCCGCCAGATCAGCGCGGGAGTTGATGCCGAGCGTTTCTGATTCGTCGCAGGAAATCGCGGTTACCTTGTGGCCCTGCGACCCTGCAAGTTCCACAATGTCGGTCAGGTAATATTCGCCCTGCGCATTGTTGTTGCCGACCTGCGCAAGCAGGTCAAACAGCAGCCGCGCGTCGCAGGCCAAAAGCCCGCTGTTGCAAAGGGTGATCTGCCGTTCCGCGTCCGAGGCATCCTTGAACTCCACGATCCGCTGCAGCATGTCGCCGTCCATTACCAGCCGTCCATACCGGCCGGGATCCTGTGCCTCGAAGCCTAGGATCACTAGATCATGCGTTTGCCGTGCGGCGATCATGCAATCCAAAGTTTCTGGCGATACAAACGGGGTATCGCCATAAAGAACCACCACATCGCCCTGGAAATCGGCCAGCGCCGTGCGGGCCTGGTCTACCGCATGGGCGGTACCCAGCTGTTCGGCCTGTTCCACCACCACGGCGGTTTCATCCACCTCCAGCGTAGCGGCTTTCACATCATCAAACCCGTGACCAGCAACCACCACTGTGCGCTCTGGTGCAAGATGTGCGCCAGCTGACATGGCATGCTCCAGCATCGGAGCATGGGCGATGGGGTGCAGGACCTTGGGCAAATCGGATTTCATCCGCGTCCCCTTGCCTGCTGCAAGGAGAACCAGCGCAATGCTCATACTGACCTCAGTAATGTTGTCGTTGAACCCGTTCTACGCCAAGCCCGCCGTCACGCAAGTCACGTGATGATCAAAGATCGTTGCAGACCATTGCAGGCAGGTGGTTACTAACCGCCATTTCCGCGGTTTGTCGCCGGAATGCGCGGTTTCATGCCTTCTGGCGCTCAGGCGTCGGAATAGGACCGGGCGGTTGTGATGATGTCCTGCAATACACCCAGATCACCAATACGGTTGGCCATCAGCAGGATCAGCCGTGCGTTCAGTGCGTGGCTGTCTGCCTCGCCCAGCCCTTCATGTGCCGCGATCAGCGCGTTGTAGAAATCATCCTGATTGGGGCTCAGTCGGTCTTCCATCACGCTCACTGTGTGGCCTCCAGCTCCGCGCCCAGTGCTTTTGCATACGCATGTGCAACGTCTTTCCTAGTAGGTGTATCAAATACCGCGCAGATATGCCCGTCGGGGCGGAATAGGTATGCATTGGACGACCCATAGCGGCGCATGGCGTGGTTATGGGTGGCGGTGAAGCAGGGGTAATCGGCGCGGGTGTTGATCCCGATCCGGCGAATGCCGGGCAACTCGGGCAGCAACACATCGCCAAAGCCCACCAGCGTGAAATCGCCCTGCACCTGGCGAAGCAGCCACGTGTCACCGTCCTCCCCCGACAAAGGAGCATCGACCAAAACTTGCCCCGGCGCGATTTGGGCCACACCCTGGGTCTGCAACGACATGCCTTCCAGCGAACAAGGCAGGCTCAGTCGACCGGAGTTCAGTATTTTTCGCGCAAAGGGCTGGTCCTTGGCCAGCCGCAGCGCTTCACCCCTGAACAACGCTTCGATTGGGGTCTTCGGGGTCATGAAATTGGTGGACCGTGACGAATTGAGGATGTTTTCCGCCGACCCGTGCGACCGTTCTTCGTTATAGGTTTCGATCAATGCCTCGGGCGCCTGCCCCTGCACCACGCGGGCCAGTTTCCAGCCCAGATTATCGACATCCTGAATACCACCATTGCCGCCTCGCGCCCCAAACGGGCTGACCACGTGGGCGCTGTCGCCCACGAACAGCACGCGGTTGTGCACGAACCGGTCCAGCTTGATGCAGCGGAACTTGTAGACACTCACCCAATCCAGCCGGAAGGGTTTGTCGCCCACAATCGCTTTGATCCGCGGGATCACGTTTTCTTCGCGGGCCTCTTCTGTGCCGTCGGCATCCACGTCCAGCTGCAGATCGATCCGGTAGATGTTGTCGGGCTGCATATGCAGCAGCGCAGATTTGCCGGAATGGAAGGGCGGGTCGAACCAAAACCAACGTTCCGGCACCTTGTCATCGCCAAAGGGCGATTGCTCCATCTCGATATCAGCGATCAGGAACTGTTCCTGAAACGTCTGGCCCTCAAAGCTCAGACCCATGCGTTCACGTGTGGCTGACCCGGCACCGTCACAAGCGATATACCAATCGGTTTCCAGTGTGTAATTGCCATCGGGTGTTTCTACGGTCAGCGTGACATGGTCGCCGTGGTCTTCATGTGCGATGGTCTTGTTCAGGAACCGGATGTCGATCAGGTCGGGAAATTCCCGCGCTCGGTCCACCAGGTACTCTTCGACATAGTATTGCTGCAGGTTGATGAAGGCCGGGTACCGGTGGCCTTCTTCAGGCAGCAGGTCAAAGGAAAACACCTGATCGCCGCCATGGAACTGGCGGCCTATTTTCCAGGTTACGCCCTTGTCCAGCATGCGTTCGCCCACGCCAAGCCGGTCAAAGATTTCCAGCGTCCGTTTAGACCAGCAGATTGCGCGGGAGCCCACGGACACAACGTTGTTGTCATCCAGCACAACAGAGTTGATACCGCGCTGGGCCAGGTCAATGGCCATGGCCAGCCCGATGGGGCCGGCGCCTACGATCACCACCGCGTGGCGCGTTTCTGGTGCGCTCAGCCCCGGCGGAGCTACATAGGGATAGGGTTGATAATCATATGCCATGTGGTGTCTCCCTCTTCCTTCCATTTGCAACTGCGGTTAGCCAATCATCCAGAGCCGCACCAAGATTCATGCGAATATGGCCAACGTCGCGGCACAATGCCGAATGCGAGCGGCCTTTTCCTCGGGCGATGTCAGCCAGATGCGCCATTCCCCAAGGGCCGTGCTCGGGCCAGGCACCGGGTTCCGGGTACGGGCCACCACCCGACTTCGAATCTGGAACAGGGTCACGAATATCAGGATCGTCCAGACCAAGAACAAAGCGTCCATTCCCGCCAGTCCGATGATTTCGCCCTTGCTCATGTCCGCTCCCTGAGAATGGTGCTGATTACCCCTGCAACGCTTCCCACATTTCTATATCGCGCTGCGCGGTCCAGATGCGTGGCGTGTCGATGTCGCGGGCTTCATCATAGGCACGGGCGACGTTGAAGGGCAGGCAGTGTTCGTAGATGGCGTAATCCGAAAACTTCGGATCGCATTCCGCGCGCACCGCGTCCCAGGCTTCTTTTAGCGACCCGCCGCGCAGCGCGACCTGCGCCGCCGGGCGGTAGGTGGAGGTCACAAAATCCGACGTCGCATCGAGCGCGGCGTTCACCATCTCCTTGCCCACCAGCGCGTCGCCACGGCCCGGTGCAATGGCATCCAGATCCCATTTGCGAATGTTTTCCAGCGTGCTGGGCCAGTCGTGGAAATGCCCATCCCCGCAGTAGCAGGCGGAATGGTATTCGACGATATCGCCGGTGAACATCACGTTCTGGTCGGGCACGTAGATCACGGAATCACCCGCAGTATGCGCCCGGCCCAGTTGCATGATGTCGACGCGACGGTTGCCCAGATAAATGCTCATCCGGTCGTTGAACGTGGTGGTGGGCCAAGTCAGACCGGGGATGCTTTCATGCCCTTCGAACAGGCGTGGGAAACGTTGGAATTCGCTGTCCCAGTCTTCCTGTCCGCGTTCGACGACCATTGCGCGCGCCTTTTCGCTCATTATGGTTTGTGGGGCGTTGAACGCGCTAGCGCCCAGCACGCGGACAGCGTGGTAATGCGTAAGCACAAGGTGGCTGATTGGTTTATCGGTCACTTCGCGGACCTTTTCGATCACCTTGTTGGCTAGGCGCGGGGTGGCCTGCGCTTCGATGATCATCACGCTGTCATCGCCGATGATGACGCCCGAGTTCGGGTCACCTTCGGCGGTGAAGGCCCAGAGCCCATCCCCCACTTCGGTGAAGCTGATTTCTTTTTCGGTCATGTCACCCTGGGAGGCGAACTTCTTGGTCATCTTGTCATCCTTTCGCGGGGCGGTGGGTTGGCACCCACCCTAGGCATTATCTGTACGGTGGGTGAAACCCACTGTTCGGTCATCGCTTGTAAGGGTCTTCCATCGCAGGCAGCACCTGGCCGCCGCATTGGCCAAACCCAATGCGATAGCCATCGCCTTGCGCATGGCCGCCCAGGGTCAGCGTGTCGCCATCTTCGAGGAACGACCGGACTTCGCCCGTGTCCAGCGTGATCGGCTCCTTGCCGCCCCAGCTGAGCTCCAGCAGAGATCCCCGTTCGTGTTTTTCCGCGCCGGAGATGGTGCCCGACCCCAGTAAATCACCGACATTCATCGGGCTGCCCGCTGTGGTGTGATGGGCCAACTGCTGAGCGGCGGAATAATACATTTCGCGGTAATTCGTCTGCGCGATGGTGGTTGGGTCCTTGCCCTCGGGGGCCAGCGTGACGGTCAAGTCGATGTCATACAACATTGGGCCACAGTCTTTTAGATGATCCAGCAGCTCGAATTCGCGCTCTGGGGTGTCGCAGCGGAACGGGTCCAGCGCGGCCTTGGTCACAATCCAGGGGCTGATCGACGTGGCGGTTGCCTTGGCCTGGAACGGACCCAACGGTTGATATTCCCATGCCTGAATGTCCCGTGCGGACCAATCGTTTAGAAGGACGTAGCCAAATATGTTGTCGTCGGCCTCTTGCACGGTGATCGGCCCGTCCGACGCGGTGCCGACAATCGCGCCCATCTCCAGTTCCAGATCAAACCGGCGGCAGGGCAGGAAGGCGGGCAGATCGTGCTGCGGGGATTTCAGCTGCCCCCAGGGGCGGCGGATTGGCGTACCATCTACCACGACCGAAGACGCCCGGCCATTGTACCCGATCGGGATATGTAGCCAGTTCGGCGGAAGCGCGTTTTCCGGGCCACGGAACATGGTGCCCACATTGGTGGCATGATGCCGTCCAGCGTAGAAATCGGTGTATTCGCTGACGACAAATGGTAGGTGCAGCTCCGCATCGGCCATGGGCACCAGCAGCGGTTCCACTTTGTCACGCTCTGCGGCCCCTTCGGCCAGCAACGCGGTCAGCCGTTCACGCAGAGCGGCCCAGACGGCGGGGCCTTCCTCCATCAGGTCGTTCCAATAGGGCACGTCGAACAGCGGATCATCGATCAGAGAGATTAACCCGGTCTCTTCCGCAGCGGCCATGTCCAAGATCATTTCACCGATGGCAACGCCACAGCGCGGGTCAGTGTCAGATGTGGAAAACACACCATAGGGCAGATTGTTCAGAGGAAACGGGTGGTCGGGTGCGTTGGCGGAAGCTACCCAGCTTGGGGTTAATGGCATATGTCGTCCTGTTGATCTTGGTTGAGCGGAACGCCCATTGTTAGAGGGGTTGTGCGTCAGGTTGGGCTTCAGGCAGGGCGGCCCGGATCGCCGCATGTTCGCGGCAACGTTGGTCGATTTCGACCAACCGGGGGAAGGGGGTTACATCGCAGCCCCAACGGCGCGCGTTTATCATCTGGCCCACCAGACACAGATCGGCCTGCCCGATGCTCGCGCCGAAGCAATATGGCGTATCGCGGCGGATCAGCTTTTCAAAGGCGGTGAAGCCTTCGGTCATCCAGTGGTTCATCCATACCACGGTTTCATCCTGACTGTGGCCAAGCGGGCCCTTGAGATAGGCGAGGATTTTCAGATTGTTGACTGGATGGATGTCCAGCGCGATCTGCGCCGCTGCCGCACGTACCTGTGCCCGGTCAACCGGATCGGTGGGCAGCAGGGCAGGGTCCGGCCATACCTCTTCAATGTAATCCAGCAATGCGACCGATTGCGTGATGACGCGGCCATCGTCCAGCTCCAGCGCGGGCACGCCCATGCCGGGGTTTACGGTGGCAAAATCGGTTTCCCGCTGTTCGCCCGCCACAAGGTTCACGGGCACGATCTCATAATCGATACCCTTCAGGTTCAACGCAGCGCGGACCCGCACGGATGTGGTAGACCGCCAGTAGCTGTAGAGTTTCAATGGCCATCCTCCCCGATGGAAAATTTAGGGTGCGTGATTTCGCGCACCCCTGCCAGTCATTTCTTACCGGGCGTCCCGTCGAACTTCTTTTGGATGCTATCCCAGCAATCGATATAATCGTCCTGCAAAGGTGCTTCTTTTGCGGCAAAGGCGGTCAGGTGCTGGGGGAAGCGGGTTTCGAACATGAAGGACATGGTGTTGTCCAGCTTGTCCGGCCCCAGATTGGCGTTGGAGGCTTTTTCGAACGCTTCCATATCTGGCCCGTGCGGCAGCATCATGTTGTGCAGGCTCATCCCACCGGGGACAAAGCCCTGCGGTTTGGCATCATACTGGCCGTAGATGTTGCCCATCAGCTCGGACATGATGTTCTTGTGGTACCAGGGTGGGCGGAACGTATTTTCGGCTACCAGCCAGCGTTCGCGGAACAGGACAAAGTCGATGTTTGCGGTGCCCGGTACGCCTGACGGCGCGGTCAGCACGGTAAAGATCGATGGATCCGGATGATCGAACAGGATCGCGCCAACTGGGCAATAATTGCGCAGGTCGTATTTGTAAGGCGCGTAGTTGCCATGCCAGGCGACCACGTCCAGCGGGCTTTGGCCAATTTCGGTTTCGTGGAATTGACCACACCATTTAATAGTGAGTGTGGAAGGCACTTCCCGGTCTTCATAGGCCGCCACAGGTGCCTTGAAGTCGCGCGGGTTGGCTAGGCAATTGGCTCCGATCGGTCCGCGCCCTGGCATTTCGAACTTCTGACCGTAGTTTTCGCAGACAAAGCCGCGACAGGGCCCTTCCAGCACCTCGACGCGATAGACCAGACCGCGCGGAATGATGGCGATTTCCTTGGGCTCCAGATCGATGATGCCCAGTTCCGTGGCAAAGCGCAGCCGGCCTTCTTGCGGAACTACCAGCAATTCGCTGTCGGCGGAGAAGAAATAGGCATCCACCATCGATTCGGTAATCAGGTAGATATGTGCCGCCATGCCGACCTGCGTATTCACGTCACCTGCGGTCGTCATGGTGTGCATGCCGTTAAGCCAGGTCATGCCTTTTTCAGCCATCGGCACCGGATTCCACCGATACTGGCCCAGGCTGATCACATCCGGGTCGACATGCGGGGCGCTTTTCCAGTAGGGCAGGTCGATCTTGGTATAACGCGCCGAGTGTTTGACCGATGGCCGAATGCGATAGGTCCACGTGCGTTCTGGTGGGTTGGCGGTGAACGCCGTGCCTGATAATTGTTCACCGTAGAGACCATAATTGCAGCGCTGCGGGCTGTTCATGCCTTGCGGCAGGGCACCGGGCAGGGCTTCTGTTTCAAAGTCATTTCCAAACCCGGGCATATAGCCTTCGGTGGTTCCGACGGGGCTGGACGCCTGGGTCATACTGTGCGGATTGCTTGGACGATTCATGAAACTCCCCTTTTCTGACGCTGGGCGTAATAGTTGATTTTGTAACTAACAACAGATAATCCGTGCCTATGCCGGAAAACCAAGATTTCGATCTGATCGACTTTCTGCCTTATCTGTTGAATCAGGCGGCCGAAGAAAGCAGCCTAGCGTTTCATCAGGTCTACAAAGCGCGGTATGGTATGTTGCGTACGGAATGGCGGGTTCTGTTCCACTTGGGCAGGTATGGCGCGCTGACTGCCAAGGACATCGGCGCGCGGGCCAAGATGCACAAGACCAAGATCAGCCGCGCAGTGGCTGCACTGGAACGGCGGCGGTTCTTGACACGGACGCGGGATCAACGGGACAAGCGGCTGGAAATACTGAACCTGACTTCAGCAGGCAGGGCCGTATATGCCGACCTGCATGATGTGGCGCGCAGTTATCATCAGACCCTTGTGGTACTGTTTCCCCCCGAAGATGCGGAGCGGCTTCGTATGATGTTGCGGCAGTTGGCCAAAATTAGCTAGGCGTCCTCTACCATCAAAGGCCCGACAGCCCCACATAGGGGTTTCACTGCGATGAGACTGCCAATGACCGAACCAACAATACCGCAAATGCCAGTTGCAGCCACTGGAGCACGGGTGGCCGAGCGGATGTTGAAAATGGGTCTGGAAGGAGCCGACCAGGTAGAGATTCTGGAAGGCTACTGCCGACTCCTGGTAGACCTCGGTATTCCTCTGTGCCGCCTGCACGTGGCGCAGAGCGCGTTTCATCCGAAGTTTGGTGGTGTTGGGTTCGATTGGAACCGCACCGACGGCATCGAGTACCAACAATATGAAATCACCGAGTCCCCGGCTGAAGACTGGATAAAAAGCCCGCTGTACCATCTGATAACCTCCAGCGATTTGGAAATGCGGGTGCGGTTGAAGGAGATGAACGAAACCAGCCGCTTCCCGCTGTTGAATGAGCTCCGGGATACGGGTTTTACGGACTATTTCGCCGCTGGTATTTTCTTGTCCCGAGTGGAACAGGACGTCTCCATAGACCCGGAAAACACACCCGAAGGCGTCCTTATTTCCTGGACCAGCGATGGGCCGGATGGGTTCAGCGAAGAAGACCTGACCCAGATCCGACTGGCCATGCCATATCTGGGCTTGGCGTTGAAATCTGCGTCGAACCACAAGATGGCCCGTGAGCTTTTGGGCGTCTATCTGGGCATGGATGCAGGCAACCGGGTGCTGTCGGGCGAAATTCAGCGCGGGTCGCTGGAAAAGATCGATGCTGTGATATGCTATTTCGACCTAATCGGGTTTACCAGCCTCTCCGAACAGCTGGGTGGGGAAGCGATTGTGAATTTGTTGAACGTGTATTTCGGTATCGCCGTCAACATAATCGAATCGCATGGCGGTAACGTGCTGAAATTTATGGGTGACGGGCTAATGGCGATGTTCGACCTGGGCGATGACCGGGCGGATGCCGAAGCCACTCTGACCGCTGCCAAGGATATGATCCAACAGTTCGGCGACCTGAACGTCGGCCGCGCCGCGCAGGGTCTGCCAGCGCCAGGTTTCACGTTGGCCTTGCACAATGGCGAAGTATTCTATGGCAATATCGGCGCGGATTCCCGGCTGGACTTCACTGTGATCGGTCCTGCGGTGAACCAGACCGCGCGGCTCTCGGATATGCACCGATCATTGGGGCAGAATATCATCGTGTCATCAAGTTTGCGCAATGCGGCGGGTTCGGACCGGGGTGATCTTGTGTCCATGGGCCGCTACATGCTGCGCAGCGTGCCGGAACCGCAGGAATTGTTCACACTCTACCCCGGCTGATCCGCTCACAAAGAGGAGAAGGTCCATGACCCTTATCCGTTGGCTGATCGCGCCGGGCGGACTGGCCGCTTGTGAACCGCTGGGTGCGGGAGATCAGGAAAGATGCAAATACCACAAATCCAACCGCGAGTCGTATCTGTACGAGGGCCTTTAGGCACTGAAGCGGTTGGATAGATCCTACTTAGAAATCGATTTCAACGCCCGGAAGCTTCAGCGTCTTCATCATGTCTCGTAATTCCTGACGTGCTGCCACGTTGGAGATATTCAGCTGCTTCACCCCGATATCCTTGAGGTCTAGCAAGGTTAGCCCACGCGGGAACAGTTCACGGAAAACCACCCGCTCGGAAAAGCCCGGCGCAACGCGAAACCCGATCCGCTCGGCCAGGATGCGTACGATGCGCTGCATCTTTTCCTTGTTGACCATCCGCTGGGTCCCAATGCGGTTGCGCACCACGATCCAGTCCATTGGTTTCAGCCTGGCCTGTGCCCGTAACTGCCGCGCGTTCCACACCATTTCGGAATAGAGAGACGGGCCAAGGATTTTTTCGCCACTGCCATCGGTACGCGCCAGCAGATCAAAGTCGACATAGCTGTCGTTCAGGGGCGTGATCAGCGTGTCGGCCAGCGAATGCGCCACTTGGCTGAGCCGGGTGTGTGAGCCGGGACAATCGATAAGGATGAAATCGCTGTCTTTCTCCAATGTCGTAACGGCCGTAGACAACCGGTGGTCGTATATGTTTTCGCCGGGTTTCAAGCTGTCTTTGTCGGCCTCTGGCAGATCGATGCAATGCGCGCTGGGTAGGTCCAGACCGGGGCTTTCCAGAAACGACCGCCGGTTTTCTGCGTAGCGCGCCAGTGAGCGTTGCCGCAAATCCAGATCCAGCCCGCTGACCTTGTGACCGAGGCGGGCCAGCGCGGTGGCAACATGCATAGAAACCGTCGATTTGCCGGCACCGCCTTTTTCGTTCCCAACGACGATGATATGTGCCATGTCCGATCCTTGCCGTACCTGTGTACGTGCGTTACTCGCCACTATATGTTGTGGAAAACCACATGGGAAGTGGTCTGGTTGCTTTTTGGCCCACAGATGCTGCTACCAGGTGGCCGGCCCGCGATCGGAAAATTCCCGCAGCAGGAAATCGATAAACGCCCGCACCTTTGGCTGGGTAAACCGGCCACTGGGATAGACCGCCTGCAGCGCAATTTCGTCGCCTTCGAGGTTGGGCATTGCATCCACGACCAGCCCACGCCGCATTGCGTCCGCGTAGAGAAAGCTGGGCAGATACGCAATGCCAAGGCCAGAGATGGCAGCCGTCAGCAACGATTGCCCATCATTGATGGCCAGCGTACTCTTGGCACGCACCTGGTGCTGGGTGTTGTTGGGGCCCCGCAAGGTCCAGACATGGCTGCTTGGCCGGATCGTGTCGTGCAGAAGCTGGTGCTTGCCTAGCTCTGGAATGCTTTCCGGTGTCCCATGCCGTGCCAGATAGGCGGGACTTGCCACTAGTCGTTTTTCGGCTTGGGCGAACTTTTGGGCTCGCAGGGACCTGTCTTCCAGATCGCCAACGCGTATGGCCACGTCGAACCCTTCGCTGATCAGCTCTGCCAAACGGTTTTGAAAAACCAGGCTGATGGACAGGTCTGGGAATTCTTACAGAAACGATCCGATGACCGGGGCCAGGTGGGCCACGCCAAAATCGGTGGCGGCCGAGACCCGCAGGATTCCGCTGGGTTTGGCTTGTAGCGCGGTGACCATGGTGTCGGCTTCTCCTGCGTCGTCAAGAATACGGCTGGCTGGATCGTATTAGGCCAGCCCGATTTCAGTGGGGCTGACGCGACGGGTCGATCGCGACAGCAGTCGTGCGCCCAACTCGTCTTCGAGGTTGGCAATGTGTTTGGACACGGCGGATTTGGACAGACCCGAGCGCCGGGCGGCCACGGTGATGCCGCCTTGTTCCACACCTGTCGTAAACGTTTCCATCTCAACGAGATTTGCGATTGGCCCCTCCGGTAAATAGGTGACCTGGAGACGAGCGCATGGCGGTAGGGCAGCAACCAAGTTAAGCGTCTGAAGTAGTTGCTGCTACAGATTTGCACCTGTCCCTAGATCACTGCCGAGATGGGTTGGAAGATGGATCCGAGATTTCGAATTTACGCCAATCATGTTGGATCTCCTGCCAACCGTCAAAAACAGGGGAAACGGAGTTTTCGATTTGCGTCAAACTTGGCAGGGATTCGAAATATTTGGCAGTCTTGCGATCTAGATCATCGTTGGGTGAAAATAGGCGGGCTAGCAAAAAGGTACGCAGGCCCAAGCAAACCGATTGAAACACGGTCGTGCCAATTCATCATGGTAGGCATCTTTTTTGGGTCATGCTGATCCATCCAGCTTTCGTCAGGTCTGCATTCTGTTGCTGATTGTGACGGGGCGGATGCAGGACCATGGATCTGGTGTGGTTAATGGTCTGTCCATGCGCGGGGAGGGCCGAAGATTTCAGAAATGACCAACCGGTGCCCCTGGCACCAATCCATTTCTGTCGGACCCATCCCATTTGAAAATCCCAAGTAAATGCCCGCGCCGCCGGTTTGGGCCGGAACGCGGGCGAAAGCATGAAAGGTCTGCCTGAAAATACGAGCTCAGTACTGGCGTGTTACGTCGGTTTTGTGACGATACTGCTAAATTTCTGTGACTATTCAGGCAGCTTTGATCAGCGCTCAGACCTGCTCGGACGGATATTTCTGGGCCGATTCATCAAGGATTGAAAACCGATCTCCACCACTGTCCAGTCCACGCCCCGCAGGTCTCGATAGGGACGGTGCAGACCACATCGCAAGGCGCGCCCGGCAAGTCGGTGCATCCAGGCGGACCAATATGCTGTGCCATAGCCCAGATCGATCGCGGTCTGACCGTTTATGTCGGTTGGCACAAGTGCCAGGTCAGCCTTTGCAATGCCCCAGTTCGGTTCCGACACCCAAGCGCGTTCGCCCATTTCCACCTATGCATCGGTCATGCCGTTCCAATAGTCGCGGTTGATGTAAAAATGTGACCCGGTCATTTCAAAAGCCCATACCACGAAACAAAAAGGCCGCCCTGACGGCGGCCTTTCGTGTTTGGAAGCGTCGGGATTAGAAACCCAGGCCTTCGTATTTCTTTTTGAACTTGGATACCCGGCCACCGGAGTCCAAGAGGCGCGCGCCGCCGCCGGTCCAGGCGGGGTGCACGGTGGGATCAACGTCGAGGGACAGCGTGTCGCCTTCGGAGCCCCAGGTCGATTTCATCTTGATGATCGTGCCGTCGGTCATCTTGACGTCGATCATGTGATAATCGGGATGCGTGTCTGCTTTCATAGCTCCGCTCCTTATGCTTTGGCGCCAGCCGACTTGGGCTTGTACGTGGTGTCTTCTGCGATCCGGGCCGACTTGCCGCGGCGCGAACGCAGGTAATAGAGCTTGGCCCGACGGACGCGGCCACGGCGAACCACCTTGATGCTCTCGATATTCGTGGAATACAGCGGGAACACACGTTCCACGCCTTCACCAAAGGAAATCTTGCGCACGGTGAATGACCCGGCGATGCCTTCGCCGTTGCGGCGGCTGATGCAGACGCCTTCGTAGTTCTGAACACGGGTGCGCGACCCTTCGGTCACTTTGTAGCCGACACGTACGGTGTCGCCTGCTTTGAAATCGGGAATGTTCTTCCCGAGGGAGGCGATTTGTTCCGCCTCCAACTGTGCGATCAAATCCATCGCATCATCTCCATCATGCTCGCGGTTTTTCCGCGAAGGTTTGCTGTGGCCAGAGAGCTCTTGGTCTTCATCGGGTCCCGCCACATAGCAGCCCGCCAGAGATCAGGCGACATTTCCTGTTCGTCGCGTTGTGCTGCAATCGCGCGCCGAAGAAAGCGGTACAGCACAAACGGCCCGGATTCGCATTCGATGCCAGACCCACGCCGTATAAGGGGCTTGGCCGGTCTGATCAACCCTGTAACGCATCAGCCCCCGGCCCCCGACAGCAACTGGTAGATGGGCAGCCCGATGGCCAGGTTGAAGGGGAAGGTGATGCCAAGCGACAGCGACAAGTAGATGCCTGACCGCGCCTGCGGCAGCGCGATCCGCATCGCCGCGGGCACCGCGATGTAGGATGCCGACGCCGCAAGGGTCATCAACAGGAAGGTGCCACCGGGCGAGAGGCCGATCAGGAGGGCGGCGGCCAGGCCTAACAGGCTGCTGAGCAGTGGCATAACGCAGCCAAACACGATCAGCCCGGGGGACACATCCGCCCGGCTCCCTATCAGGCTGCGGCCTGCGTTCAGGCCCATGTCCAGCAGGAACAGGCACAGCACGCCGGTAAAGGGCACGATGATGAAACGTTCGATCTGGGTCAGGCCATCCTGCCCGGTGACCATCCCGATCACGAAAGAACCTGCCAGCAGCACAATGGACCCGTTGGCCAGAATATCGCGGATCAATGTGGGCGAATGCGACACGCCCGCGCCGCCCCGCGCGGCCAGCCACAGGGCGGACACGATGGCAGGCACCTCCATCACCGCTGCGACGGCAACTATATAGCCTTCGGTGGCGATGCTATGGGTTTCCAGCAGGTTGGCGG
The DNA here is from genome assembly GCA_017643305.1 of Marinibacterium sp. Classification (GTDB taxonomy): domain Bacteria; phylum Pseudomonadota; class Alphaproteobacteria; order Rhodobacterales; family Rhodobacteraceae; genus HXMU1420-2. The sequence goes on along the minus strand of JAEPNQ010000008.1, from coordinate 11,696 downwards.
CCGTCACAAAGGTCACGATGGAGATTGATCCGTAATGCCCGGCCACCGCAGCCGCATTTACCTGGTCCAGTCGCGTCAGCACCCGCAGCAGGGCAAAGGCAACAAACGGCATGAGCAGCGATAGAAACGAGCCTGCCGCGAGCGTTCCGAACAATTGAGCGGATGATCCGGTTTCCGCCAGGCTGGCCCCGCCTTTGAAGCCAATGGCAAACAGCAGATAGATCGACATGACCTTGGCCGCGCCTTCCGGGATCGACAGGTCACTGCGCATGAAGGCGGCAAAGAGCCCCAGCACAAAGAATAGAATTGTGGGCACCAACAGGTTGCCCGCCAACATGGCCGCTGCGTTTTCCATTTTCGTCTCCACCGTCCGTTTGTGTGGGCGGGGCTATGACGAACGCTGAAATATTAATCCAATATATGGTAACTCTGTTTAAGGTAGTTTAAAGCTATATAAATGCGACCAACCCTGCGCCAGTTGGAATATCTCGTTGCGGTGGCTGATACGGGCCGCTTCGGGCTGGCGGCGGATCGGCTGAATGTCAGCCAGCCCAGCCTGTCGGCGCAGATTGCGGATGTAGAGACTGAACTGGGTGCGCGTTTGTTTCTGCGCGGGCGCAATGGCGCGACGTTGACCGCCACCGGAACGGACGTGGTGCAGCGGGCGCGGCGCATTCTGAACGATGTGGAGGATCTCCGCGCAGCGATCCACGGCAATGGCATTTTCGAAGGCCGGCTGCGGTTTGGGGTTCTGCCCACCATCGGCCCCTATCTGTTGCCCAATATCGTGCGCCATTTGCACCGCAGCCATCCGGAGTTTCGGCTTGTTGTGCGTGAAGAAAGCACATCGGATCTGGAACAGGGTCTTAACTCCGGTCGGCTCGACATGGTCATTTCCACCATCGAAGACCATCCCGGCACCCACGCGGATCCGTTGTTTGAAGAAGATCTTTGGGCGGCGGTGGCCCGCGATGATCCTCTGGCCGAACAATCCGGCCCGCTGCCTATCGACCATCTGGCCAACCGGACCCTGCTGACGCTGGGTTTACGGCACCGGCTGGCGCGGATCGTGGCGGTGCTGGCGGCGCAATGTGGCGGGCTGATGTCGGATGATTATGAAGGCACTAGTCTGGATGCGATCCGGCTGATGGCGGCGGCGGGGGCGGGCGTTGCCATCCTGCCCCGGCTGTATGTCGCGACCGAAGCGGTGCGGCGGTCCGATATTGTATTGCGGCGCATCGACCACCCACTGGCCCGGCGGCAATTGGCGCTGATCCAGCCTTCAGGGCCCAGCCCCCGTCCCGGCAGTGATATGCTGGCCCGGGCGCTGACACAGGAGGCTGACGCTTTGATGGGGCCGCCTGGTGCACCGCTGCCATCCCGGCAGATGTGACTGGAAATCGGTGCGTATGGCGATAGCCTGTGGGGACAGCATTTGGAGATTGACATGAAACCGTTGATTTTATTAGCATTTGCCGTCGCCCTTGCCCTGCCCAGCCTGTCCATGGCGGCGAGTTGCGGCAATATCAGCTCAGGTTTCGAGGCGTGGAAAGCCGACTTTGCGAAGACCGCCAAAAAAAGGGGGGTCAAAGACCGGAGCCTGCAAGCACTGTCACAGTCCAGCTATGCCACCCGCACCATCGCGGCGGATCGCAACCAGAAAAGCTTTAAATACACGCTCGACAAATTCATGCAGGTGCGCGGGGCCAACACCATTGTTTCGCAGGGTCGCAAGCGCAAGGCGCAGAACGTGGATTTCTATGCCGCTCTGGAAAAGAAATATGGTGTGCCTCCTGGCATTTTGCTTGCGCTGCACGGTATGGAAACTGGCTTTGGCGGGTTCATGGGCGACAGCCAGGTTGTATCGGCCATCGTCACGCTGGCCTATGACTGCCGCCGGTCTGATTTTTTCATTCCTCATGCCATTGGTGCGCTCAAGCTGATTGATCAGGGTGCGATCACCATGAACACCAAGGGTGCCAAGCATGGCGAACTGGGGCATACCCAGTTCCTGCCTGGAAACGCATTGACCTATGGCGTGGACGCCACGGGTGACGGGAGGGTGGATTTCTACAACCTCACAGATGCCATGGCCTCCACCGCGAACTTCCTGAAGAAGAAAGGTTGGAAACACAGGCGCGGCTACCAGCCGGGAGAGCCAAACTTCAAGGTAATCCAGGCCTGGAATAGCGCGTCGGTCTACCAGCAGGCGATTGCGATTATGGCTGCCAGGATCGATGCTCCTTAACGGGTGCATGATGCATAAAAACCTGTAATTTCCCCTGATTTCAACGCATATAGGGGGCAACTTCTTTGGGTCCGGCGCAGGCGTAGCCTGAACCGGAACAGGATTATTTGGCGCGTGCATTCCGTTGTGATGAACGGATGTATGATGGCGATGTCATTGACCGGGACACGGGCGCCGAGAGTGATGTCAGGCGTCTGGCAATCTGGTGGCTGAACGGAGTCGAGGTTTGCCTGCCTGGTCTGGTCGGCCTGTCCATGGCCGTTGTGAACCTGATGCGAGGTGAAGATTTCTGATTTAACACACATGTGCTGGCGCTGACCGGGTTTTTGGTCGTTTCCACCTTGAACGGGATGGTGGCACAGGTGGTGTCAGCTCTTCCCATCTGACGGGGCTTGCATCCGGTCTGCTGGGATCACGTAGGTATGCACGCTGAACACGACCGCCTTTGTTGTTGGCAGGCGGACGATGCATTGCCGTTCGCTGCGAAAAAACTGCCCACGCGTGCGTCGGGGTTCTTCCTTGTGAACTGCTTCGGTTTTGGGTTGGAACAACTCGGCCGTTTCATACCACAGCGCATTGTGCCGCCACAGCGGGCGGCCCGTTTGCACCCCATCGAGTAACCGCTGCACGCGCTTGGCCATTTTTTCATCATAGGGTTGGACTGGCGTATGGATGGCGCCCAGAGGGCGGTCGAATTTCTCCGCCAGCGTCCAACTGGCCGGAAAGCACAGAACTGCAGCTGTTAGGTGGTGTTCCTCGCCCCTCTTTTGCAGCAAAATCAGGTCTTCCTGCACCAAACGGCCCAGCGTGCCCATCGGGTCTGATCGGTCGATGGCCACGTCCTGTCCATCCGCGCGGCGCACCGTTTCTACGGCACCCGGATAGGCCAGCGAAAGGACCAGGTCCAACAACTCATCCGCCGCTTCCGCTGCGTCGGGGTGCAGCGCAACAACCTTGTCGCGTTTAGTGGCCAGCAGCCGATCACGTTCCGCCATTTGACCGGCAAAGGCGTCATCAACGTGCAACCACGCCTGCATCTCCGTCAGTTGGATGCCGGGTAGGGGCCGCAGGGCGGGGTCATACGGTAAACTGGATTGAAAAACTGGGGCCATGGCGCGGTTTACCTCTGATGCCAGCAAAGCTCAATCATGGCCGATATGTTGAACTGGGTGCGCAAAAACGACACTTTAAATTCGTTTTCAGCGCGGCATACGCGTGGATGTGTTCGCACGATGGGCACAATTCAGGCAGGGAGCCTTTGCGATGAACACTCACTATAGTGATACCCGCAAGATTGATCCGTCCCTCGGTGAAATACTGGGCGACGGGACCCCAAACAATGCGGACCGGATCGAAATTGGCCCAACGCTATTGGCTTTTTCGGAATGGCAAGCGGCCGGGTTGCAGTTGCCTAACCTGGCCAATATGCGCGAATACCGCTGGCGCCGCCTGACGCAACACATCGTGGATCGCGGTTATGCTGGCCTGCTGATGTTCGATCCGCTGAACATCCGCTACGCGACCGATTCTACCAACATGCAGCTGTGGAACACTCACAATCCGTTCCGCGCGGTTCTGGTATGTGCCGACGGGTACATGGTGATGTGGGATTACAAGAACGCGCCGTTCCTGTCCAAATTCAACCCACTGGTGCGCGAACAGCGTGCGGGCGCCGATCTGTTCTACTTCGACCGCGGCGACAAAGTGGATGTGGCCGCTGACGTGTTTTCGAACGAAGTGCGTGTGCTTTTGGAGGAGCATGCTCCGGGGCTTAAACGGCTGGCTGTGGACAAGGTCATGCTGTACGGGCTGCGCGCGCTTGAGGCGCAAGGCTTTGAGATCATGGAAGGCGAGGAGGTTACCGAAAAGGCCCGGTCGGTCAAAGGGCCTGACGAAATCCTCGCCATGCGCTGCGCCTCGCACGCCTGCGAAACGGCGGTTGCGGAAATGGAGCGTGTCGCGCGGGCGGGCGTGCCCCAGGGCAACATGAGCGAGGATGACATCTGGGCCGTCCTGCATGCCGAAAATATCCGCCGGGGTGGGGAATGGATAGAAACCCGGCTGCTGGCATCTGGCCAACGGTCGAACCCGTGGTTTCAGGAATGCGGGCCGCGGATTGTACAGAACAATGAAATCGTAGCCTTCGATACCGACCTGGTTGGGTCCTATGGTATCTGCGTGGACATCTCCCGCACGTGGTGGATCGGGGATCAGAAGCCATCTAATGAAATGGTTTATGCTATGCGGCACGCGCATGAACACATCATGACGAACATGGAAATGCTGAAACCCGGTGTCATGATCCCTGATCTGACAGCCAATTGCCACCGACTGGATGACCAGTTCCAGGCCCAGAAATACGGCTGCCTGATGCACGGCGTCGGGCTGTGTGATGAATGGCCGTTGGTGGCTTATCCGGACAAGGCCGTGCCTGGTGCATTCGATTATGCGCTGGAACCCGGGATGGTCCTGTGTGTGGAGGCGTTGGTGGGCAGCGTCGGTGGTACGTTTTCTATCAAGCTGGAAGACCAGGTGCTGATCACCGAGTACGGATATGAGAACCTTACGAAGTATCCGTTCGACCCGGCCTTGATGGGGGAGCTTTGAAGCCTGCAGCGTTGTGCAACGCCAGCTTTACCGCGACGGCGGCAATGACACCCGCGCCAGCACACCAAGATGATCGGAATCGAGCAGCGGCAGAACCTCCCCGGTGCCGCCGCCGGCCAGTACATGGTCGATGGGGATTGGGACCATTTCCTTGATGTAATAGGTCGGTGACAGCACACCGGAATAGACCGTACCGCTTGCCTCCATGACTCGTGATACGAGGTTGCTCCAGGGCACCAGTTGAAATCACCACCCAGCACGATGGGTGCGTCCAGGCCTTCCAACACCGGCAACAACGCTTCGATCTGCGTGTCCTGTCCAAACGGCCAGGGCCAATGCAGATGCAGGGACACCAGCCAGACTGGTCCGCTCGGGCTTTGTACCTTGAGGGTGGTCAGCCCGCCCACATCGCTGCACACGACATCCCCCAGCGCAGACCATTTCGTGGCCACAGCGGTCCCCCCGACAAAATCGAATGGGCACCATGCTTGGGTGGGATACTCTGTCTTGATCGCTTCGAGGATCGCCATGTTGGGTTCGTTGACCTCCTGCACGGTCACGATTTCGGTGTCGCGCTGCAGGATATCGGCCGCCAGTTCCGCCTGTTCATGCTGCCGAAAGCTCAGGTTCTTTTGGTAAACAGTGTAGGTGCCCGGCGCGGTTGGTACCATTTTGGGCCAAAGCACATTAAGCATGGACATGGTTCCAACAATCGCCGCAGGCCAGAACCACTGGCGCGTGGCCGGCATCAGCATGACCATCCCAGTCAAAGCGGAGGGTAACTGGAACACGGCCAGACTATCCCCCAGCGGGTGGATCGCCCCGCCAAACCCGGCCGCTGCCGCGAGGATAGCCAGAATGCCTAAACCCGTAATCACCCCTGCAATCATTCTGTGCCAGCCTTGCGCAATCCAAAACACTCTCGCCTGAAAACCATGTCACAGCTCTTACATGAACGGATACAGCCTGCCGCCTTTGTGGGCGAAAAGACCGCAGATCATACCAACCGAACGCATCACCTTCCCCGGCCATGCCGGCACTGCGCTTGCCGCCCGTCTGGACATGCCGGATGGGCCGTATCTGGCCACCGCACTGTTTGCGTGTTGTTTCACCTGCGGCAAGGACATCGTCGCTGCGCGGTGTATTTCCAGCCCGCTTTGCCTCCATCGGGATTGCAGTGCTGCGGTTAGATTTCACCGGGTTTGGTCACAGGGCAGGGGAATTTGCGAACACGTCCTTCACCTCTAACGTTCAGGACCTGATTGCAGCAGGACAGTATCTGGCGGGCCGCAACATGGCACCCTCTCTGCTGATTGGCCATTCGCTGGGCGGTGCGGCGGTTTTGCGGGTGCTGGGGCCAGCGCCTAGATCGACCAGTTCCATCGGCGCATCACATTGCTGGGCGACCTGGACGAAGACCAGCGCGCTCGCCTGCTGGAGATTGCGGATAAATGCCCGGTGCACCGTACGCTGGAACTCACCGCTGGAGTGGTGACCGAACTGGTTTGGTCCTAGAAAAGTCGCTTCGTTAGCAGTTTCTGCATCAAGTTTGAAACGCCAGTCGCCTTTGTGCCAGTTCTAATCGTTCTGCGCCAGTCGGAGATCCTGATGGTCGGAAAGCAGATCAAGCACTAAGTCCACTGCAATTACAGCGTTCGAAAAACGCCTTGTCTTGACAACTTTTGTTTGTGCGGTGGCAAAGGGCGACGAAGAAACCTTGCCATCTACAACCAGCTTGACTTCGAGATCTTCTGCCCGAAAGCTCTCGACCACCAGTGCGATTGATCCCCCGCGATCACGATAACTCTGAATCGAATTTTTACATTTCGTGCCGAGTGAATTGGCTATGACCTTTTCGCTATCTTCGAGTAATCGCCGCCGCTCGATATTGATCGCAGTCACTTCAAAGTAGAAGTTTCCAGTGACTTCCGGTGCGACTCCCATGAGATCGAGCAACTGGGCGAATTCCACTTCCGGACTGGCCGAAACTTTCCAGGTGTCGTTGTCAATGAAAGCGCCTTTCTCCACGGAGTCATCAATGTTCTTCAACGCAGACGTTTCGCGATAGTCTTTTGCGCATAGCTCAAAAAAGTCCGTTTTATCGTTAGTTTGAAATATAGCGCTACGCCTTGCTGGCAGTCCGGAAAAGTACAATCGACCGACCTTAGGATCCGTCGCATTTGAATTGGTTCTGCACCCGTTGGAAGACTGTTTGAAACACTCTGGCTTGCCACTGGGAGTGCGAAGACAATTGTCGCGGTAAGCGTAGCGAGTACCTTAATTATTCCAGAACTCATAGAAATCACCCTACTCAATTAAAAGTAGAACATTAACACGATTCTTCACCCCAGCATAGAATTTTCCGGCTACCCCGGTTTCACTTTTTTGGGCTGAAATGCATGTTATCAGAAAGGCACTAGACAAGGCGCATTCAAGAATTCGCGTTCAAAATTTCGGGTACCTGGCGTGTCAGCTCGGCACCTGGCGCCGCGATTTGATCTCGATCGAAGGGAGCCCCCCGCGCCTGGCTAAGCAGGTCCTGAGAACGCAAACGAGGGACGCATGGGTATTATAGAAATAATCGGTCGCAGCGCCGAACCAGCATAGGTTATGGCAGATTGTAGAGGCCCGGGTTTTTCAGACCGCATTATGCGCAATTCGGCAGCGGGTACAGAAAAGTTCAGTCATCTCGTGATGCAATGTTATGCTTGCAACAACCCAGGCGATTGGGAAAAGCTGCGGGCAGGATGCGGCACGCTGAACGTCGGGCTGGATTATTGCCCGGCCAAATCTTTCTATGACCGGCTATGATCCGTCTCGACACACACCTTGGTTGTGATGTCAGTGCCGGGGTCAGAACCATTGCGATGACGGCAATACGTCTTTTTCCCTGCCTCGTGCCTTGCTGCGCATCGGAGGTCAGTTTAAGACGCCGCCAACTTCCCGGCAAAATCACAAAAAAGGTCACCCGCATGATCCCTCGCTATTCTCGCCCCGACATGACTGCGATCTGGTCCCCGGAAACCAAGTTCCGGATCTGGTACGAGATCGAGGCGCATGCCTGTGACGCGATGGCGAACCTTGGGGTCATCCCGACGGAAAACGCCGAAGCCGTTTGGAAGGCCAAGGACGTGGAATTTGACGTCGCCCGCATCGACGAAATCGAAGCGGTGACCAAACATGACGTGATCGCATTTCTCACCCATCTGGCGGAGATCATCGGCAATGACGAAGCCCGGTTCGTGCATCAGGGCATGACCAGCTCGGACGTGCTGGACACCACGTTTAATATCCAGCTGACCCGCGCCGCTGACATCCTGATCGCCGATCTCGAAGGTCTGCTAGCCGCCCTGAAGCGCCGGGCATTGGAGCACAAGGATACCGTGCGCATCGGCCGGTCGCACGGCATCCATGCTGAACCCACCACTATGGGCCTGACCTTTGCCCGGTTCTACGCGGAAATGGACCGCAACCTGTCCCGTATGCGCGACGCCCGGGCAGAAATCGCGACTGGCGCCATCTCCGGCGCTGTGGGCACCTTTGCCAATATCGACCTGGCGGTCGAAGAACATGTCTGCGACCAAATGGGTTTGGTGCCCGAACCAATAAGCACGCAGGTCATCCCGCGTGATCGTCATGCGGCGTTTTTTGCCACATTGGGCGTGATCGCATCATCGATTGAAAACATCGCCACCGAAATCCGCCATATGCAGCGGACCGAGGTTTTGGAGGCGGAAGAGTTCTTTTCCGCCGGCCAGAAAGGCTCCTCCGCAATGCCCCACAAACGCAATCCGGTGCTGACCGAAAACCTGACCGGTCTGGCCCGTCTGGTACGCGGTATGGTCGTGCCTGCGATGGAAAACGTGGCGCTGTGGCACGAACGGGACATTTCCCATAGCTCGGTGGAACGCAACATTGGCCCGGACGCCACCGTGACGCTGGATTTTGCCCTGTCTCGCCTGACCGGGGTCATCGAAAAGCTGGTAGTCTATCCCGATAACATGCTGGCCAACATGAATAAATTCCGCGGTCTGGTGATGTCGCAGCGGGTTCTGCTGGCGCTGACCCAGGCTGGGGTCAGCCGCGAAGACAGCTACAAGCTGGTCCAGCGCAACGCGATGAAGGTCTGGGAAGAAGGCAAGGACTTCAAGGAAGAGCTGCTGGCTGACCCAGACGTTACAGCAGCGCTGTCCAAGGAAGAAATCGAAGAAAAATTCGACCTTGGCTATCACACCAAACATGTCGATACGATCTTTGCACGCGTGTTTGGCGACTGACAAACGCCCGAAACGCGTTGCCCCGACGGTCCGAGTTCTTGGAAAGAAATCCGACCGGAAAAGTTCAAAGTTTCCGGTCAGCCACCTTTTACGTGTTAGGGCGCCTTCATTCGCCTTTGGCCTTGCGCGCCTGGTAAGCCTCCCACATGTCCGGGCGGCGCTCGCGGGTGATGGCCTCGGCCTGTTTCTGACGCCAGCGATCAATCTCGCCATGGTGCCCACTGGTCAGTACTGCCGGCACTCCAAGCCCGCGCCATTCCGCGGGGCGGGTGTATTGCGGGTGTTCCAGCAGCCCTTCAGAAAAACTCTCCTGCTCTGTGGACGCCGCATTGCCCAGAACACCGGGTAGTAGCCGCACGGTGGCATCGATCATTGCCTGTGCGGCGATCTCGCCGCCGGTCATCACGAAATCGCCCAGCGAAACCTCCCGGATCGGGTAATGCGCCAAAGTCCGTTCATCCAGCCCCTCGAACCGGCCACAGATCATCGTGACCCCGTCCGCGCGGGCCAGATCCTGCACCATGGCCTGTGACATCGGCTTGCCGCGTGGACTGAAATAGATCAGCGGCCAATGGCCGGAGGCCCCTGCCATTGCATGGTCAATCGCCTTGCCCATCACATCGGCGCGCAGAACCATGCCCGCTCCGCCGCCGGTGGGCGTGTCATCCACGTTGCGATGCTTGCCATCGCCAAATTCCCGCAGGTCGATGGTCTGCATTTGCCATAGCCCGTCTTTCAATGCCTTGCCCGTCAGGCTTTCGCCCAGCACGCCGGGAAATGCAGTTGGAAACAGGGTGATGATCCGCGCGGTCCACACACCATGCAGTTCCGGCGTCGGTGTCATCAATTCGCGCGGTTTCACCGATACATGGATGCGTTTGCGCCCGGTGGCGCGGCGTGGGGTGTCTTTGCTATCCGTCATGCGCGTGTCCTTCTGCCTCATCAAGGATCGCCTGTTTGGTGGCAATCCGTTCGCCGGGGTCATGAATGGTGCGGTTGATGTTCAACAATGTCGCCAACACGTCCAGCCCCAGATAAGCGTTCCGGGTTTCCACCTGCATCCGGGCCTGTACGTCCCGCGGGACGTCGCACAGATCCAGCAGCGGCGTGGCAGGCCCGGCAGGCAAGCTGGTGGAATCTTCCAGGCGGCCACGTTCAACCCGGACGCTCACCCCGTCAGATAAGGCGTCGACAACGCCATCCAGATTGGCGGAAGCTTGGAATTCCCGCAGGTAATCCTCAAAATCCATGGTCATCGAAGACGCACGCACGTGCTGCCAATAGGCGCTGCGCAACCACGGTTCGGCTGCTCGAGTGGAATAGTAATAAATCAGCTCCGCCTCCGGCATCACCTGGGCGACCAGCTCGGTCATATCGTGGACCAGCTCCAGCGTCGCACTGTAATCCGGCAACCCATCCCGCCCGGGCAGATGCCCCGACAGTTCCTCGGACGACAGCACCAGCACTCGTTTGGGCATCAAAGAGATCCCCTGTAGGGCCGTCCGGAACCGGTTGTAGAACTTGTTGCGCGAAATTGGGTCGCGCCAGGTGCTATAGCCGCGCGCGCTGCTGCAACAGTCTTGCAGCCCGGCCTTCATCACTGACCGCAGATAGGGTTTCAGCAAAGGCCGGTTGTGCCGCAATGTGACCTGGATCGTGGTGGTGCCGGTCTTGTGAAAGCCGGGATGGATGACAACCCGACGTGGCATCAGCGGGCATGCGGATCGTCGGGCTTGTCACTGTGATCATACACGACTTTGCACAGGGTCATCTGGGTGATCTGTTCGATCGCATCGCCGATGGCCGCAATCGATTCCGCGTCCTGCGGGTTTTGCCGATACTGGCGCACAAAGATCATCGCGCCGACTGCCGTGCAGGCCAACGGCACCCACAGCGGTACGCCAACCGGCCCGGTGACCAGTCCTAGCAAAACACCTGCGCCACAAACCACGGCCACGGCCACCAATTGGGCACACGCTAGCATCAACATAAACGGTACCAGCTGCATCTGCCCCCGGCTTTTGGCCTTGCCCCCGCCCATCTGGCCCACGAAACACAGCACCGCCAAGGCCAGCAACACCAGTGCGGTCTCATCCATCCACCCGGCCAGGAACGGCCCAGCATAAAGTGGCAGACCGGTCAGAAAAATTGCAAGTGGGCTGTATTTCCCAAGCATCAGAACAGGCCGTCGGGCGGGTCCGCAATGATGCGCTTGGCGGTCAGGTCCACGGTTGGCACCGCCTCCCGCGTGAACGGCAGAAGGACGGTGGATTTCAAACCTGGCCCATGCACCTCCAACAGGTCGGAGGCGCCATGGTTTTGCACCGATTTGACCTTGCCTAAAGTCTTCCCGCCAGTGTCGACCACGTCCAGCCCGATCAGGTCGGCATGGTAAAATTCATCATCCGGCAGGGAAGGTAGCAGGGTACGGTCTACGTACAGGCGAAGGCCGCGCATATCATCGGCCTGTTCCTTGGTGGACACCCCGCTCAGCCGAGCGGCAAATCCGTTCTTCACGGCGCGCGTGATCTTCAGCGAAAAGTTCTGCGCGCCGTCTTCGTTTG
>JAEPNQ010000160.1 GCA_017643305.1 Marinibacterium sp. | reverse complement strand
GACCGGTCGAAGGACATCATCATTTCGGGCGGAGAAAATATCAGTTCGGTCGAGGTGGAAGGCGTACTGATGGATCATGCCGACGTGCTGCTGGCCGCTGTGGTTGCCAAGCCAGATGAAAAATGGGGCGAAGTGCCCTGCGCCTTTGTCGAGCTCAAGGAAGGCGCCACGGTGGACGAAGCCGGGCTGATCGCATTTTCACGGCAGACGCTGGCCGGGTTCAAGGCCCCCAAGCGTGTGGTGTTTCAGGAGCTGCCCAAGACCTCCACCGGGAAGATCCAAAAATTTGTTCTTCGGAAAACTGCGGCTGATCTGGGCTGATCCACACAGCGACCGGGCGTTTACCGCCCGGGATGTCCTGTGGTACGGTTCCAAAACCCGCGGCAGAGCAGGCCCGAAGACAAAATGACCGCCTTGCGCGAATACCAAAGGCTCGAAGCGACCGGCCTGTGGCGCCCCACTGCTGACGACCAGCGGCGCGAGGTTTTTGTGTCCATCGGCGATGCAACGCTGACGATCACGGATATCAACAATACCGCACTCACGCATTGGAGCCTGGCCGCGGTCGACCGACTGAACCCCGGCGAAAGCCCCGCGATCTTTGCCCCGGACGGGGATCCCGGCGAAACCCTGGAGCTGTCCGATGGTGAGGCAGAGATGATCGCCGCCATCGAAAAACTGCGCCACGCGGTGGAACGCGCCCGGCCCCGGCCCGGGCGGCTGCGGCTGTTCAGCGGGATCACGATCACGCTGGCAATTGTGTTGGCCACGGTGTTTGTGCTGCCCGATGCGCTGGTGTCGCATACAGTGTCGGTGGTACCAGACATCAAGCGGCAGGAGATTGGAGAGGATCTGCTGGGCCGGATTGAACGTGTCACCGGCGCGGCCTGCGACACGGGCGATACCCGCGCTGCCGTGAACAGGTTGGAAGCACGGACGGGCGTACGCAAGATCGTGGTCATGCAGACCGGGCTGGAAGACAGCCGCCACCTGCCAGGCAACATTGTGGTGCTGAACAAGGCGCTGATCGAAGATTACGAAGACCCGGCTGTTGTCGCGGGCTACGTGTTACGCGAACGGGTGCAGATGATGACGATTGATCCACTGCGTCATCTGCTGGAACAAAGCGGCCCGATTGCCGCGTTTCGCCTGCTGACCACGGGCACGATCGACCAGGGCACGCTGGATGCTTATGCCGCGCAAGTGCTGACCACCGCACAGCCCGAGGTGCCCGATGACCTGATGCTGGCGGCCTTCGGAGCAGTGTCGCTGCCGTCCACGCCTTATGCCTATGCCCGTGATGTGACCGGCGAAACGGTGCTGCCTTTGATTGAGGCGGATCCGATGGCGGGGCGCACGCCGGATCCAGTGCTGGCTGACCGGGATTGGGTGCTTTTGCAAAACATTTGTGGGGGGTAAGGACATGTCGGAACAGGACCGTTACGGGATCAGGCCTGGGGAAGTCGCCGTCAAAGGACCGGTGGTGTCTGACGCCAGCCTGCAATTCATCGGTCGCATTCGCACACCATTCCAGACCCGCGCCGATTGCCCTCGCCAGGGGGATATGGAGGCCGGGCCGGTTTGCACGCTGGAGATCGCGGAAAAATGGCGGCTTGCTTTGGTGGGGCTGGAGAAGTTCGGCTTTGGCGACGTACTCTATTGGCTGGACCAGTCGCGCAGGGACCTGGTGCATCAGCGGCCGGGTCACAGCAATGCGCCGGTTGGGACTTTTGCAATCCGGTCGCCTGTGCGCCCCAATCCAATTGGTCTGTCGCGTGTGGCCATAGTGGAGCTTCGCGAAGATGCGGTGCTGGTGCGCGGGTTGGATTGCCTGGACAAAACGCCTCTGCTGGATATCAAGCCGAACCGCTGCGTCCACGCCCCGAGCTGACCTCCCCCGCCGTTCCGCCGGGTTCGCGTCGGTCATTGGCAGGTTGCAGGTCAGCGTGAAAAGTCGGCTCTGCCTGATGGTCAAAAAATCTGTAGCATCCTCGGCCCGCGGCCTTGGCCGCGTAAAGCGCGGTATCTGCGTCTTCGACCAGCTTGGCCACTTCGCCATCTATACGCTGCCCGGACAGGGCGATCCCGATACTGGCGGAAACGCAGCAAGTCTGTCCCTCGAACGGGATCGGGTCTTCGATGCAGGCAATCAGGCGTGACGCGATCCGGTCCAGCCTTTCGCAGTCTTCGATGCCCTCGAGGATCAGCACGAATTCATCCCCACCCACGCGCGCGATGGTGTCGCTGTCGCGGGTTTCGTGGACCATTCGGTGCGCCACCTGTTGCAGCACGTGGTCACCTGCCGAGTGGCCCCTCGTGTCATTCACCGATTTGAAACAATCGAGGTCCAGGTGCAGCAGCGCAAAAGACGCGTGCGTGATTCTGAGCCGCGCGAGGATGTGTTCAAGTGCACGGCGGTTTTTCAACCCCGTCAGCGTATCGGTATAGGCTTGCTCTTCGGCGGCGATCTTAGCCCCCTGAAGACGCAGGTTCAGGTGTCGGGACGCCTCCATCGCGGCAGTGTTGGCTTCTACCAGAAACAACAGTTCGACGGCCAGATCGGTGACCGGGAAATCGGTACCAGACAGGGCGTAGTCTCGCACCGCTTCGATCACGGCAATGCCCGGCGACAGGTTGACCAGCGCACCGCCATCAGGCAGCGGAACAGCCGTACCGCTGAGTGAGGTGCGAGGTTCGGTTCGAAATTGCAGATGCAGGCGGGACCCGGAACGGTTCAGCATCTCG
>JAEPNQ010000047.1 GCA_017643305.1 Marinibacterium sp. | reverse complement strand
GATACCAGCCGCCAGCACCACAAACTATCTTGCCTCGCCCTGCTAGACTGCCTTACGCTACGCTTCAGGCCGCCCAGCAGGGCGACAACAACCGCCGGAACTCTAACTTAACCGGTGGACCACCCTAATGGGGCAGGTCAGAATTGGCAATGGTCGGTTACTTGTTGGTCCTGTCAATCATTATCCGCACTGCAATATCCTTTTTTGAAACGCCGAACGTCGCCTTGGCTCCGGAACTGACAGAAGACTACACAGAAAGAAGCAAGCTCATTAGCCTAGGGCACTTCTTCGCCTGGTCGGGCGGCAATCTCATGAATGTCGCAATGTTCTTTGTCGTATTTCCGATGTTTGCATCAGCAGCCATGTCCGAGGCTGTTAGCCTGCGAAAACCTTATGAGATCTATGGGATGCTCGCTTCGGCACTGATTCTGGTTGCCATCTTGATAGCCGCGTTCGGCACTCAATCGCGAATTCCCTACCTCAATCAGGCGCCGCCGAAGCGCAACATCACGCTGCGATTGATATCCAAGGAGATTTTCGAAACCCTGTCCAACCGCGCCTTCCTTGCAGTGTTTCTGGCGGCGATTTTGGGAGCGGTTGCATTGGGGCTGAAGGCTTCCTTGCACCTCTATTTCGTTTCCTATTTCTGGGAATTCACAGCGTCCGAGACAGGCTATCTGTCCCTGGGAATATTTGTATCGGCAGCGATTGGTTTTGCGCTTGCCCCCGTAGCGACAAGACATCTTGGCAAGAAGAGGGCTGCCATCATCTTGGGTATGGTGGCGTTTCTGGCGCACCCGATACCCATCTGTCTCAGGCTGCTTGATCTATTGCCGCCAAATGGCGATCCGTTCATTTTCTGGTTCAACCTGATATTTGGAATTGTCGATCTCGGCCTCATCATCTGCTTCAACATCCTTGTCGCTTCAATGCTTGCCGATCTCGCTGAACAAAGCGAGCTGGAAACTGGGCGTCGGTCAGAAGGGGTTTTGGCTGCGTCCATCACCTTTGCAAAAAAGAGTGTTCAGGGGCTTGGGATCTTGATCGCGTCTTTTGTGCTCTATCTGGCGAGCTTTCCAAGACAGGTCGACGCGAGCGCAGTCCCCGACGAAGCCATCTGGAGTTTGGGTGCGTATTATGTGCCCATAGTGACGGGTATTTATCTCGTCATGCTTGCTGTGCTGATGAACTACAATATCAGTAGGGAATCCCACGAGGAAAATTTGCGAGAACTGAAAATGAGAGCCGCTGCAAGTAGCCCTGAATCGCCGAAGTACGACGCTCATCCAGATGCTGGCAGTGATGGCAAGGGTGCAGCCGCAGGAAAGTGACTGGCGCTTGAGCGGCCAAGTTATGACCACACGGTTCTGCCAAGACTAGCGAACTGGCCGCAACTTGATTGGCAGGTTCGACGGGTCGTTTCTCAAGCCCAGGCGTTGCGAAGCGTGATACGAGACGAGGGCTGGATTTATATCAGTTACAGTCCTTGTGAACTGCCGCCCAACGTCCGCAATAGCAAGTGTGTAACCGTGGTGGATCCGTTTACCTACCGGCTGTCGAGGTGCCGGGAAAGTGGCAACACTGATCCGTGCACTTCTCAATCATTTCATCGCGCTTGAGCGAAATTGCACATAATTCGAAAAAGAATGTCAGTGACCATCTAGCTCACCTGCGACTATTTTGAGTTGTCAAAATGAAGTGCCAGATTAGCCCCAACATTGGGATTTTGGACTGCTGCGCAAGTGTGCCTAGTGACTTTGTATCGCTGCACACCAATATGGGTAAGGAACCGAGGGATGCACAAATTCGACTTTGTCGTGGTGGGAGCTGGATCTGCGGGATGCACAGTTGCCAGTAGATTGTCAGAGAATGGAAAGTATCAAGTTGCTCTCCTCGAAGCTGGAGGATCTCATAATAATCCGCTGATTTCGATTCCATTCAACTTCGCCTTCACGGTCCCCAAAGGCCCGCATAACTGGAGCTTCGAAACCGTGCCACAGGAGGGGCTGAATGGTCGGCGCGGATATCAACCGCGCGGCAAGGTGTTGGGTGGTTCTTCTTCAATAAATGCGATGGTATACATACGCGGCGCCAAGGAAGATTATGAGCACTGGGCGGCATTGGGGAATGAGGGTTGGTCATACGAAGAGGTGCTGCCATTCTTTAAGAAGGCGCAAAACAGGGTTAAGGGTGCGAACGAATATCACGCGCAGGGCGGCCCCCTAACCGTGTCCCCTCCGCGCAGCCCCAACCCGCTCAACGACATGTTCATTAAGGCTGGCATGGATTGCCAGCTGCCTTACAATGAGGATTTCAACGGCGAAACTCAGGAAGGCATTGGCTATTATGAGTTGACGCAGGATCGCGGCAAGCGCTGCTCAGCCGCGCTCGCCTATGTTACGCCAGCTGAAAAGCGCAAGAATCTAACCATCTTCAAACAAGCATTTGTCGAGAAGGTTCTGGTTGAAAACGGTCAGGCGACCGGCGTGATGGTCAAGTTAAACGGCAACTTGCAGCTAATCAAAGCCAGGCGGGAGGTCATTCTTTCTTGCGGCGCGTTCCAAAGCCCACAGTTGCTGTTGCTTTCGGGCATTGGCGCCAAGGACAAGTTGGATCCGCATAAAATCAAGGTGGTTCATGAACTTCCTGGTGTCGGAGAGAACCTCTACGACCATGTAGATTTCTGCTTAATGTACCAATCTGACAGCGAGCATGTTCTGGGCAAAAATGCGCGCTCGGTGTTTCGTGTTGCGTGGAACCAATTCAAATATTTTGCCGGAAGGCGCGGTATTTTGACGACGAACTTCAATGAATCTGGTGCCTTCTATTTCACCAATCCGGATGAGCGTTCGCCGGATATTCAGCTGCATTTTGCCTTCACATTGGTCGATCAACACGGACTAAAACGGCACGGCCGCGGCGGATTTAGCTGCCACGTTTGTGTCCTCAGACCCAAGAGTCATGGTAATTTGACTTTAGCCGACGCAAACCCGGCAACGCCGCCGCTCATCGATCCAGCATTTCTAAAGGATGAGCGTGACGTCGCAACGTTGCTTGCCGGAGTCAAACGCGCGCAACAAATCTTACAGGCTCCTGCATTCGATGAGATTAGAGGCAAGCCGGTATATGCGACCGCCAGCAATAATGATGATGAATTGATCGAGGACATTCGAAACCGTGCCGATACGATCTATCATCCGGTTGGCACCTGCAAGATGGGTCCGGACAGTGATCCGATGGCGGTTGTCGATTCATCACTTAGGGTGAGGGGCATCAGGAACCTACGCGTTATCGATGCCTCGATCATGCCTTCTATTGTATCGGGAAACACAAATGCGCCTACCATCATGATCGGCGAAAAAGGGGCGCAAATGATACTCGATGAAGCCGAATCTTACACCTAGCGCAATCGATCAACCAGGCGTCCATCCAGAATTGATGCAAGCTGAAGGAACGCCCCGGTGTGCAATGCGCGCCGCAGATCAGGCTTGAGGACAATGTGCAGACGCCGGGTGTGGAGTTCAACGCTGGAAGGTCGTGATCGTGTGGGCGCAATCACAGACACCAGGTTAGCGTATTAGTCTTGTGCCGATTTGAGCAAAAGTTGCAGCGAAGGATTAGAAAGGTTGGGATCGTGGATAGGGCAAGAGCTATTGCAAAACTTACGGCACCCGGAAGAAAGTATGAACTGCAAAATGTCTGTGTGAATGGAAACGAGGTAAAGTGGTTCGTAAACGCACCCACCTCGCTCAGACAGCTGATTAGCGAAGCGCGCTGCGAGAAGACATTTTTTGTCTATAATGATGAGCGCTACACGTTTGAGGAATTCTATCAGCGTGCGTCAAATCTGGGCAGACGCCTGATCGATGACTATGGAGTCAAACCTGGCGACCGGGTCGCAATTGGCCTTCGCAACTACCCTGAATGGGCGCTCGCATTTGCGGCGATAACTTCTATCGGAGGGATCGTCGCGGGGCTCAATGCATGGTGGGAATCGGACGAGCTTGAGTATGGCATTAGGCATATCGGGGCAAAGGTGGCCATAGTCGACCAGGAACGGCTTGACAGAGTCAAACTCCAAAGTGGTCTTGATTTTCTGACTCTTATTTCGGTCCGTTCAGAGCCATGTGACCGTGCCACACCCATCGATCAGCTTCTGCGTCAGCACGGCGAGCTTCCCGATATCCAAATCGAACCCGATGATGATGCGGTCATCTTGTTTACATCGGGATCGACTGGCCACCCCAAAGGGTCCGTCTCGACGCACCGCAACATCATTGCGGCGCTCTTGTCCTGGGAGCTTGATCTGGCAGTTTTGGCAACAATCCACGGTGGCGCGCCCAAAGGGCAATCGAAGCCGCATTATCCGGACGCAGCCTTGCTTGGCATGCCGCTTTTTCACGTCAACGGACTTCTTGCTGTATTGCTGACCAGTTTCCGCAGAAAGCGGAAGACTGTTGCGATGTACAAATGGGACCCGAATGTCGCTGTCGAGTTGGTTGAGGCAGAAAAAATTGTCAGCTTTGTTGGAACGCCCGCAATGACGGGAGACCTTATGCTGGCGGCGCAAAAGCAGGATAAAGATGTGAGCAGCTTGCTCGCCGTGGGTGGCGGCGGATCGGCGCGCGCTGAATCTCAAGTGAAGGGCATTGACGAGACATTCAAGAATGCAAAGCCGAACACCGGATGGGGGATGACTGAAACCAACTCGATCGGCACGTCGATCGGTGGCGAAGAATATCTAATGCGACCATCCAGTTCGGGCAGGGTGAGCGCGGTTCTTGAGCTCGGAATTGTTGACAGCGACGATAACTTTGTAAAGGCCGGAGAGCGCGGAGAATTGCTTGTTCGAGGAACCTCGGTGATTCACAAATATTGGGACCGACCAGATTCGAGCGGCGATTTTCTGGAAGGTGGTTGGTTCAGGACGGGAGATATCGCTTATCTCGACGAAGATGGATATCTCTACATCGTAGATCGGTTGAAACAGATCATCATTCGGGGTGGTGAAAATATCGGTTGCGCCGAGGTGGAATCGGCAATGTTAAACGATCCGGCAATTATTGAGGTCAGCGTTTACGGCGTAGCCGACCAAAGGCTGGGCGAGGATGTTGCGGCGACAATATATGTTGATCGGGAAGTAGACGTCGACGCCATAAGATCAAATCTGAAGCTCAAGATTGCCGGTTTCAAAATCCCAAAGCACATCCGGGTCACAACCGAGCCATTGGTTCGTATCGCGTCCGGTAAGATTGATAAGAAGACGATCCAAAAAGATCATCAAAAACTCCTAGATTTGGAGTGACGCAGATGAATATTCCAGGCTGTCACAATGTGACTGATTTTCATCGTCTCGCCCAGCGTCGAATTCCATTTCCAGTGTTCGATTATTTTGACGGCGCGGCCGAGTATGAAATCACGCGATGGCGCAACAGAGAGGCTTATGAGAGCTGCGACTGTTCCCCGTCAGCGTTCATGAGACAGATTAGCGGTTGAAGTTTAGGAGGGTTTTGGTTCTCGTCGTAGTGACGAAGGAACGAACATGAGAACCAAAAGTCGAGGTCGAAGCGCCCTGCCGAGTAGGTTGTAGCTTGAGCAGTGGAATCGCTAGGATGTATTCGCTTTGCGCCAACGACCGGGTGCCATTCCACCGACCCGTTTAAAAGCTCGACAAAAACTACCTGCTTCAGAGTATCCAAGCGTGTAAGCGATCTGCTCTAATGTCATGGTTGATGATAATAAGAGCTGGCAAGCACGTTCAAAAATAACTTCGGACTGGATTTGTCGAAAATTTGTTTCTTCTGTATGCAAATGACGCCTCAGAGTACTCATTGAGCACCCTAAAGCTCGACAAATTTCTGGCTCAGTGGACAGCTTTTCATTTGACATCTGCAGAAGCATTTCCTTGACTCTGTTTTTTGTACTTGAGTGGCGCCTTTCAAGGGTGTTGCTCAGCTTGTCCTCTAATCTCATGCGTGACCAACGGTCATCGAATTTCAATTGCATACGAAACAAGCTGCGATTGAATGAAATTGAATAGTTTTTCTGCCCAAATAGCGTTTCTGTTCCAAACGCCTTTCCAACCTCATCCATATTGTCCGGTCTATCGTTCTTGAATGAAGTTTGGCATGGATATACTTCGGAATTGGTTAACTCTTGGACCCAGGTAACCAGGGCAGCCATGCCTCTTGTAGCTAGAAAGTGTTGACTGAATGGTGGCAGCTTGTGCCCAAGAATCACGAATTTGATGGTGTCAGGATCTCGGACAACGGAAACTTCGTTGATCCACAAAGATATCTTGTAGAATTTGGCGCCAATCGTTAGCGCTTGTTCCAGCGTGCGGCTAGCCATCATGGCGAAACCTAGTGTTCCATAACAGGTCAGGTGTTGGCGCATTCCCAAAATCACGCCGTTGGCAGGATCATCGTCTATCTCCAGCAAGTTTTGAATTGCTCGGAGTTCTTGCCAGACCTGAATTTCGCAATATGGGTCTTCAATATCATCCAGATCTAATTCCGTTCCTTTCAGGATTTCGAGGGCTGGAATGTCGTGTTCGCGCGCGAAATCAACAAGGAGTCTCAACGATGTAACTTGTCGAATATCTGAAAATTCTTTTTTGTATGAGATGTGGGTCATTTTCGCGTCACCAAAGTTGAGACCACTTGTCTCCGATTGGAGCGGCAATGACAAGACTTCACCTGACTTCGGATCGATGAACTGGGCCATAGGCGCTGACGGGGAACATTGAGATTGAAGACATTGAAGTGAATAGCGCTGACGTGACCCCCAGCTTTCCCCCAGCTGGGATTAGAGCCGGGCGGTTGTTTTGCGCATCAGCGCGGTTGAAGCAATGGGCTGCGTAGCGGAGCCCGTAGGGCGTAGTGAAGCAGGCCATTGCTTATCCAGTTCGGCGGCGAACGCCGCCGGGGTTGCGTAGCCAAGAGACGAGTGCGGTCGCTCCCGGTTGTAGTCGTCCACCCATGCGGCGATCTCGACCCGGGCATGGGTCAGGCTCATGAACAGCGTCTCGTTGAGCAGCTCATCGCGCATTCGACCGTTAAAGCTCTCGACGTAGCCGTTCTGCATCGGCCTGCCCGGTGCGATGTAATGCCACTCCACGCCGAGATCCCCGCACCATGCCAGTACGGCATTGCTGGTGAGCTCGGTTCCGTTGTCGCTGACGATCATGCCGGGCTTGCCACGCTGGGCGATCAGCTCAGTCAGCTCGCGAACGACACGGCGACCCGAGATCGAGGTGTCCGGCACTGCTGCCAGGCACTCCCGGGTCACGTCATCGACCACATTGAGCACACGGAAGCGGCGACCCGACGCCATCTGATCATGCACAAAGTCCAGGCTCCAGCGCTGGTTCGGCAAGGCGAGCACCGGAGCAGGTGCCCTCGTGCCGACAGCGCGCCTGCGGCTTCGTCGTCGCCTCACTGCCAAGCCTTCCTCCTTGTAGAGCCGCTGGGTCTTCTTCCGGTTGATCATGATACCCTCCCGACGCAGCAGGATGTGCAGTCGGCGATAGCCGAACCGGCGACGCTGGTTGGCCAGCTCGCGCAGCTTCTCACGTAGACCAGCGTCATCGTCCCGCGCGGAACGGTAACGCACGCTCTTGCGATCGGCATCGATGACACGGCACGCCCGCCGTTCGCTCATCCCGTGACAGGTCTGGAGATGAGCGACAGCTTCCCGCTTCGCGGCGGGCGTCAAAACTTTTTTGCCAGAAGATCCTTCAGTGCTGCCTGATCCAGCATCGCATCGGCCAGCAGCCGCTTGAGCTTGGCGTTCTCGCTCTCCAGATCCTTCAGCCGCCGGGCCTCGGACACTTCCAGCCCGCCATACTTCGACTTCCAGTTGTAGATCGTCGCTTCCGATACACCGTATCGACGGGCCAGATCGGCGGTCTTCGCACCCGCCTCCGCTTCCTTCAGAACCCCGATAATCTGCTCTTCGGTAAACCTCGTTCGCTTCATTGCCTGTCCTTCCTTCAAAGCCAGACTCTAATCGCTCGTGGAGGAAAATCAGGGGGTCACGTCAGACGCCTTCATTGTTTGTTTTTTGCTGTCGTTCGAAGTTCACAGGTGACAACATGGGGTTTGTGGCGTGCTTTCGCACGGGGTTATAGAATTTCGATGTAGTCGAACTCATCCTGCCGAGCTTCTGCGCGGGTTTTTTATGTCCGCCTTCGGATCCGTTCGCGTTTGAGCAGGTTAAGGAAGCTCTCAGCGAACGCATTATCATGGCAGTTCCCGCGCCTGCCCATTGAGTGCTTGAGATTGTGGGCATGGAGGAGCCAGGTTCATTCGCGGGAGATAAACTGTGAGCCCTGATGGAGTGGATCAGAACTACGTTCTTCGGCTTTCTGCGCCACACCGCTATCAGCAGTGCCTGGCAGACCAGATCAGCGGTCTGCCGACTTTGTATCTGCCAACCAACCACCGCCGTGAATAGAGATCGATCACCACTGAGAGGTAAGCGAAGCCCTCATGCGTTCTGATGAAGGTGGTGTCTGTTACCCATGCTGCGTCGGACGCTGACACTGCAAACTGGCGATCCAACGTATTGTCGATCACAACTGATGGCGTGCCACAATAGCTGTCTGGACGCCGCTTATAGCCAACTTGAGCTTTGATCCCGGCTTGCCATGCAAGGCGAGCCACACGGTTGGGACAGCTCTGCTCACCCTGATCAAGCAGAACATCATGCAGATGCGGTTGCCGTACACCCTGCCACTCTTCCCGTGCCTCGTGGATGAGCTTGGTCTGTCGGGCATCTTCCTGCGCCCTCTGAATCAACTTATGAGACCTGACCCTGGCTGGGAAGTGTCTCGGGATCGACGCTGGAGCCAGACATGCAACGGTTCCTAACAACGAATCACTTCGCAGGCAGCGACCGCGAGCAGTTGAATTGGCTGATGGGCTTCTCGCGCCTGAACATGAGGCCTGTAGCAGCCCGCAATAGCCGAGGTTCTTGTCTGAATTTTCCAATCCAAGGGAGATCCCGGCCGCGCACGAAGTTGAATGAATCTGTCAAAAAACTGACTTCAATGGCAATAGAATAGGTTCGTCGACCCGTTAACTTCTGGTGCTCAAACTGATTTCTGAGGGCATTGAATCATGACTGAGCAAGCTGGCTACTATGGTAAGAGGCGCAAATGGCATAGCTGGGGATACGAAGACGAGGTCATTTCCCAGGCTGAGGTCAAGGAAATGGCCGTTCGCGTTGGCAAACGCCTGGGCATTGATGAGCCGGTGGTCTTGTCTGATCCAACGCTCGAGGAAATCGAGTTGAGGGAATCGCGGATCTCCATCCCTGCTTCCTTGTCGTCTTTTTGTAATTCAGACAAATGGGATCGCGTTTCTCATTCCTACGGCAAGAGCTTCAAGGACCTGACGCGCATTTTTCGGCGAGATTTTACCAATCCGCCTGATGTGATTGCCTATCCTCGCAACGAGGCCGAGGTTGCCGCAGTTTTGGATTGGTGCGGTGATAATGGCTATGCGGCAATTCCATATGGCGGCGGATCAAGTGTCACGGACGGCTTTACTGCCCCGGAGGATTGCGACGGTTCGGTAATTATCGATTTGGGGAACATGAACCAGGTGCTGGAGGTTGACCCGGTCTCCCGCTGCGCACTTATCCAGGCAGGTACGCTTGGGCCTTCGCTTGAAGATCAGCTAAAGCCGCACGGCCTCACATTGAGACATATTCCGCA
The DNA here is from genome assembly GCA_017643305.1 of Marinibacterium sp. GTDB lineage: Bacteria > Pseudomonadota > Alphaproteobacteria > Rhodobacterales > Rhodobacteraceae > HXMU1420-2. Next base: position 22,762 of record JAEPNQ010000047.1, on the reverse strand, counting down.
ATCCTGGGAGTTTTCATCGCTTGGCGGCTGGATTGCGACGCGTTCTTCGGGCCACTATGCTACCCACCTTACCCATATTGACGATATGGTGCAGAGCCTCAGGGTCGTAACGCCGCGCGGAACGATAGAAAATCGCAGATTGCCGGGATCAGGTGCCGGCCCGGATCCCGACCGCCTCTTTATCGGTTCTGAAGGCTCGCTCGGGATTATCACACAGGCATGGATGAAGCTTCAGGGGCGAGTGGTCTTCCGGGCGAATGCGACCATCACCTTTGACACGTTCTATCAAGGTGCCGCAGCCATTCGGCAGATCACACAGGCAGGCCTGTTTCCTGCGAATTGTCGTTATCTGGACGCGCAAGATGCCCAGTTTTATGGCGCTGGTGATGGCACAAAATCTGTGCTGCTGCTTGGCTTTGAATCTGCGGATCATCCCGTGGATGTCTGGCTGGAGCGCGGCGTTGAAATTTGCCAGGACCACGGCGGTGAAGTCGTGACCAAGACCGGATCGGGCGGCGATGCCTTGAAGTCAAGCCGCAGCGGCGCGCAGGGGAATTGGCGCGAGCAATTCCGTTACCTGCCGCGATTGATGCATACGCGCGCTGCGATGGGCGTGGTCAGCTTTACCTTTGAAACGGCCTATACCTGGGACAAATTCGAAGCCGTGGACACGGAAATTATTCGCCGGGTCAGCGAGGCGCAAAAAGCGCTGACCGGCGGTGGCATTGTTTGCCGCAGATTCTCCTTCCTCTATCCCGATGGGCCGGCGCCCTATTATTCCGTCGTTGCGCCTTCCACGCACGAGACGAGCCTTGAACATTACCAGGCGCTTTCCGACGTGGCTTCTGATGCGATATCGGAGCTTGGCGCGACAATCACGCACCACCATGCGGTCGGACGCAGCTTCCGTCCGTGGTACGACAAGGAAGTGGACCCGCTTTTCCGGGATATGTTGGCTGGCGCAAAGAATGCTGTTGATCCAGATTGGATTATGAACCCGGGAATGCTTCTCGACCGTTCGAATCATCTCAAGATCGTCGGATAAGGGGAGCAGGTCGCACGCTATGATCGAACTGTTTTTCTGGCCTACTCCCAACGGATACAAGGCGACGATTGCTTTGGCGGAATTGGGATTGCTTGGCAAAGTTACGCCAATCAATATTCTGGCCGGTGAACAGTTCGATCCGGCATTTCTTAAGATCAGTCCAAACAACAAGGTTCCCGCCATCATCGATCACGATGGTCCAAATGGCGAGCCGGTTGCGATATTCGAATCTGGCGCCATATTGCTCTACCTGGCTGAAAAGACCGGAAAGCTTCTTCCCAAGTCTGAAGTGAAAAGGCTGGAAGCCCTGCAATGGCTTTTCTTCCAGGTGAGTAGCATGGGGCCGATGCTCGGGCAGGCACACCATTTTAGAACATACGCGCCCGAGAAGATCGAATATGCGGTAGACCGCTACACACAAGAGGCCGCTCGCCTTTACAAAGTGCTCGATAACCGGCTGGCGGATCATGAATATCTGGCGGACGAATTTTCGATAGCCGATATAGCTACGTTCACATGGGTCAGGCCCCGAAAAATGCAGGGCCAGGACCTTGAAGATTATCCAAATGTGAAACGTTGGTATGACCAGATCAAGGTTCGCCCGTCTGTCTCTGAGGGCCTGAGTGTTCTGTCCGACAAGATGAAATGGCAAGCTAAGCCCGGTTCCAAGGAATGGAAATCGATGTTCTCCGGCTCGGAGAAAAAGTCAGATTGATCGGTCGGGCTTGCAATGCCTGCAATGAATTGCCCGAGAATCGCCCCACCGACGAGTTCGGGATTGTGAAGCAGGCAAAGTTGCCGGTCACGGCGACATTGATGATTCATCGGCATTCGGACAGAAGCCCATGATTTCACATCATATTTTTGAACAGGATTTGCCGCGATGCCTTATATCAATGTCCAGTTTACCAAGGGCGCTACCAAGGAAGCCAAGCGAGAGATCGTAAAAGGTGTCACAGATTTAATGGTGGAGCACCTCGGTAAGAGGCCCGAGCACGTCCATGTCGTGATTCAAGAAGTTGAATTTGAAGATTGGGGGTTCGCCGGAAAACTCGTTGCGGAGCTGTCAGACTAACTGTACCTGATTGAAAATTGGACCCAATTGGGTGCTGTCAGACTTGCTACAGCTCGTCTCCGATTGACAGAGCCATGGCAAGGTCGCGCTGAGATTAGGCAGCAAGAAACTGCCACTCGCCAAAATCGGCCGTTACTCGCTAATCTAACTCAGCTTCACCAGCAGCAGCTACTGCGTTCGGTGTGCACCTCTGTCCCCAGCTTAGAGGGTAGGTCCCAGTGTCACGACCTGCACGGGATCGGCGGTTTTGACGTCCCAAGACCCGGGGATGAATACCATGCCGCTCGATTGCCGATTGTGTTAAAGATCGATCGAGTCCGCCGGCAGGAAGAATGGTGTCGCGGGCACCCCACCAGGAGCATGGCTATGGCGGATGTAACACTGAGCGCGACGCCCAAAGGCAACGGATTCCAGGCAACCGTGACCTATTCGAGCGGCGTGTCGATCAGTTCGGCGGAAGCCTTTCCGACGAAGGCCGAGGCCATTTCAGCAGCGGCCATGAAGGTACTCGAGTTGCCCGATCGGCTGGAGGAAATCGATGCGTCTACCGCCGAGGGCTGATGCTGCAGGGAATGCTCGCGCGATGCCTACGGGAGCGACAATACGGGACCCGAGCAAAAAGAAAGGAGGAAGCCCTGACGGACTTCCTCCTTTTGTGTGGCATCAGAATTCATCGCTCAGCTTTCCAGGCACTGTGTCGATGACCCGGTCCAGCATGGCCTTGGGCAGTGCGCCGTAATCGCCCTCATCGACCGCGATGTAACCTGCCTCACCATCGGTCAGGACATATTGGGTGAAGTAGCTGTGAAGGGACCGGGCATGAGCCTTGTCGAGTGCGGCAACGAAGGCTGCCTGATCTGCCTGGAATGAACCCTGCGCGATATTCAGTGAAGCGTACATGATCTTTCCTCCTGATGTTCGATGCGTCGCATCAGGAGCTGCGAGGATGTGGGCGACGGGCCGGGTCAGGGACCGCGCGTAGCGCGGCCGCGAAGCGGCGATGGGGGAAACGATTTTTGCCGGGCTTGCCCGGTAAAAATGGTGGGGCCCCGTCGTCCTTGACGCGGCCCCAAAGCCCGCATCACACTTGGTTTTTCTGCGAGAGAGACCTCTCCAACGTCAGCGTGAGAAGCACTAGCATCGCGGCAAAAACCGTTTTCCTACATGGCCCCATGCTGGCACTGTCGCGCGTGGAGGGGACCAACGGCCAGCGAAAGGACAATCTGATGGCCAGGTCCAAACCGAGCGCGCGTAATGCGCTCAAGAAGCTGCGCGAGCAGCGCGAAGAACTCGATGCACAGGAGGCCAGGCTCCGTGATGAAGCAGCCGGCGAACTGGGCAAGGTTCTTCTTGAATGCGGAGCCGAGACGATCGAACCCGCGCAACTGAAGCAGCTCATCCGCGCATCGCTTACCATCGGGATCGGCGATGCTCTCAAGCGGCTTTCCCCCGCCTGACACTTCAACCGCGGCGGGGTGTGGGCTCGATGCCCCGCCCCGCCGTTCACGCCAGCGATCACAAAAAAGGCCCCGATGGCGCGAACCATCGGAGCCTTGTTGTTTGCGGAAGGCGCTCAGTCCTCATCGATGTCGGGCGCACCCTCATTGTTCGACGCCCGCCCCTTGGTGAGGAAGTCCACCTTGTCAGCGATGATCTCGCAGCCGTAGCGCTTGGCGCCGTCCTGGTCTTCCCACTGCGTATAGTGGATGCGCCCCTCGACCGTCACGAGCTGGCCCTTGGTGCAGTACTTGGCGACGTTCTGGCCGAGACCGTTGAAGCAGGTCACACGGTGGAATTCGCTGTCCTTGGCGGTGTAGCCGTTTTCGTCCTTGTAGGTCTTGCCGTCCTTGCGGGCGGGACGGTCGGTGACGACCGAGATCGAGGTGATGTTGGTGCCGCCCTGGGTAGTGCGGGTTTCGGGATCGCGGGCAATGCGGCCAACGAGGATAACGAGATTGGTCATGGTCTTTCTCCTGATCGAGCATTCCGGGTCCATCCCGGCTGCAAACCCGACTAGGAAGCGGCCCCGGCGAAGCGCACCGAAGGGAAACCTCGATTTGGTTCGGGTGGTGCGGGCAGCCGGGCGCAGCCCGGCAACTCGGCCGGACCTGATCGGGGTTGCGCGTCTCGACGGGGGTGCTTCAGGAAAGGTTTGCTTACAGGCCGGGTTGGTCCCGAGTGCCTTGCACAGGCTAAGCCATGACTTTTCGCATTGACGGGCTGCGACGTGCCCCCCCCCGACCTCGCCTGCCTTCAAGGCGACATCATATCTCGACGACGAAAGCTCCTCCCGAAGCCGACGAATGACCACCTGAAAACGCACCGCTAGCACCAGTCTCCACAGTGCCAAGCGGCATCGGCCCGTCCAGGCGATGCCCCCGCAACATCCAGTCTTGGGGCGTGATGAGGCGCCCCCAATCCGCAAAGGAAGGGATCGCACCCAAGTCCTCGCGGACGTGCTGCTCGCCTATAAGACGAACGGGCACGACACGGCTGTCGGCGTTGACGATGGTAGGCCCGAACAGCGTTTCAAGCATGAAAATGCCTTCGGCATGGTGCCGAAGGGCCCGGTGCCGCGGATCAGCAAAGATCGCCTTCGACTGGTCAAACCATTGGTGGAGCGGCAGGTAATCTTCCACCACCCCTCCCCATTTCCGGACCGACGATAGGGCGTGATAATAGCAATGAGCCATCGCACTTCTCCTAGAGATCAGTCGAATGGTCGTCGGTCGCCGTGTAACGCAGCTGGCAGTCCAGAACGAAACTCGGCGTAGCCACGTCGATGATCAGTTCGCCGCAGGCACCATCATTGATTTCCCATCCGGGATGATGGCGTTCGAGAGCAAGGTACGTCAGTTGCTCGATGGCGGAATGGAGGCTCTGGTCGTCGCCTTCTCCAGCATAGTCGATCGTCACTTCGGGACACGGAACACTCGCCCCGACGGCATCAGAGAAGACGCATTCTTCGACCGCACCGCTGTCGCCGCACCCATCGAAGCGGATTTCTACGCGGGCAATTTCGGCATTGCGCAGCGGGTCAATGATAGCTGCCTTGAGCCGTTGGATTTCACTTTGCGCCTGCGCCGCGCGTTCGGCCTGGCGGACAGCAAAGTCCGCCATGATTGCCTGAAAATCAGTCATGAGAAATCTCCTGATATGTGCGGGCAAGCACCAATCGTCTTGCCCACGATAACAAGCGATCTCTTTCCTCTGACGGGCTGCGCCAGCGCCGATAGCGCTGGCGCGATGCCCGACGCATCAGTCGGTATCCTGCGCCGCGCGCTTGGGGGAAGTGCCCAGCGGACCACGGCGATCTACAACCGTGATCCGACGGGATTTGGCTTCGATGACGAGGCGCTCCAGGACTCCGTTTCCGGGAAAGGCGACGACATAACGGGGGTCGAGCGAGAGCATACGCTCGTTGCGCTTGAAGCCTGCGCGTGCCCCGAGGCGCATGTCGAGGGAGAAGCTGATTTGCGGGATGTTGCGTCGTTCCGCCCATGAGGATGCCAGACGGTCAACACCCTTGGTATCACCGCCGTGGACAAGAACCATGTCAGGAACCCGGTCGTGGACCTTGTCCAGAGTAGCCCAGACATTGTTGGCAAAGGTGAGAGCGTCCTGCTCGTTTGGATGGCGTGTGCGGCCACCGGCAAAGATCACCGGCGTACCTTCTGGCATGGCGGCGCGGCGTTTCGCTTCGGACCGAGCTCGGACGAACTCGCGGCCCTCGACAAGCGCAGAAGTCAGCATGGCACTGTGATTGAAGCGCGAGCTCGACACAGGTTTCCACGAAGATCCGAACTCGTTGAGATAGAGGGCAGCGGCCACCTCACGCATCTCTTCGAGAGCAAGCATGGCGCCTTCGGCACACTGCGCACGCTCAACCTGGGTCTCGAGTTCATGGGTGTGAATTTCGGATCCATCGGCAGTGGCGAGGAGTGCTCGGACCTCGTCGGTTGCGCGGTCGACTGCGGCCGATTTGCGGGTCGCGGAACGATGGAAGATGTTGACGAACGCCCAACCGAGGTCCTCGGCATCGGCCTCCAGCGCAGTCCCAGAGACCATCGCAAATAGATCGGACCAGACCGCTTCGAGAGTCTGGACGACCGCTTCGTGGACCGGAAAATCATTGGTGGAAACCGGGGCAGGACCAATCGAAAAACCGGAAAGGTCGAGGCCGGCAAGTTGCTCGGAAAATGATGAGTGCATGGGTATTGTCCTCCTGACTGGCGTGAGGCTGACGCACCCGCTCATGGCTGCGCCAGCGAGAGCCCGTCAGGGCCAGCTTGAGGCAGTCTCCGCACCCGACAGGGGGAAACCCGCTTGGGCAGGCTGGCGCGGGCAGGCCAACGGCCCAAAGGGCCGGGCCAACTCGGGCCTGCGCAAGCCGGGTTGCGGCAGACTGGCGGCTGGCCCAGGGCCTCTCTCGCATGGCTTCAGACCATGAGTGCAAAAGCAAGCTTCGTCAGGGAGGACAGGCACTTCGCCACGACCAAAGTGACTGGCGCATCAGGCTACCCGTTTTGCGTAGACGCCCTCACCGTTCGACATGTGACCGAGGCAGACGTAGTCGCCGAACAACGCTTCAAAGCGGGAGGCGATCTGGGACAGCCAGCGTTGTGCCCTCGGCGATCTGGCCGTGCGCCAATCGGCATCCCAATAGGCGCCATCGTCACGCTCGACGATCCACACCGCAACCAGGCCGGCGTAAACCGACACGCCGAAATCCGCGTAGGCATTGCGCATGAGGATGCGGTCTTCGCACCCCCGCCAACCGTCGTGCGCGATCAGGGAAGGGAAAGCCCGCCCAGCGCGCTCACGCAGATCCTCGCGGAGCCATTCATATTCGAAGTCCCAGTCGTCGTCGTTTTCGACTTCGAGCACCGTGAAGGCCACGATGGCCCCGCTGGGGGAGCTAACCGATCGGCCCATGACACCCTCCTTCAGGCGGCCAACGCAGCGTCGGCAGACGCCTCGTCGGTATCTTCGGCAGAGATCCGTCCTCCGAGTTTGAGCAGAAGCCTTGATGCTTCCTCCGCCTTTGCGGCAGCGGTGAGAATGGCACGGTCATCCTGCTTCAGGAGCTTGAGCCAGTGCTCGATATAGCTCGCATGGCTATCGAGGTGGGTGACTGGCAGACCGAGCTCAGCGCCAAGCATGGCGCTCGAAAGTTCGGCGATGAGTTCCTCGGCGGCGTAAGCTGCAGAACCAAATCGATTCTTGAGATTACGGTCGAGGCGGCTGGCATGGCCGGTCCAATGCGACAGCTCGTGTGCGAGCGTCGCGTAATAGTGGTCGAAGCCCGAGAAGAGATGCGCGGGCGGCATTGTCACCCGGTCAGCCACTGGCTCATAATAGGCTTCGTCGCCCTGATGCCGCAGGACGGCCGGAACACTGGCAAAGAATGAGTCGAGTTCAGCCTGACGGCCCTCGGGTTCAACCACTTCAAGCGTCGCGGCGGGATGGAAACGTTCCGGAAGGCCTTCGACCTGATCGGCATTGAAAACCGGATAGGCCTTCAACACGCGACGACTTTCGTCGGTTTTTTCGCCGGTGTCGGGAGCTTCGACTTCCTTGGTGTAGCTCTTGTAGAAGATGGCGATGGTGGATTTTTCGCCCTTGCGCACCTGCGCACCCAATTCTTTGGCCTGATTGTAGGTCATCCAGAACGGCGAGGCGTAACCGCACATATCGGCAACCATCCAGAGCCAGAAAACATTCATGCCGCGATAAGGGACGCCGCACGCGCGTAATGGGCGCGAGATTGGCACACCGCGCCATGGCTTGATCCACGGCTTCGTGCCGGACTCGAGGCGGGCGATGATTTCCTGGGTGATACGGGCAGCAGGCGACAATCCGCTGCTTTGTCCCTTGCGATAGGCCATGTTGGATCTCCTGAAATGGCCTGACGACAGTTTCGTCGGTCAGTGCCGGAGATCCCGGAGCCCCCTCCACTCTCTTTCCATGAAGGAAGCGGCCCCCCGGCATGTGCCGGAGGACCGCTTCACGGTGGCGAGCAGCCGTTCCTGTCAGGAGGAGGTCAGGCGGCCAGCTCGCTCGGGGGCTGATTGTCGTCGTTGGCGACACAATCCGCGTCGGGACCTTGCGCTTCGTTATGGGCAGGAATTTCCGGCTGCTCGGCAAAGCGCATGACTTCGGGCACCCAGGCGAGCGCCCTTTCCCGAACTTCGACCTCGGTAATGTAGGTCCCCGCGAAGACGCGCTCGGCGCTCATCGCGAGATCGCCCTTTTTCACCGATGCGAAGCGCGAGGACAGTTCCAAACCGCCAACGTCGGTGAGCGCATCAAGGATGACCTGCTTCGAGACGCGGTCGAAGTAGTTCGCCGCGGTCGGACGCCACCATTGTGCCATGTCGATGCCGATCGTGCTGCCCAGATGATCCTGGAACGTGATCTGACGTTCGCCAGCCATGTTAAGGCTCGCCTCGAGCGTACGAGCGACGACGAAGCCGAGCCATGCTGCGCGACTTTCATCAGCGAGTGCCCGAAACATCTTGAAGCGCGACGAAGCGTCTTCGCCAGATCGCCAGCTCTCATCGAGACCCGAGCGCAGGTCCGCAAGTGATGCGCTTGCCGGCGCATCCTTCGCTTCGAACCCTACAATCGGACCCGCGGGGACGCCGCCACGCAAGGTCGTGGCCGCGTGTGACCGCCAGTCGTGGGTGTCGGCATCCGCGAGGGTGAAGACCATGATGTCGAGCGAAAGGCCGGGATCCGATGCCACGTGGAGCGCGAGCACGTCACGACGTTGCATCGCAAGTTCGTCGACCAGACGCTTGGAAAGCGTTGCACGGCGTCTGCCATCACTGCCGACACTCGCAACGACTTCGACGACATCTTCGTCACCAACGACTTCGATGTCGCGCTCGCCGTAGAACACCGGCTGGAGAACCGGTGTGCCGTCGCGCGAGAGAACGAGGATCATTCCGGCATCGGCCTTCAGTTCGGGTGCCAGCTCCGGGGGCTTTGCCCGAATGTCCTGGCATTCGCGCTCGATAGCTTCGATCGTCGCCTCGGCCGCAGCAATTGCTTCTTCGGCGCTGTCTTCGTCCTCAAGAATGGCCGCATGCTCGTCGTACGAGGCATCAAGCTCGTCAAGGCGGGCAAGTTCGGCGTCAGTCAACGGAGCCGGCTCGGCTGGAAGTCGAATGAGGCCTTCGACGAGATCGTGACTGGCATAGGCGTCAAGCGTCGGCCTTACCCAGGCAAGACCCTGCTCTGCTGCGAGCGCCTTGGCGCGCTTTTCCATCTCCTCTGCGGCGAGCGTTTCGAGAAGCGCGACATCGACCCAGGACTCGCTGTCATCGTCGTCGAAGAGTTCGCGTTCGATCCGGCCACCTGCAGCGATATAGGCTTCGCGACCTACAAGGCGGGCCCGAGCATCGCTGCCGCGAACCGTGCCGGAGAGCACCATGCGCCGGATACTGTCGGCGCTGGGCGCATAATACCCCGAGGACGCCTGTTCGTAGACGCGAGCCTGAATTTCCTGGTCGGAGGTCGCGCCGAAAGCTTTGGCGAGATCGAGAGTGATTTCACCGGATGCCAGAGCATCGAAGACGACAGGCGCGAGTGTCGCGAGACGCAAACGGCCTTCTACGAAGCGTACCGTCAGCCCGAAGCGGCGCGCGACATCTTCCGTCGAGGCACCAGCATCAATAAGGGCAGCGAACGCCTGTGCTTCGTCGGCGGGGTTCATCGCGAGGCGATGGAAGTTCTCGGCCAGGCTCGTTTCGACTGCGATTTGCGCATCGTCCTCAAGCACGAGGCAGGTAACCTCGTAGCCCTTCGGCAGGACTTTCTCTTCGGCAAGCGCTAGCAAGGCGCACCGGCGGCGCTCTCCGGCTTCGACCTCGAATTTGCCACGAGCCGCAGGACGAACGATGAGGTTCTGCAACAACCCATGGGCTGCAATGCTCGCTTTCAGTTCGGAATCTGCGGCGGGGTCACCGTAACGGCGCACATTGCGAGGGGACTGGACCAACTTGGTCAGCGGGATCGTTTTGATCATGGTACTTACTCCTGAATATGAGCACAGGCATCGACCTTCGACGCTCATTCGGCTCATTCAGAACCAAGCCCCCTTCCCTCTTGGTGACTGTGGGCGGGCCGGCCTCCGCCTGCCCGGTTCAGGACACAAGACTTAGGAAAGTATACATTCGGCCCAAACAATGGGTGGGTCCGCAATCGCCGACATAGCCGACGGGCGCCCCCAAGATTGGGCAGTTCTGAAGCTGCAGCGAGATGTGATCCCGCCTGCCGGATACGGGTCACCGGATGCATCCATTGGGATGTCTTCAAGCAGCAAACGATAGATTAGAGCAGTGGATAAATACCTCCGGGACTCAACCGCCAAAAATGCATAGAATATGGCAGTTTGACTGCAACCGGTCGCTACTTCTGGGGGATGACCTGTCTGACATCACGGTCGATGATTTGAATGCCGCACTCACCGGTGACCCGGAGGCCCTCGAAGTTCACCTCGAACTCGTCGAGCGCGACGTCGTTCTCGACGGGCATCTCGTAAAAATTCACTGCCATTGCCTGACCGTCGACGCCAATGGCCGCGTAGAACCCCATCGGCTTGCCGAGTTTATGCGAAATGCGGTGACCACCTACGCAATACCTCGGGCAAGGATGGCCGCAGCCAAGGCGCGGGACGAAAAATACAAGAGCGGTGAGGCTGTTGCAGCGTTGCACGAAGAGGCCAAGCGGTCGTTCACGGATCTCGCGCGAACCGGCGAAGGCGGTGAGATGCTGCTCTTTCTGCTGGCCGAGCGCTTTTTGAAGCTGCCGCAAATCCTCTGCAAGATGGACCTGAAGACGGATACCAGACAGCACTATCATGGCGCTGATGGTGTATATGCGGGGGTGACGGACGACGGAATTTTGAAGCTTTTTTGGGGTGAATCCAAGGTATACAAAGACGTCAGCGAAGGGATCAAAGATTGCTTCGCTTCAATTGCCCCCTTCCTAATCGAGCCGGACCACGAAGGTGCCGAGCGCGAAAAGGACTTGATCCTTCTGAGCGACAAAGCCGACCTGTCTGACCCGACTGTCACGGCCGCGCTCCGGCAGTATTTTAACAAGGACTCAAAGCAGTCAAAGCGCGTCAAATACTGCGGAATCGCGCTGATCGGGTTTGATGCAGCCTTCTATCCTAGCGACGGCGTCAAGGCGGTGGCGGAGGAAATTACAAAAGCCGCCAAGACTGAGCTCGAAAACCTGAAGACGCGGATTGGAACGCGACTGACTGCCGAAAAGCTGGATCAAATTGAGATCGAGGTGCTTTGCATCCCTCTGCCTTCAGCGGATGGGTTCCGGAAGGCATTCCTCAAAGCGATGGGGCTCACTGAATGAGCCTCGAAGAGTTGACCAAGTGGCTGGTGAACGAGGGCATCAAAGACGATGTAGCTGTCCTAACCCGTCGCACCGTTAGGACTGAGCTGGACCATCTTGAGCCTGAACCCGCGGAAGACCCCGATATCGACTGGCATCGGCTCTTGTTTGCCGGAAGTATCCTGGCTCGATCCGAAATCCGACAGCATCAGGAGATCGCGCTGCGAATTGCGACCGGTGCCGTCACGCTGGCAGATTCACAGCCCGTGAAAGATGCCGGGGCGGTCCTGCTTGATAAGCTATCCAATTTCCGCGCGGTGGCCCTCGCGAACAATCGCGAATTGCTGGAGACGGACTTGGAGGGCCGCTTAGGTCTGGGACTGCGAATGGAAGCCCAGCGCCGAAAGTTGGATCATTCTGTTCTCATGGAATCCAGCGGAAACTGGTTGCAAGTCAACGATTTCCAGCAGCGGTTTTGGGATAGCGCCACGAAAAACACATGGTTATCGGCGTCCGCCCCTACAGCTTCCGGCAAGACGTTCCTCGTCTTGCAGTGGCTGATCAATCATATGCGCTCGGCTGAAACGCGCGTCTCGGTCTATCTCGCACCGACGAGGGCACTGGTTTCGGAAATCGAGACGAACTTGACCTTGCTGCTGGGCAGAGGCGCAGAAATTGAGGTTTCATCCCTCCCGCTCCGGGAGAAATATGATGCCGCGTACGAGGGGGGAAACAAACTCATCCTCGTGTTCACGCAGGAGCGGCTTCACCTTCTTGCCAACGTACTCGGCGATGACGTCCACGTCGATTTGCTGGTCGTCGATGAAGCTCACAAGATTGGCGACAACCAGCGGGGCGTCATTCTGCAGGATGCTATCGAACGGCTCGAGCGCACTAACCCCAACCTGAAGGCCGTGTTCATCAGCCCTGCGACGCAAAATCCTGAAGAATTACTGGCGGACGCTCCAAGTGCGGCAGACGTAGATTTTGTTGACAGCGACTCGCCGACCGTCATTCAAAACCTGATCGTCGCTGAGCAGGTTCCTCGTAAACCAAAACGATGGAAGCTTTCGATACGCCAAGGCGTCATTTCTGAGCAGATCGGTGTGTTGGAGCTTAGCAGCTCACCAGGCACATTGAGCAAGAAGCTGGCCTTCATAGCGGCGGCAGTCGGGGAGCGCGGCGGCACCTTGGTATATGCCAATCGTGCAGGCGACGCCGAAGATATCGCCGACCTGATTTCCCAATTGATCCCTCCGGTCGATGGTACAGACAAGGAGTTGGTCGAACTTGCCGATCTGGCAAAAAAGGGCGTCCATCCCAATTTTTCTCTAGCATCTCTCGTTCTTAAGGGCGTGGCGTTTCATTACGGCAACATGCCATCCCTGATACGTCAGGAGGTGGAGCGCCTATTTCGTAGCGGGAAAATTCGCTTTTTGGTTTGCACTTCGACGTTGATCGAAGGCGTGAACCTGTCGTGCCGCACGATTGTCGTTCGTGGCCCAAGAAAAGGCATTGGGCATCCGATGGAGCCTCATGATTTCTGGAATCTCGCGGGACGAGCTGGCCGATGGGGTAACGAGTTTCAGGGAAACATCGTTTGCATCGATCCGGACGACACCACCGCCTGGCCCAACGGCGTCCCCATACGATCCCGTTATCCAATCAAGCGCGAAAGCGACGCCGTTCTTGAGACGGGTGACGGCATGGCCGACTATCTTGAAAGGAGGGCAGATACGCCACTGTCAGAGCTGCCTGATGTTGGTCAATTCGAACAGGTTGGTGCATACCTTCTGGCGACTTACCTCCGCTTGGGTTCGATCGAGCAGGCGGGATTCGCGAAGCGTCATAATCCCGCAACCATCGCGAAGATCGACGCGCAACTTGCCGCTTTGGCGGACACGATCGAGATCGGCTCTAACATCGCCGAACGTCACCCGGGCGTGAGCGCGCTGGGACTCCAGTCACTGCTCAATGCTTTTCGAAACTACCAAAAGGATGTCGAAAACCTGATCCCCGCTCCGGTCGAGAGCCAAGACAGTTATGATCGGTTCGTTACGATAATGCGCAGAATCAACGAGCACCTATATCCGGCTTTCATGCCTGACAGTCTGATCCCGCTCTATGTCGTCATCGTCGTGCAATGGCTTAAGGGCCTTTCGCTCGCAGCGATGATAAGGAAGAATATCGAGTATCACCATACGCATGGACGGTCTTACGTCCTGCCCACGCTGATCCGGCAAACGATGGAGCTTGTCGAACAGGTCGCCCGATTCAGAGCTCCAAAATATTTGTCAGCATACATGGACATTCTCCACCTCCATCTCCGCGAGATTGGCCGCGAGGACCTGATCGACGACTACCTGGATATCGGGACACAGCTCGAATTTGGCGTTTCGACGCGCACTCTCCTGTCATTGATGGAACTGGGCCTGTCTCGCATGAGCGCGGTAAGCCTCTACGAGAAGATTGCCAGGGACGACCTAACTAAAGAAGGATGTATGCAATGGGCACTAGAGCGCGACGCCCAGTTTGAGACAATGGACATCCCAGCTATCATCATTCGTGAAATTCGTGAGAAGCTATTGGCCGATGATAAAGATAGCCAAGACACCTTGAGTTCTTGACGTAGGAGGTTGCAAATGCCTGCCAAGCCGTTCGATTTAGGTGATCTGCATTTCGACAAGAAGGGCGACGCCGTCGATTATTTGAACACGATGCTTCACAAGTACGACGTTGGCGACAAAGTCAGTGCAGAAGATGCAAAGGTGTTGATGGCTGCGTTAGCCCGCCATCCCGAAGGTGACGAAAAAATCGGAAGCGGTGTCGCCGGGTTCAGCGTCCGGACCGCCGACTTCAATACCAAATGTTTCTGGGTGAATCGGACGGATGGCAGCACCATGAAGTTCGCGCATCGGGCCTGCGTCTACGGAAAAGTTCGGCCTGGTTGATTGCTGAACTGGCCGAACAAGCAAGCGACGGGAGCAAGGAGTCAGCCTTTTTTGAAATCGTCGATGCCTTACCGTCACGACCCAACACGGACCTGGTATTTGGAGCCGAGCTGCGCGACGAGCGCCGCCGCCTGATCCTTCTCGGAAAACGCTCCTGCGAGATGCCACAAGCGCTCGGCCAAGATATTTTCGATGCGTGCATTCGGGAACATGCCCAGAGTAATCAAATGACTGAAATTAAATCGTAAAGTTACAAAGACCGAAGCACCAAAACCTTGGGGCTGGAGCGTCATTCTACGCAGTAGCCACCACTCGAAACATCGCCCCTGTACCAGCGTCTCGAACCAGATCGACACCTGTTCCGTCCCAGTGGTAATCGAGGTGACGTCCCTGAGTGGGGTCGGATACACAATCCGGGTAGAACAAGCCGACACACTCACCACCCGGATGCCGGATGCTCGGATAGACAAGACCTTCGGCCCCGCCCCCTTTGAGTTCAACAGCGAGGGCTTGCGATGCAGCATAGTTGTCGGGATCAAGCGCGGAATCGCCTGCCGCAAGGCTCCTAAGATCGTGAAGATCGGCGCTTACCGAAAGGATGATCTCACGGAACTGTGAGGTCCAGCCTGGCGCTTCTACAGTGCGAGCCATGAAACGGGCATGGTGATGGATTGTCTCGAACAGCGCAGTTTCGAATGCATCCCCCGCGTATAGGACGCCGTAGGTCCCATCGGTGAAGCGACTTGGCCGGTCAGTGCTGACATGCGTGAACGGGGCCATCAGATAGGATGCGCCGTTGCCCCCTACCCGGCGGTCAGCAGGTACCAGATCGAGATTGCCGATCGTCGCCATAATGCGGGGATTGGTTTTTTGCTCGGCGGAGATCAGCAGCGGCCAATCTGCAGGGTCTGAGATGTCTTCGAACAGGTCAATCGGTGGAAAGGCACTGCGGATAATCCGTACAGCACCTTTCCACTCGACCTGCGCAACCGGAATCGCCTTGGGATCAATCACCAGGCACCACGTTCGGCATCAAGATAGCGACGCACCCGCATGATATCGGTCAGCTCGCCGCCAAGCATGACGTCGAGCGCACTCGCTCCGGCAAAGGCGGCGTTACCTGCCTTGATCCAGGCGTAGCCACGTTGGGCTTCGGAAAAGATGATCCTCAGCGCCTTGTGGATACCCATCAGGTTGGAGAGCCGCGCCGCACCATCGCGCGAGACACGGCCCGGCCCCTCAGCCTTCCATCGCCGGTAGGAGCGAACCGGCATGTCGAGCAAAGTCGCTGCCTGTTCGTCCGTTACTTCCCATTTCCCAAACAGGTTCAGCACGGCGCGGAACATCGCCGCTGCTTCCTCCTGGGTTACAGGGTCGGGCCGAAAGGCGTGGGGGACGGTATCAACGGGTTGCAAAGCCAGCATGACTATTCTCCATATGGCAGCATATAGCATTTTAATGCCATTTGGCAAGGTTCGTCAAAATCAGATTGCAAGCCGCGCCAAGACCGCCACTGCGTTCGTGGTCGGAACGAAAAGCCGCGTCTGATAACGGATGATCTCGGTGAAACACCCATGTGCCTTGTACCAGTCGAGGCGCGACGCCGACCAACCTGCCAGTTCGAGCCGCTGCGCGCCGTTGACGAGGCTGCGCTTGAGCGTGAGCGCTTCGCGGCTCTTGATTTGCATCGGCCGCCCGGTCCCGATCACCGCATCGACGACTTGCTCTGCCGAGAAGGCATGTTCGTCTTCAAGACCAAGCACCTGGCATAGTTCGGGCACGCAATGGAGCGGAACCTCCCGGCCTAACAGCGAGCGTCCGTCTCGCGCCGAAATCCGGCTGACGCGAACATAGTCGGAAGGGAGTTTGTCCCACACCGGAAGCAGCAGGCCCGTTGCAAGATGCAGTCGCTCACGCTTGTGATTTGTGGCAGCGTCATCGACCTCCGCCTGCCAGAGGCGGCGAAATTCGGTTGGATCCACCGTTTCCCAATTGCTCTCTTCGAGTTGATCGGCTGTGATGTGTCCGTGCTTCAAGGGGCGGACAAGCTCGAAGCGGGCCACACGCGTACCTTCGTCGGTGAGCAGACTTCGCGCCGGGACAAGCAGCCCGATCCGGCCTGAGCGCGCATTGCGCAGAAGTTGCTGACGCGAACCTGAAAAGCCGTAGAGCTCTTCCAGCCGTTCGAGACGCAAAGGCTTGAGCGCGCGGGCGATCTCGAGTTCCAGGAGATGCGTAGTCGCACCCGACAGCGCATCGGTGCGCAGTAGCGTGTCGGTCAGCACCTCGTATTGCTCTACCGCAATGGTCTCGACCCCAATGTCGAGCGTGCCGGCCTGGCGTGCTGCGTCGATCCGTGCTTCGACGAGGCCGAGAAACTCGTCAAATATCCCGTTTTGCAGAGCAATAGGCAACGCGAGGATGCGATTGAGCCAGCGCTGGATGGTTGGCAGGTCATCGACCATCCCGCCGTCGGGCCCTTCGACCCTGAGCCCGCTCAATTCCTCAAACCGAGAGAGCGTAACGGCTTCGAGCTTGCCTGCGAACAGCAGACCGAACCAGCGATGAAGCGCCTCCTTGGCGTAAGTACTCTCGAGATTATCGGCAGGATCGAAGAGGTTCTGCCCACCAGTCTGGCGCTGCCCTCTGGTTAATGCACCGAGGCTGTCGAGCCGACGCGCAATGGTCGATATAAACCGACGTTCGCCACGCACATCGGTGGTCACCGGGCGGAACAGCGGGGCAGAAGCCTGATTGGTGCGGTTGGTACGGCCAAGCCCTTGAATTGCGGCATCGGCCCGCCAGCCGGGCTCAAGTAGAAAGTGGACCCGGCGCATCTGGTTCTTTGCCGCGAGGTCGGCATGATAACTGCGGCCGGTGCCACCGGCATCGGAGAAGACCAGAATTCGCTTGGTTCCGTCCATGAAATCTCGCGTCTCGACGACATTGGCGCGCGGAGAACGCGACTGGAGCACCTGGCGTCCATCGCGTCCGACAATCAGGCGGCGAGTACGGCCCGTGACTTCGGCGACCTGATCGACACCGAACCGTTCAATGATCGCATCGAGCGCCGTCGCGATCGGCGGTAAGGCACAAAGCTGCTCGATCATGCGATCGCGCGCGGCAAGCGCCGAGCGGCAGAGAACAGGAGCACCGTTCTCATCACTCATCGGTTCGGACCGGGCATTGCCGTTCTCGTCCGTAAACACGGACATCAACCGCACGGGAAAGCTCTTGGTGAGGTAATCGACCACGTATTCGCGGGGGGAGAGATCGATTTCGAGTGCTTCACGTTCCGCATCGGAGAGATCAGCGAGGCGGCGGTTGAGCATGGCTTCGGCGGTCGAGACGAGTTGAACTACAACAGCGTTGCCGTCGGCAAGTGCCGTATCAATCGCAGGCAGCAGGCTCGGCAGCTTCATCGATAGAAGGAGCTGCGCGAAGAAGCGCTGCTTGGTGCCTTCAAACACCGAAAGCGCAGCCGATTTGGCGCCTGAATTCAGGGTATCGCCACTGTCAGTGTCGACGATCCGGGTTGCCTCGAGTGCCTCGCGCAGGTTGGAATGAATGATTGCCCAGGCGTCTGCATAGGCGTCATAAACCGCTACCTGGTCGGGGGTCAGGCAATGCTCGAGAATCTCGTACTCGACTCCGGCGAATGAAAGTGCCCTCGCCGCATACAGTCCGAGTGACTTCAGATCACGGGCGACCAGTTCCATTGCAGCGATACCGCCATCGCGGATGTCCGCGACGAAGGCTTCGCGATTGGCAAAAGCCGTCTCGGGACCCCACAGGCCAAGACGGGTCGCATAGGCGAGATTATTGACGTCGGATGCCCCGGTCGCCGATGCGTAGAGCACGCGGGCGCGTGGCAGCAGATTCTGGATACGAACACCGGCGATGCCCTGCTCCGATCCCTTGACCTTGCCACGTGTGCCCTCCCCGCCAGCGGCGTTGGCCATCGCATGGGCCTCGTCAAAGACGATGAGCCCGTCGAAGTCCTCCCCTGCCCATTCGAGGATCTGCTCGAGCCGGGTCGCGTCGCTGCGGCCCGAGCGCAGTGTCGGATAAGTAACGAAGAGTATGCCCTCGCGCATCCCGATCGGGACACCGAGCTTCCACTGGCCGAGCGGCTGGATGTCGATGGGAAGGCCACCGAGCGCGCTCCAGTCGCGGCGGGCGTCTTCGAGCAAAGCTTCGTTCTTGGAAATCCATATGTGGCGCCGTTCACCCCTCACCCACCGGTCGAGGATGACAGATGCGACTTGCCGGCCTTTGCCTGCACCAGTTCCGTCCCCAAGAAAGTAGCCCATGCGGTAGGCGCGCCCCTCGGCGCTCGCCTTGAGGGCGCAGCCCTTGTCGTCGGGCTCGAACCGGCCCGGCAGATCGCGGGCATGGGCGCTTGCGGCATAGATCAGGGTCTCGGCTTGCGCTGCGGATAAGATGCCTTCAGCAATGATACTCGAGGGAAGCTGAGGCACCACTTCGGGCACGGGTGCGGTTATCGAACCCATCGCGACGGATTCTACCAGCGGTGTCGGGTGGGAGACCGCATTTGCAATTGAGATCCGGCTCGGTCGGTAAGGCAAATAATGCCCAACCTGGCTTTCGATCGGCGCAGGTGCTTCGAGCGGAGTAAATTCAAGCGGCAGTATCGACGGCGCCGCAGCGGCTGGATGGACCTTAAGTGGAGCCGGTTTTGTCCTGTTCGCCACCAGTCGAAGCGGCAAGGCTGGCTTGATGCCGATGCTGGGCTCGGCGGGCAGGCTTACCCGGTCAGGCAGCATATCGATCAGCAGATGAAGCTCGGCAAAGTTTCCAGGCTGGGCGATGATCGGGCTGGTACCATCATCAGCCTTGTCGAGAACCAGGAGCCGGGTAGAGATTGATGTGCCCTGCTTGACGAAACCGCGCTCGATCGTCGCGTTGAGGCGCAACGAGAGGGGACCGGCAATCCCAGCAAGGAACTTCGGAAGCTCGAACCATTCGGGCATCACTGCCACCAGGCGGCCACCGGGCAGAAGGCGCTTCCAGGCAGAACGCAAGTGTCGATCGCCAGTGCGACTATCGTGGCCCCTCTCGATACCGTGCGAATAGGGCGGGTTCATCAGCACCACGCTAGGACCCACGTCGGGCGTGAGAAGTTCGTCGATCAGTTCCCCGTCAAATCCCGTCACTGTCGCCTCCGGAAACACGGCGCCCAAGCATTCGCGGCGAAGCGGCGAAATCTCGTTGAGAGCAAGACGCGCAGCTGCCTTCGCTGCCCATACGCCCAGCATCCCGGTCCCGGCGGACGGTTCGAGAACCAGTTCAGCGGCAGAAATCGCGCATGCCTTTGCAGCCATCCAGGCCAGACGGGGCGGCGTCGCGAATTGTTGCCACTCGATCTGCTCGTCGCTCCGGTTGGACTGGGTCGGGACCAGACCTTCAAGGCGCGTGAAAGCCTCATCGGCAAAGCTGGGTGACATTGCAGGTGAGAATTCGGTCGCCTGCGCCAGAAAGAACACCTGCGCCAATTCAAGTGCCGCATGGGCATCGCGTACGGACCAGCGTCCTTCGGCGTCGCTACCGCCGAAGTGATCGGCCATCGTTGCATTCACAGTGAGCCGTGAAATTGCTTGATCTGCAGCGAGCCGGGCGGCCAGCGCCCTCGCCGCTGCCAGCACTGGCGGCTCGGCGGGATCGGAGAATGCGAAAGCGGTATTTGCGTGTGACATGAGAGACCTCCTGAAGAGGCCCTGGGTTTGTCCGGGTGTCCGTTCGGATAAATCCGCCCGGGGGCCTCACAAGGCCCCAAGCCCGCTTTCCTCTCACCGACATTCAGACCGCAGCTCGGACTGAGCGCATGAGCACATCATTCCAGTCGTCGCCGGTTAGCTCCGGACGCCTGGTGACAATCAGCCGCCCTTCGCAAGCGTAGGCCTCTCGCGCACGCTCTTCAGCAAGGTGCCCACCCGCATCATTGTCGACAAAGAGATACAGCTGGTGCACCGATTCCGGGATTGTGGCCAAGCCGAAGCGTTCGTTTCCCAGCGTCGCCCAGCAGGGAACCTTGAACATTTGCATCGCTGAGAGGGTCGTTTCGTTTCCCTCTGCGAGGCCAAGGCGTCCTCCATGCGGGTACGCGAAACGCACCGCCCCAGAACCGGGGCTGCCTAACGCACGCCTGGGCTGATCAAATGAAGCCAAGCTGCTTTTTTCCAGATTGAGGAAGGAGCGGTGCAGCGCCAGAATCCCGGCATCACTGCGCACGGCCGCGACCATCGCGGGTAGAAACCGGACAGCACCCTTTGGCCCAAGCGGCATACGCGGGTGGAAACGCAGCTCCGGCGAAGAAATCGTGATGCCTCTGGACACGAGGTACTTCTCGGCGGGGCTGCCAGCGATGGTCGACGCCTCACGCCAGAGCCTCAGCGCATTCCGATTGGCGACTTCCTCGCGCGGTTCGGCCACGATCGGACCACTCGTGCCATCGAACAGGTCCGCAATTCGTATCCCGAGCCCGGCCATGGCTTCTATCACCGCCTCGTTCGTGCAGCCGGCAAAGCAATGAACAAGAATTGCACGCTTCCCGAGCGTGATGCTTAGCGAAGGAGTGCGGTCGTCGTGGGCCGGGCAGCAGCACATCCCGCGCGAACGCGACCAGGTGCCGCCCAGCTGCTCGACTATCTTGCGTGCGCGGGTTTCCATCTGCATGCCTTGGAATTGGGATGATCGGTGTTGGTTCATGGGGGGCATCTCCATCGTAACGTGCCTCCACCCGCGCAGCCTCCGCTCTGCGTCGCTGACGTTTCATTTTCCTACATGATATGTTCTATATATGTTCTTTCTCGATTCGACCAACAAAGGATTCGGGAATGAGACTGAAATGGGCAGTTGCCGCAGTGGCAACGGCAGGATTTGGGTTCGCCCTCCCCGCTCAAGCGCAGGAACTGGAGTCCCCTCAGATGACCGTTGCATCGGAGTCGAGGACCGATGGCTTCCGCGTCGCAGAAGGGACCGATGGCTTTCTTCTCGTCGAACACGGCATTTGGAGAATGCCTCCAGCGGGCTCGTCCGAGCCGCCGGCTACCGATGCAGGTCGAAACTATCTGCCCTACCGATATCCAAAGCCCCAAGGCAGCGCGCCATCGGGATTCCGTCGGGCAAGCTACCTTCCTCATGTTTACGCTGCTGAGGCTCAATACTCGCTACCAAGCGGCCTTCTCGACGCTCTTGTATGGACGGAATCACGATATAATCCGATGGCCATCAGCAAGGCCGGGGCCGCAGGCTTGGGGCAATTGATGCCAGGGACAGCGCGCGACCTTGGCGTTTCAAATCGCTTCGATCCCAAGGCGAACATCTTGGGTGCGGCCCGATACCTACGCCAGATGCTGGACAAGTTCGGGGTGGTTCATCTGGCCCTCGCCGCATACAACGCAGGTCCAGGTGCCGTCGAGCGCGCAGGCGGTATTCCTCGCAATGGCGAGACGCCGGCCTATGTGCGTGAAGTGCTGCGCCATTGGCGGTTTTGAACGGGGGACGTTGTGAGCGTGGGTCGAATACGCGTCTCGGGAATTTTGAGCCGTGGTAGACGCGGGTTGTTCCTGACCACGACAGACGAAGTCGTCTGGATCATCGAGAGCGAAGAACCCGAATGCGAATTCGTCGGATCAGCGGTGATTGTCGAGGGGGTTGTCGCAGGTCGAGATCGTTTGCGCGCAGAGACTGGATTGGACCGGTCTGATCGAAGCCATAGTTATCAGGCTGCGCGCTTCCCTGCCTTCTTGATGTCGATCACCTTCCCGCCGCTCAGATAGTCAGCCCAGTCCTGCATCATCCGGCGCCGGGGAGCCAGGTATTCAGCGGCATTGTAAGCTCCACGCACGTCGTTTTTCTCCGAATGCGCGAGCTGTAGTTCGACCCAATCCTCATGGTATTTCCTGATCCACATGGGCGGCTTGCCGAACTCGACCAACTGCTCATTGGCCCAGGTGCTCGCCAAGCCCCGGAAGCCGTGTACGGTTTGGCGACTGTGGTATCCGAGGCGATAGAGCGCGTAGATCATTGTGTTCTCTGAAAGCGGCTTGTTCGGGCCATTACCCGGGAAGAGAAACTCGCCAGGCGCTG
Source organism: Marinibacterium sp. (assembly GCA_017643305.1). Classification (GTDB taxonomy): domain Bacteria; phylum Pseudomonadota; class Alphaproteobacteria; order Rhodobacterales; family Rhodobacteraceae; genus HXMU1420-2. The sequence continues at coordinate 219 of JAEPNQ010000047.1, read as the reverse complement.
CTGCTATCATGGATTTCGCGATGTGCGTTGCCTGCTGCGAGAGGGGCACCAAATGCTCTCGTCCCATCTTCATTCGCTCGGCCGGTATGCGCCAGACAGGTGATTTGACCTTCCCCCAAGAAAGTGGTCCATTTTGAGAGTTAGAGAACCGGCTATTTACGGCTTGAAAGGAGCTGCTGAATGGCACGGAAGAGATACACGCCAGAACAGATTATCGGG
>JAEPNQ010000120.1 GCA_017643305.1 Marinibacterium sp. | reverse complement strand
GCGGGCAGGGGCCAAAAGTTCGGATTCGCCAAAATAGAGCTGTGCGCGCCAACCGGAAATCAGGAAGCGGTGTTGTGGTGATACTAAAACATCGCGCCGTGGCCTTCCGGGGCCAAGGCTGTTGGCCTTCAAAAGTACCGGGCGATGATGCGGGTGCATCCGCAAATGCTGCGTGCTGAGATTTCGCTCGCAGACCCAGCGCAAGGTCTACAGTCCATGATCGCGCGTTACAACCTGATCACCGGGGCGCAAAGTCTCAACCCGGCGGTGTCCCTTTGCGGTGTGAACTCTGGCGCCTGTGGTAAAACAAGGGATCAGCCCGTTTTCGAAAGCGACGATGCCAACCTCTTCATTGACATGGCCAACTTCGCTGTCGCCGGATTGTTTTTCCTGAATGAAAACGCCCACGTTCGAGTTGGTCTGACTATCGATCCGCGCGGTTTCCGGATTGCCACCCCGGATTGTCTGCGTTTCGACCACTACGATGGCGTTACTGAACACATCGCCAAGGCTCAGCACATCAACGTTTTCGTCAACCCCGTCAAAAGTTTGCGCTGTGCCCGAGTCAACATCGCCACCGGGTTGAATGGCAATCCAGCCAACGGTTTCAGAGGCGTGATTGTCGTCCTCGCCTTCTTCTTCCTGCAACTCGATGTCGAAACCGGTGGAGGTGATGTTGAGCGGGTCGCTGTCCACCGTCGTGGTATCGTTTTCTGACATGACAGAAGTCAGGACCACGGGTGTATCCCCGTCAAAATCCGCGTTGAGAGCAACAGAACTGCCGGAGGCATCCGTGTCCGTTGTCCCGGCTTCGATCGCCCGGCCGTCGGGAAGGGTGTGAACACCTTCTTCTACGGCAATCCAGCTGACAGTCTCAGCAACGGGGTGGGCACCATCCAGGTATTCCCATTCCTCGATGATGAAGGTGAACGAGGTTGTGTTGCCGTCCCCATCGATATCTTGATCGACGACGCGTAAGGTGAAAGGGTCGGCAGCGTTTGCAGTCGACGACAGGACAATAACAGAGTCGGTCAGCGGTTCGGTGAACGTGACCGTTATCGGATCGTTTTCTCCCGGAGAATTCGTTGTGATGCTACCGGCTTCACCGATTGCCATATCTAAATGCCTCAAACATAGGTCTACTCGCCCACTACGTCTTCTCGCATAGGCGAAAAATGCGCTTCGGAATAGTCGGAATGGGTGTGTTGCTTGGGCGCATGTGTTCGCTGTGGCAAAACTTCCTCACTTCAGGTGCTTAGTAGCAAGCGCGTGGGCTGTACTTAGCGCATCTTAGCGGCAGACGATCAACAATCGCTGAAAGAGCTTTAGCCGTTGGTAACAAAAGCAGTGTCGACGCTCAGAAATCAACCAACAATGAAAATACTATGGCGTAGAAATCGGATTTCGGCAGGGGGCAGGGCAATGCAAAGGACCAAGAGACGTCAGCCCAGCCAAATCCGCAGCTGCGATACAGCAGGCATTAGTCCCGCAGCGCGCGCAAGGCCTCTTGCAGGTCCAAAGCGCCATCGTAGAGCGCGCGTCCTGAAATGGCACCGTCGATCACGCGGGTGTCGCGTAGCGCCGTAAGGTCTTGTAAAGATGCAACCCCACCTGACGCGATAACTGGGATTGAGACCGCCTGTGCCAAGGCTACAGTCGCCTCGATATTCGGGCCCTGCATGGCGCCATCGCGATTAATATCAGTGTAAATGACTGCCGCCACGCCCGCATCTTCGAAGCTGCGTGCCAGGTCGGTGGCGTCCAAATCGGTTTCCTCGGCCCAGCCGCGTGTGGCTACCTTGCCCCCACGCGCGTCGATGCCCACGGCGACCTGACCAGGAAAGGCGTGTGCAGCTTCGCGCACCAGATCGGGGTTTTCCACTGCCACCGTGCCCAGGATTACCCGTGCCAGCCCCTTGGACAGCCAGCGTTCGATCGTTGCCATGTCTCGGATGCCGCCGCCCAGCTGCGCGGGCAACTTGCAACGTGCCAGAATCGCCTCCACCGCGGCCGCATTCACCGGCTCCCCTGCAAACGCACCGTTCAGGTCCACCAGATGCAGCCATTCACAGCCCGCGTCGACAAAGGCCGCCGCCTGCGCGGCCGGATCATCGTTGAACACGGTGGCTTTTTCCATCTCACCGCGCAAAAGCCGCACGGCCTGTCCGTCCTTCAGGTCAATGGCGGGATAAAGGATCATGGCGCGGCCTCTCTGAGCAAAGTTCCGCGCGGCATATGGCACGGGTTCGCGGGCGGCGCAACGCGACCTCAAGTCAACCTTGCCCGACTCGGTGATAAGCGGGCAAGGTGCGCGCAGATATGGGAGGACAGCATATGAAACGTCTCGCACTCACCACGTTTGCCGCGCTGGGCCTGATGGCTGGCGCTGCGGCCGCAGACCCGGTCTATGGCATGTGGAAGACCATTCCCGATGACAATGGCAATTTTGGACATATTCAGATGGCGGCCTGCGGCTCCAAGATCTGCGGCACGCTGGTCAAAAGCTTTGGATCGGATGGCGGAGAAATCTCGTCTGATAACAATGGCAAAAAGATCATCTGGGATATGAAATCCGACGGTGGTGGCAAGTATAGCGGCGGCAAGGTCTGGTCTCCGGATCGCGACAAGACTTACAAATCGCGCATGCAGCTGAGCGGTAGCAATCTGAAGATCGAAGGATGCGTGCTGGGCATCTGCCGCGATGGTGGAATCTGGAAGCGCGTCAACTAAGACGCGCTACGGCGTCCATCTCAGGAAATTTGCAATCATCCGCAGGCCGGTAGCCTGGCTTTTTTCCGGGTGAAACTGCATCCCCAAGATCGTGTCACGGCCAATCACGGCCGTGACATCCCCGCCATAATCCACATGCGCCAGCCGCTGGATCGGGTCGTCGACACGGAAATGATACGAGTGCACGAAATAGGCGTGATCGCCGGTTTTGATCCCGTCGAACACCGGGTGTGTGCTATCCAGGATCAGGTCATTCCAGCCCATATGCGGCACCTTCAGCGCGGGATCTGACGGCGCAATCTTAACCACCTCTCCCGCGACCCAGCCCAGCCCTTCAATATCCTCATACTCCCGACCCCAGCTGGACATCAGCTGCATGCCCACGCAAATGCCCAGAAACGGCCGGCCACGGGTTTCCACCGCCTCGCGAAGCGCATCATACAGCCCCGATCGCCCGCGCAGCGCAGCGGCACAGGCCGGAAACGCACCATCCCCCGGCAGAACAATCCGATCTGCCCGCGCTACCACATCGGCGTCGGCGGTCACCACGACCTGGCCCGCGTCCACCTCGCGCGCCATTCGCTCGAACGCCTTTTCAGCGGAATGCAGATTGCCGCTTTCGTAATCTATAATCGCTGTCAGCATGGGGCCTCAGAGTGTGCCCTTGGTCGACGGCACAGCATCGGCCTTGCGCGGGTCGTTTTCCAGCGCGTCGTGCAGCGCGCGGGCGACGGCCTTGAACGTGGCCTCGGCAATATGGTGGCTGTTGATCCCGTGCAGCGCATCGACATGCAGCGTGATACCGCCATGTGTGCTGAGCGCCTGGAAAAATTCGCGCACCAATTCGGTGTCAAACGTGCCGATCTTGGCGCTGGGCATGTCCACGTTCCAGACCAGATAGGGCCGCCCGCTCAGATCCAGCGCCGCGCGCACCAGCGCATCATCCATTGGCAACAGGCAGGCGCCATAGCGCACGATGCCACGCTTGTCCCCGAGGGCTTGTACCATGGCCTGACCTAGCGCGATGCCAGTGTCTTCGACGGTGTGGTGATCGTCGATATGCAGATCGCCCTTGGCGCGCACGGTGATGTCCATCAGCGAATGGCGGGCCAGCTGTTCCAGCATATGGTCGAAAAAGCCCACGCCGGTTTCAACGTCATAGACGCCAGTGCCGTCCAGATTAACATCTACCGAGATGCTGGTTTCCGAAGTATTGCGGGTGATCTTGGCCTGCCGCATGATGTGCTGTCCTTTCTGGCTGCCCGTCCTTATAGGCAGGCGCGCGGCCGAGACCAAGCCGGGGATTGCACAGCCGGGTGTCTTGTGACAGCGTTGCCGCACTTGCGAAGAATGAGAGCGGTCATGTCCACCTGCGTGTTTATCCAGATCCGTTGCAAACCCGGCACCACCTACAAGGTGGCCGAGGACATCGCGCTGCAGGAGATCCATTCAGAGCTCTATTCGACCAGTGGTGAATATGACCTTCTGATGAAACTCTACATTCCGGAAGGCGAGGATGTGGGCAAGTTCATCGATGAGCATCTGCTGCATATCCCCAATATCGAACGGTCCCTGACAACGATGACGTTCAAGGCGTTCTGATAGACTCCGCGTCGCCTGCATTCTGGTGCGCTTCATACACTAGTCGTCAGACAGGTTTGGCAGTGCCCAAATGTAGTCTTCTGGGAGATTTCAATCCGTTGGCCAAAGCCCGCTGACGGTGGGCCAAATCAATTGATACGCTCGGAAGTTATATCCTCTGTACAACCAAATTCTCCAACCGAGGTATTCATCGTAGTGTTTCTTGGACATGACTTTGTAGGAAACATCCGCCTTTTCAAGAAATCCACTATACCGTTCACCGGGAGCAAAGGTTTCTCCTGCTCTCACCCGCGCGTTGTACTCATTGATGATCCAATGGGCGAGTTCGATCCTCAATCCAGTCACGATCAGTTCTGGCTGCTTCGATGTCGGTTCGATGCCGATGGAATAGGTGAAATCGGGCTCGACACCGTTTTCGTCAAAAATATAGAGGACATGGCACCCGTGTTCCTGGATGTCGGCGAGCGCTTTTTCTTCGCGTGGATCAGTTTCCATTCCGGCGATTTCACCGACGAACAGGTGATTTTCAACTGAGCGGGTGGTTTTGTGTGTTAGATTATCTTTCCAGAAACGCCGCCAACGGGGCCGCAAACAGGTCTGGCCGCTCAACCAAGCCCAGATGCCGCAACTCGGGCAGCACCTGCAATTCGGACCCCTCAATCTCTGCCGCGATGGCCTGGCTCATCTCTGGCGTGGAGCCTACATCTTCCTCGCAGGTCATCACCAGCGTCGGGTGCTGCAAGGGCGGAGCAGGGCGGATCAATTCCTTGACGCCTTCGGCCAGAACCAGCCGGTGCGCCGCGTAGCTCTCGGGATCACAGCCCAGCACGGTATCACGCACCCAGGCCACCATATTGGGCTGCGCACCATCGGTGAACCAGCGGGCCAACGCTACGTCTATCGTGGCCGCCGGGCCGCCCGCATCCGCGGCGCGGGCTTGTTCTTCGACCAGGGCCTGCCGCTCCGAGCTGCGCTCATGTGGGGAATTCAGGATGGCCAGTGCGCGGACCCGGTCGGGATGATCCATCGCGCAGCGCCGGTTGATCATGCCACCCAGCGAAAACCCCACCATCGCCGCCTGATCCACGCCCGCCGCATCCATCACCGCAAACACCTGCGCCGACAGGTCGGACAAGTCCAAGAGCCCCGCCACAGGCGCGCTTTCCCCGTGCCCAGGAAAATCATACCGCAGCACCCGATAACGCCGCGCCAGCGCCGGGGTTATCGCATCCCAAGTCACCTGCCGGTCCAGCCCCAACCCGTGGATCAGCACCACCGCCGGGGCATTTTCAGGCCCGCTTGCGTCCCAGGCTGTGCCATCCTGCAACCGGTTCATCCAACGCGGGCCTGCGCGCCGCCTGAAAACGCCGGCATCACCTGGTCGATGAACAGCCCCAGCGACCGTTTCTGCTGATCCATATCCATGCCCATGGAGGCATAGTAGATGAACCCATCCACCCCCAGAGCGTCATACATGGCCAGCTTGTCCACCACCTGCGCCGGGCTGCCGAACATCAGGTTGTCTTCCAACGTGGCCGGGTCATAGCGGAAATTGCCGTCCAGCTTTTTCGGCGGCACCCGGTCCGGGAACCCGTTTTTCACCTCACCGGTCTTGGTCATCAGGTTGCCGAACTGGCCCAGCACGTTGCGCAAGGCGGAGATTGCGGCCTTACGGTCGGCTTCGGTGTGATAAACCGCCGTATGCCGCATCATCGACCAGCGCCCGTTGAACGGACCGATGCGCGCAATGGAATCGTCCAGCCGCGCGCGGTAAGCCTCGGCCTCGGAAAACGGCATGGTCAGCGGCCAGGACATGATGTTGCATCCGTTCTGAACCGCGTAGTCAAACGTGATTGGCGCGCGCGCGGCCACCCAGACCGGGACCTCCTGCTGCACCGGCTTGGGGCAGCTCGTTGCCGTTGGAAACTTCCAGAACTCGCCCTCATGCGCATAATCCCCAGCCCACAGCTTCTGCACCACAGGCAGCATTTCCTGCATGTAACGCCAGCTGTCTTTCTGATCGAGCCCCGGGAACATGCGGTCAAATTCGCGCTGATACGCACCCGATCCTATGCCGAACTCCAGCCGCCCGTCGCTCAGCAGGTCCAGCATCGCCGCTTCTCCGGCCAGGTTGATCGGGTGCCAATAGGCCGCGTTCACGACGCCCACACCCAGCCGGATGTTACGCGTATGTTCGCCCCACCAGGTCAGGATCTGGAAAGGGTTCGGCGCAATGGTCATCTCCAGTGCGTGGTGTTCGGCTGCCCAGACAATATCGAACCCCGCCGCCTCGGCCATCTTGACCATCTCAAGCGTATGGTCGCGGACCGCTTTCATATCGGTCGATGGGTCCATCCGCTCTAGGTTGATTGCCAGCTGAAACTGCATTGCCGCATCCTCACTTCATCACGAACATGCTGCCCAGCGGCTCAGATGAGGTATTCATCCAAACTGTTTTCGGGCGTGTGTAGTCGTAAACCGCCTGGAACCCTGCCTCTCGGCCATAGCCGGACTGTTTGACGCCGCCAAAGGCGGCCATGGGGGAAATGGCGCGGTAGGTGTTCACCCAGACAATCCCTGCGCGCACCGCGCGGCTCATCCGAAGGGCGCGGGCGCTGTCGCGGGTGAAAATCCCTGCGGCCAGCCCGTGCACGCTGCCATTGGCCAACGCCAACGCTTCGTCTTCCGTGCGAAACCGCAGCACTGACAGTACGGGGCCAAACAGCTCTGTATCCGCGATTTTCAGGTCGGGCCGGGGGCAATCCACGATAGTGGGTTCGAAATAGAGTGGCCCGGCCTCCGCCCGCTGCCCGCCAAACCGGATCGTCGCACCATCGCGCTGGGCCTGATCCAGCTCTGCTTCGATCCGGTCCACCTGCGCTGCGGTGCACAGTGGCCCCATATCGGTGTCTTCCGCCATCGGGTCGCCCACCACCACAGTGGCGGCAATTGCGCTCATTCGGCTCAGCACCTCTTCGGCCACGTCCTCATGGACGATCAGCCGCGATCCGGCGACGCAGCTTTGGCCAGATGCGCCAAAGATCCCCGCCACCGCCCCGTTGACGGCGCTTTCTACATCCGCATCCTCAAACACGACGACCGGAGATTTACCGCCCAGTTCCAGCGACACTTCGGCAAAATTGGCGGCCGAATTGGAAATCACATGTCGCGCGGCCATCGGCCCGCCGGTAAACGCCACCCGCGCCACCAGCGGGTGTGAGGTCAAAATCCGTCCGCATGGGTCCCCATGCCCTGTTACGATGTTGACCACCCCATCGGGAATGCCCGCCTCAGCCACCAGTCGCCCGAACTCCAGCATCGGGGCAGACGCATGTTCGGACGCCTTCAACACCAGCGCATTGCCTGCCGCCAGCGCCGGACCGATCTTGCAGGCCGACAGGAACAGCTGCGAATTCCATGGCACGATTGCCGCTACCACGCCCAACGGTTCGCGGGCGGTGAAAACAAACATGTCGGGCTTGTCGATGGGTAGGGTTTCACCGGAAATCTTGTCTGCCGCCCCTGCGTAGAAATAATAGTATTCCGCGATGTATTTGGCCTGCCACCGGGTTTCCTTGAACATCTTGCCGGTGTCGCGTGTCTCGACCTCACCCAGATGTTCGGACTGTTCTGCCAACAGATCGCCCAGCCGCCGCAGGCATTTGCCCCGTTCGGTCGCGGTCATCTGTGCCCAAGAACCGTTGTAACAGGCCCGGTGCGCCGCATGTACAGCGCGGTCCACGTCCTCTGCTGTTGCCTCGGGGATCTGGGCCCATTCTGTGCCCGTGGCGGGGTTGGTGCTGGCAAACTGACCGCCGTCCGAGGCCGCAACCCATTTGCCGTCGATTAACATCTGATAGGTCTGCATCTGCCTTATGCTTTCTTTCGGTCCAGATGCACCACATTCGGCACAACTTGGTGATAGGTCCCATCGCGATAGGTCAGTGGGTCCAGCCCCATATGGTCCACCTCTGTCACGCGCGCGAAAAAAACCGCATGGCTGCCCGCTTGCATCGCCTGGTCCACCTGGCAGACAAAGACCGTCGCACGATCCAGCCGGGGAGGTTGGCCCGGGATGGCGTGCCAGTCGATCCCGGCAAACCGATCCTGCTCAAATTCAGAATGACGGCCGGCAAACCGGTCGGCCAAGGCCTGGCCATCGTTGGGCAGAACGTTCAGGCAGAATTGCTGGTTTTCCGCCACCAGCGCAGCGCTGCGACTGTCCGAATGCAGGCAAACCAGCACCGTAGGCGGGTCTGCTGATACAGACGCAAACGCGGTCACCGTTGTGCCATGCCGACCGGCGGGGCCATCGGTGGTGACCACGGACACGCTGGTTGCCACCGCACGCATGGCGTCGACAAACGCATCTGCCGTGGCTGTCGTGGTCGGGTCTGACACTGAATGACCTCCGGGCATGGGGGATAATTGGTGCAAAGTCGCAGATTTTCTACTATTTGCAAAACGAAACTTTTTGCGATTTAAGTTCGGAAAAATAGAATTATACCGCTATGAATACCCAGTATTTGCAAACCTTCCTGAGCATCGTCGAAACCGGATCTCTCATGCGGGCATCGGTGCAAATGAACGTAACCCAATCCACTGTCACCGCCCGGCTCAAGGCGTTGGAGGCCGAGCTGGGCCAGACCCTGCTGCACCGAGACAAATCTGGCGCGACGCTAACACCTGCAGGGGTTAAATTCCTGCATTATGCCCGCACCATATCGGGGCTCTGGCGGCAGGCCCGGCGCGACACAGCGCTGCCCAAAGGGCTGGCCAGCATGTGCACATTTGGCTGCAATCCCGACCTTTGGAATGGCCCCGGCGCAACGGCCGCCCAGCACATTGCGGCCACGCAGCCCGACATGGCGTTGACCATCCTGCGTGGCAGCGATGCGGAACTGGAGGCGTGGCTGGCCGAAGGTCTGATAGATTTCGGCATTAGCCACCGCGCCAATCTGCGTACCGGGCAGACGGTGCATGAACTGCCGCCCGTCATACTGGCGCTCTATGCCACAGCGCCGGACCTGCCGGTGGTGGGCAGCGGCCAATATGTTTTTGTGGATTACGGCGAAGAATTCCGCGACCGGCACGGGGAAAGCTATTTCGATGCTGATGTCGCCCGCGTGGAATTCAGCGCACCAGACTGGGCGATGACCTACATGGCGCAATCTGGCGGACTGTCCTACCTGCCGGTCGATCTGGTCACGGCAGAGGAGGCCGCCGGGCGGCTCTTCCGCCTGCAGGCGGCGCCGGAGTACCATCAGAAACGGTTTCTCGTAGCCCGAGACAGACCAATGCGGAACTGGGCGTGGTTTGACATGCTGATCGAAACGCTTTGGCAATAAGCTACGCCTGCCAATCGTCACCGATGTAGCTGCAATATCGACCATTTTAAAGGCCAATTGTTTGGGATTAGCCGGGTTTTTCCCAAATCCCTTGCATCAGATTTGCACTTTGTTACAAATTTCCAACGTCATATTACTCGAATGGTTTGTCAGAGCACATTCAATGGAACAAAACAATAGACCGGAAAACACGACGGCAGGTACTTCAATTTTGGCCCGCCCGGGCTCTGCACAGCTGTTTTTCGTGTATCCTGGCCTGCGCCAAGCTGATCTATGAGGCTATCGAAGAGATTGACCAGACCCAGGTT
>JAEPNQ010000134.1 GCA_017643305.1 Marinibacterium sp. | reverse complement strand
GTCGCATCGCTGGCCGTGGGGTGATCCAGTCCAGCCTTGTGCCATCTGGTACAGTAGCGCTCGGGCTGTTCCGGCACTGCATGGTCGGTTTGTTTGGCGGAACCGATTTGGTGGTGGACAACGTCACTGAAGCCCGCTCGGAATGCCCCATCTGAACTGGTCCACCGCTATTTTTTAGCAAACGGAGGACCAAGAACGGTGAACAAGCGACCGAAGCCCGAAGAGATAGTCTCGAAGTTACGGCGGGTTATTGCAGTTTGCTTAGGGCACTTTCACCCACTTACAAAAGCGGACCCTTTGACGTCGGATACCATTCTGACCGGGAGGGACGTTGCAGCCTGTCCTCTAATTTCAGAGATCTTCTGCGTGGCTGCAACACCTGACGCTTCATCGGTGTATTTTGTCACGACAGAAAAAGTCAGGTCACCAGTTTGTATAAAGTCGACGCTTTCTGCCCCTAATTTCATAATGAGCGGCGCGAACTGATCTCTAGCCATTGCCTCCATCTCTTCATTCCATTCATCTGCTTCCCAATTGGAAATTGTAAAATAGCCCATCATATTTCTCCTTTCTCTGAGATTGACTTGTTTTGGTGCGGTTGTAGTGCCACCGTTGGGTGGTGCAGTTTAACTGTTAGTACAATGTAGGCCTCTGGTCCATCGGAACGATGCTTTCAGGCGCGGGTGGGCGGTAGCCTTATGCACGGTGTGCTCTCTTGATGTTGTAGTGTTTCCTCCATTTTTCGGTCAGAACTTGGGCCTCCAGCAGGCTTTAGAAGATTTCAAAGTTAAACAGCTAGTCGCGCATCCGCCCGTTGAAGCTTTCGCAACATCCGTTCTCCCAAGGTGAGCCTGGCTCGATGCAGGTGGTCTGTGTGCCGATCTGGCCATGGAAAGCGTCAGAGAATCCCGTTCTGCAATGGCGCTATCACCTAGCGCCAGATGGCTGACGTAGCCGTCCGCTACCCGAGATATCTTCCGGCTGGGTGTGGAGGTCAAACACGATGGGTATGTGATCGCAACTAGCGCTGGTATTCGCCACGGCGGTCTTACTGCAGAAGATCTCAAGCGCAGCTTCTATCATCAATTTGGCAAGAGGATAGAGGGGCTATTCCGTCAGCGTATGCGAGAAAATTAGAGGAAGATTGATCCGCTGGGGCAGTTGCCGCATGGGTCACGCAAAGTGTATCCGAATTTGTATCCAAGAAGCACACCTCTCTTAAATAATTTATTATTATCATATACTTAAATGAAATATATTGCGGAAGGTGACAGAGCCAAAACCCTGACCTATGCAAAGGCCTATAAAGTTCGACGAAAATTATGGGGCGTTCAGCGCGATCGGCCCGCCCGAGGCTGCGGACGTGTGGGGATCTCCTTGAGCAGTCCGCCAACGCCCATCCCCGCGATGTCGTCCGCCGACGGCTCAAGTCCACATACAACCCGCGACAAAACCCAATCCGCGCCGTTGAGAGCCGGTGATCGCGCACATCCCGGCAAACCAATTACCGACCGACCCGCCAGTCCTCCGAGAAAAAGCAGATTACCCGGATCGACCGGCATCCCGAACCGGTCCACGTGCCCTCCCGCCGCACGAACCGCCGCCGGGGCCACGTCGTCGATATCGGACGTCGCCGATCCCGTCAGGATCATGGCCACATCCCCCCCAAGCGCCTGCAGCCCGTCCGCGAGACCAGTCACGTCATGGGGAACCTCGCGCAGATCGGCCATGTCCAGCCCAAGCGCAGTGACCCGGTCAGTCATCGCGCGGATCCCCTTCGTATTGTCCGGTCCGCCCGGAATATTCGTAACAATCAACCCTGCACTGCGCACCACAGGCGCCATCACACGCAGGGCGGCCTGCGCATGGCTGGCGGCCTTTTCGATATCTTCTTCCGGTACTGCATAGGAAATGATCTTGATCGTCGCCACCATGCCGCCCGCTGCCATCTGCTGGTATTGCGGCACCGTCGCGATGGTGATCATCGGATTGACCCTGTTGAGCGTCTGAAGCGCATCCACGTCCAGAACGGCCACACCCGCCCCCTCCGACAGAACATTCACCCGTCCAGTGAAGGGCACCGACAAACGGACTCCGGCCGCTGCCGGGTCGGGCACCAGGGCGTCTGCCAACCGGGCTGCTGCCGCGTCCTCCAAAATGTCACCGGCATCAGGTCGGGCAGCAATAACCTCGTCATGGCCTGCCGCGTGCAAGGCCGCTAGATCCTCGGCCTCCAGAACCGTGCCCTTGCGCAACCGTCTGTCGCCGACCCGGACGGAATGCGCCAAAATCGCCCCTTCGGCAGCAGCAAGGGCAACAGGGCCAAACTTCACGCGCGCCCTCGCAAAACCGCAGACATCTGGGCCAGAATAGCCACCGCAATCTCCGCCGGGTTCGCGGCCCCGATATCCAAACCAACAGGTCCGTGAATGCGCCCTATCGCGTCATCGGAATGCCCGGCCTCCCGCATCCGCTCCACCCGCTTGGCATGGGTTCGGGTGGATCCCAGCGCGCCGATATAAAAACACTCCGCCCGCAGCGCTTCCTCCAGCGCCGGATCATCCAGCTTGGGATCATGGGTCAGCAAAACCAACGCCGTACGCGCATCGAGACCCAGCTTCGCCACTGCCTCATCCGGCCAGTCATGCAGCAGGCGGGTTTCCGGAAACCGATCTGCGGATGCGAACGCTTCGCGCGGGTCGATGACGGCAGGGTCATAGCCTGCAATGCGCGCCATGGGTACCAGCGCCTGTGCAATATGGACCGCACCAACAATCACCAGCCGCAGTGGCGGGTTGTGAATGCCCACGAAGGTTTCACCGTCATCCTCGAAGCCCGAGCGATCCGTACGCATCCGTTCTGTATGGCCTGCGTGCAGCAACCGGCGCATGCCATCTTCCAGATGAATCTCATAGGCCAAGGACACCCGGTTCGCACGGGCGGCCACCAGCTCTTCCAGCAGATCGACCGGCAGCGCGCCTCCCACCGGCTCCACCAGCACCTTGATCGTGCCACCACAGGCCAGGCCCACGGCGAAGGCATCATCATCGCTGACACCAAATTCCAACAAACGGTGTTCGCCGTCACGCAGGGCGTCCTGCGCCTCCATGATCACGGCGCCCTCTACGCACCCGCCGGAAACGGAGCCTTCAATCTCGCCCTCGCCGCTCACCGCGAGCTGCGACCCAGCGCGGCGCGGTGCGCTGCCCCAGGTCTCCACCACAGTGGCCAATGCGGCGCCCTTGCCGGCCCGATGCCAGGCCAGCGCAGTTTCCGGTGCAGTGTCGAAACGGTCCATTGTGCCTCCTACGCGCAAGGGATAAAATCGGGGTCACGTTACAGCCCCGTCTCAAAACAGAAAAGCCATCCCCGGGGCTTATTCTGGTTCCAAATACTTGGGGGTACCCGAGTTGCTCCAGAACGGTGACGCCCCCTGCCCCAGCCATATCAGCCACCGGGCCTTGTGGTTTACCCGGCCTGCAACATGGCCATCAGGCGGGCCTTCTCCCCCACGTCCTCCGATCGCGAAATCACGATTGCCAGATCCTCCAGCGACGCAATCGAATGTCCGGCGCGGAAACTGTCCACATGCGGCAGCATCGCGCAGATGCCTTGCGCACGAGGCGCAAACCCATCAAACCGCAGCAGCGGGTTGAGCCATATCAGGCGTCGCGACGAAAGATGTAATCGCTCCATCTCCCGCTCCAACGCGGCAGGGTCGTCGCGGTCCAGGCCGTCGGAGATCAGAAGCACCACGGCCCCATGCCCCAGAACCCGGCGCGACCAGTCGCGGTTGAAGTCATGCAGGCAATCCCCAATCCTCGTGCCACCCTCCCAGTCCTGGGCTTCAGCGCCAGCGGCCTTCAATGCCGCGTCGACATCGCGGGTGGCCAGATGGCAGGTGATATTCGTCAGGCGGGTGCCAAAGGTAAAGGCATGCACCTTGGCCCAGCCCTGACCCTTGGCGTTCGACACAGCATGCAGGAAATGCAGCACCACGCGGCTGTATTGCGACATGGAGCCCGAGATATCGCAAAGCACCACCAGGTTCGGCCACCGCATCCGACGTTTTTTCGTAGAAAAATCTTGCATTTCGCCACCACGGCGCATCGCGTCGCGCATGGTGCGGCGCCAGTCGGGCAAGCTGCCATGCGGGGCGGCAATAGTGCGGCGCGAGGCGATGGGTTGGACCGGTAGGCGCAAGCGGGCCAGCATGCGTTTAGCCTGGGCCATTTCCTCGGCATTCATCTGTTCGAAATCGAGTGTCTTAAGCCGTTCTTCGCCGGACATGGTCTGAGTGGCGTCAATCTCGATCTTGGTTTCGCCCTCTTCCTCCTCAAGCGGCGGCAGGAAATCGTCCATCCCGTCGAGCAACGCCTCAGTCGCACGTTTGGCGGCAGCGTCGGCGGGCTTTTCTTCCTGCACGCCACGCAGGGCGGGCAGCATCATGGCCATCATTCGTTCGAGGTAGCGCGGATCACGCCAGTACATACGGAAGATCTGGGCAAAGATCTGGCGATGCTCCGGGCGGTTCACAAAACAGGCATGCAGCGTCCAGTAAAAATCCGTGCGCTGGGTGAAGCCGGCAGTCTCGACCGCGCGAATGGCGTCGATGGTGCGGCCCGGCCCGATAGGCAACCCGGCCTTGCGCAGGGCGCGTGCGAAGTGAATGATATTCTGCGCAAGCTTGGGGTCTTCGGGGACCTCTATGACAGAAAGCTCGGCCATCAGGCGCGCGCAAGTTTCTTCATCAATGAAAGGTTTGCGAACTTACGAAAATCCGCACTCGGGTGTTCTGCCCCCCGCCCCTCCGGGGCACTTGGCACCATCAGAAACGTTGGACGTGGCCACATCAGGCTGGTTCCAGGCTGGCCTTGGCCTGGTCGAGGATGCGGGTCGCTTCGGAATTCTGGAGCTTCGCAATGTCGTCCTGGTATTTCAGGATCGCACCGAGCGTATCGGCAATGACCTCGGGCGACAGGTTGATCACGTCAAGGGCCAGCAGACATTTGGCCCAGTCAATGGTTTCTGCCACGCCGGGCTTTTTGAACAGGTCTTCGGTGCGCAGGTGCTGGACGAAAGCCACCACTTCACGGCTGAGCGCTTCGGAAGCCTCCGGGGCGCGAGCGTGCAGGATTTCCACCTCGCGGTCAAAGTTCGGGTAGTCGACCCAGTGGTAGAGGCAGCGGCGTTTCAGGGCGTCATGCACTTCGCGGGTGCGGTTGGATGTGAGGATCACGATTGGCGGTTCCGTGGCCTTTATGGTCCCCAGTTCCGGAATGGTGACCTGAAAGTCGGAGAGCGCTTCGAGCAGGAAGGCTTCGAAAGGTTCGTCAGTGCGATCCAGTTCGTCGATCAGCAGCACCGGCGCGCCAGCCTCATCTGGGCGCATCGCCTCCAGCAACGGGCGTTCGATCAGGTAGTCGGAGCCGAAGAGATCGCGTGCCAGGGAGTCGCGGTCGGCGCCTCCTGCGGCTTCGGCCGTTCGGATCGCAACCATCTGGGCCGGGAAGTTCCATTCATAGACCGCGGATGAGGCATCGAGCCCTTCGTAACACTGCAAGCGGATCAGGCGGCGGCCAAGCGCCGCGGCCATGGATTTTGCGATCTCGGTCTTGCCGACGCCTGCTTCGCCTTCGAGAAACAGCGGGCGTCCCAGTCTCATAGACAGAAACACCACAGTTGCTAGGGCCCGGCCACAGACATAGCCCTGAGCTGCCAGCATGGATTGCACGTCTTCGATGGATGTGGGGCCTGCCATGGTTTCTCCTGCCTTTGACCAGTATGTAGAAGCGCATGGCAATCCGGCAACGTCAAGGTCGCGCCCTGTCGCGGCTGTTGACGGAATTTGCGCCAAATGTCATCATTCGTACAACAATAAATCAGTAGCTTCGCGCAGCGCGGTTAACGAGGACAGGCAAACGACATGACCGGCGATATCCGACCGGCTGAAACCGCGTGATTCAGATTACAGCAATCACCTGCGTGAAAAACGACGGTCCGTTCCTGCTGGAATGGATTGCCTTTAATCGGGTCATTGGTGTGACCGATTTCCTTTTTTATTTAAACGACTGCACAGATCAAACCGATACGCTGCTGGACCAGCTCAAAGAGCATGAGATTGTCCGCCATGAGCCAAATCCGGCCCAAGGGCGCAATTACCAGATGGAGGCGCTGAAACACGCCCGGCGGCGCAGCTACATCAAGGCGTCGGACTGGGTCTGGATCGCGGATGTGGATGAGTTTCTGAACATCCATGCGGGCGATGGCACCCTACCTGCTCTGCTGGCAGTCCTGCCAGACGCCACCGCGATTACGCTAACCTGGCGGTTGTTTGGCAATGCGGGAGTGGAGACGTATGACGACATCCCGGTCCTGCAAACCTTCACCCGCTGCGCGCCGGTCGCCATGTTCTGGCCATGGCGCAGCGCGATGTTCAAAACCTATACAAAAACGACGGAACCTACGCCAAAGTTGGCGTGCATCGCCCCCGCAACCCCGATAAATCGCGGCTGGCGGCGGCGCGCTGGTATGACGGCGAAGGCCGCCTTCTGTCAGACCAGTTCAAGACGACACGCGTGTTTTCCGATTATGGCCGGTCCAATTACAAATATGCGCAACTGAACCATTATCTGCTGGGTGCCAAACAGTCCTACGTTCTGAAGGCCGATCGGGGCCGCGCAGTGCATGGCGACGATGTTCTGGGCCTCGATTACTGGGTCGAACGCAATTTCAATACAGACGAAGACACCAGCATTCATCGTATGGCCGCGCTCGCCACGCAGTATCTCCACCGATATATGGATGACCCGGCGCTGGCCCGTTTGCATGCCGACGCCGCTGCGTGGCGCAAGGCCCGGTTTGACAAACTGATGCTGCAGGACGCTTATCGCGCGCTTTATGGTCGCCTGCTGATGACGCCGGAATCCCAGCCCACGACGCGCGAACAGTCGCGGATGCTGGTCAATTATGGCCTGCGCGCCCGAGCGCAGAACGGCGACGCGCCATAAAGGCTCACGACATTTTCCAATTTTGGCCGCATTTGGCCTCTAGGGGTACTCTCGAGACAACCGGCCCGCCAGTGGCTGGAGGCTTGAGGAATACAAGATGCAGGACGTGCAAAACAGCGTTGACGTGTCCTATGAGGCCCTAAGCCTTGAGGAATGGAAACAGGCGATCGAGGACCTTGCAGAAGAGCACGGGGCCTATCAGCCGTTGGATGACACACACTTGGCGGCCTTTGTTGAGGCCGGCAAAACGCTTCTGGTGACGTTCGAAAACATAGACCGCATCCGCGAAACGCCCGGCAAGGCCCGCCCGCTGGGACATGAACTGGTACTCAAGGCCGGCTGGTCGCATCTGGCGCTTCTGTCGGAAAGCGAATCTTGGTTCCGCAGTC
>JAEPNQ010000151.1 GCA_017643305.1 Marinibacterium sp. | reverse complement strand
TCAGGGCTGCCATCACCTGCGCCACCACCTCTGGCGTCTGCAGAATGCGCCGAACCTCGGTCACCACCGCGTCCTCGACCATGCCGGCTGCCAGCCGCATCGGGGCGGTCTCTTCGCCGGTCTCGCGGTTCCGGATAACGTCCATCGACACATAATAGCGATAGAGCTTCGCGCCCTTCTTGGTGCTGGTGGGCGTCATTGCAGCGCCGGTGTCACTGAAGATAAGCCCTTTCAGGAGAGCGGGGGTCCGCGACCGGCTGTTATTGGCGCGTTTGCGGGGGCTCTCCTGCAGGATGGCATGGGCCCGATCCCAAAGGTTGTCGTCGATGATGGCGTCGTGCTCGCCGGGATACGCCGTGCCCTTGTGAACCGCGTCACCGCGATAGACGCGGTTCTTCAGGAGCCGGTAGAGATAGCTCTTGTCGATCAGCGCGCCCTGCTTGTTGCGGAACCCCTCGCGGCGAAGTTCGCGTGCCAAAACCGTGGCGGAGCCGAGTTCGACAAAGCGACCGAAGATGCGCCGGACCGATGCGGCCTCTGCGTCGTTCACCACCAACTTACGATCCTGCACATCGTAGCCGAGCGGCACGTAGCCCCCCATCCAGATCCCGCGTTTGCGGGACGCGGCAACCTTGTCGCGGATCCGCTCGCCGATCACCTCGCGTTCAAACTGGGCGAAACTGAGCAAAATGTTCAGCGTCAGCCGCCCCATCGAGGTGGTGGTGTTGAACGACTGCGTGACATACACGAAGGTGACACCATTGCGGTCGAAGATCTCGACCAGCTTGGAGAAATACATCAACGACCGCGACAGGCGGTCGATCTTGTAGACCACAACCACGTCGATCAAACCATCGTCGATATCCGTAAGAAGCTGCTTGAGACCAGGTCGTTCGAGATTGCCGCCAGAGAACCCGCCATCGTCATAGCGATCGCGGGTGGCAACCCACCCCTCGGACCGCTGGCTGGCGATGTAGGCCACGCAGGCCTCTCGTTGAGCGTCAAGGGTGTTGAACTCCATGTCGAGACCTTCTTCGGTCGACTTGCGGGTGTAGATGGCGCAGCGCAGCCGACGGTTCGGGCGGTTCGCACCCTCAATTATGCTTGCTCCCCCTTGCGCTCACGCAGCCCGAAGAAGCGATAGCCGTTCCAGCGCGTTCCGGTAATGGCGCGGGCCACGGCCGAGAGCGATTTGAACTTGCGCCCCTGCCAGTCGAAGCCGTGTTTCAGCACGGTTACGGTATGCTCAACGCCGTCCCATTCGCGGATGAGTTTGGTGCCTGTGACGAGATTTCTGGGATCAGCGATCTGGTGCTTGCGCCGCGCATGCCCCTCGACCTCATCAGCCAGCAGATCCAGCATGCGGCGTGTTTCCCCATCGGGGCCGCCGTAGGTCAGTTCCTGGATGCGATAGGCAATCCTGAATTCCAGGAACTTGCGGCTGTTGTTCGGCGCGGCGGTGCCGAAGAGCTTCTCCCATTCGGCCTTCAGATCTTTGACCGACATGGCCTTCAAGGCGGACAGGCGAGCCAGGACGGTTTGATCACTCGTAGGCTCCAGGTCCGGCTCTGCGGGCGTTATCTTATTGTGATGCTTCATCAATTCCTCTGATACGGATACGTTTTGCACGACGACCACCGCTCTTTCGGGGCGAGAAGTCCACGAAACTGTCTCCGTTCTCGGCAGATAAACCGCTGGACTGTTCGGCGTTCAGCCGAATGACGCCTGCAGCGAGGATGCGGCCAATTTCTTCGAGGCGCGCGTCTGCTGACATGCGCTCAGGGCATAGGGGATTGGGGCCCGAAATCGGGATTGCAGTGATGCGGTTCATGGGAGCGTCTTTCTGGTTTGCCACTCAGAATGAAGCCCCTTGAGAGTCAAAATTCAAATAAAAACAATGAGCTGTAGTGGTCGCGGGCAGCTCTGCGTACTCAATGGTGTTTATGTCGGCAAAGGGTTTTTATGAGAGTGCAGTGTCTCATCACTGCTCAGCCACTCATCGAGCTTGGACCAACGCCGTCGCCCAGAAACATTCTTGACCGCAATTGCCAACGCCTTTTTCTGGCCGACCAAAACCACGAGCTTTTTCCCGCGTGTGACGCCTGTATAGATCAGATTGCGCTGCAACATGGCGTAGTGCTGGGTCATCACGGGTATGACGACAGCCGGGTACTCGGATCCTTGGCTCTTGTGGACCGTGGCGGCATAGGCCGGCACCAACGTATCGAGTTCCCCAAAGACGAATGTGACTGTCCGCTCGTCGAAATTTACTGCGACTTCGCCCTCATCAAGATCGACATCCTCGATCATGCCAATGTCGCCGTTGTAGACGTCTTTATCGTAATCGTTCTCGATCTGCATGACCTTGTCGCCGGGGGCAAAGGTCCAACCGAAGCGCTCCACTTTTCTCTCTCCCGCAGGGTTCAGCGCAGCCTGCAGCTCAATGTTGAGAGAACGCGCGCCCACGCCGCCGCGATTCATCGGACAGAGAACCTGAACGTCCTTGATCGGGTCGAACCCAAACTTGCGGGGGATACGCTTTGACACAAGTTCCAAAATGCGCGGCACGGCCTGCTCAGAATCAGCGGCCGGCACGAAATAGAAATCCGTATCGCCATCAGGCGGGGCCAGATCAGGCAGCCGCCCGGCGTTGATTGCGTGGGCGGTTGTGATGATCTTGCTTTGTGCGGCTTGCCGAAACACTTCGGTCAAGCGCACCACGGGAACAGCACCGGACTCGATAATGTCGGCGAGGACCTGACCGGGACCAACCGACGGCAGCTGATCGATATCGCCGACGATCAAAAGAGCCGCATGGCTCGGCACAGCCTTCATGAGCGATTGCATCAATGACACGTCGACCATCGAGCTTTCATCCACGACGAGCAAGTCGCACTCGAGCGGGTTTTCGTCATTGCGCTTGAAGCCAAAGTTCTTGGCGTCAAACTCCAGAAGGCGGTGGATCGTCTTGGCCTCCATTCCTGTGGCTTCGGTCATCCGTTTTGCCGCGCGGCCGGTGGGGGCGCAGAGAAGCAAGTTGACTGATTTCGCTGCGAGAATGCGCAGGATTGAGTTCACAATCGTGGTTTTACCGACGCCAGGGCCACCGGTGACCACCATGGTCTTGGAGCGAAGTGCGATCCGTATGGCTTCGGCTTGGCTGGTTGCGAGCGTGAGGCCTGTCTTCTGTTCGATCCAGGGTAGGGCCTTGTCGGCATCGATATCTGGCCAGGGTAGGGCACCCGCGCTGATACGTTTGAGCTGCTCAGCGATGCCGCGCTCTGCGAGGTAGAGGCCGGTCAAGAAAATGCAGTCCGTTTCATCAACACAATCGGCTGTTACGGTTTCCTCAGCAAGTTCCTCTTGCACGGCGCTTTCGATTAAAGGCGGCGGGACCTCGAGCAGTTTGCCTGCCAGACCGATCAATTCTCCGCGTGGCAAACCGCAATGTCCATCGCCCATGGCTTCTGTCAACGCGAAGGAAATTCCCGCCCGGACCCGGATCATCGCCGTCTTCTCGATCCCAAGCTTCTCGGCGATCAAATCCGCCGTCCGAAACCCGATCCCGCGAATGTCTTTGGCCAGGCGGTAAGGGTTCTCGCTCATCACCTGGACGGCATCCGTGCCGTAGGTCTTGAAGATGCGCACTGCGCGTGCGGTTCCCACGCCGTGTTCGTGCAGGAACACCATGATTTCGCGGATCACCTTTTGATCTGCCCAGCCGGCGGTAATTTTATCGGCGCGCTTGGGGCCGATGCCCTCCACGTCACGCAACCGTTCGGGCGATTCTTCGATGATATCGAAGACGTCGTTGCCGAACATCTTGACCAGCCGCTTGGCATAAACCGGCCCGATGCCCCGGATCATGCCGGACCCGAGGTATTTCTCTATGCCGTCCAGAGTGGAAGGCGCATGTGTTTTCAGGAAGTGGGCCTTGAACTGAAGGCCGTGGTTTCGGTCATTGATCCAGGTGCCGGAGGCGGTAATCCACTCTCCCGCAGAAATAATCGCCGCATGGCCCACGGTGGTGACCAGGTCACGATGACCGCGCGCCTTGACGCGCAGCACGCAAAACCCGCTTTCTGTGCCGTGGAAAGTCACCCGTTCCACAAGGCCGGCAAGGACCTCGGTTTCAGCCGCCGCCTTGCTCACTCAATAGCCTTGATCGCTGAGCTTTGTTTGCGTGCGAGGTCTGCCATGGCTTTGTCAAATTCAGATCGGGGCAGATTGACCAAGGCAAAGCGCCTCTTCTGCGATGGTCGGTCATCATCTACAGCCTCGAGAACCAACTCCACATTTTGATCGTTGGCAAAGAGTTCAACCGTGAGTTCGGCGTCCTCGAAATCGACTTCATGACGACGGCCGTTGTTGCCGCGAATAATGACATGGCTCATTTTAGATCTCCCTCGCAAACCAGCGGATACGTCCGACAATATGAACCTCATCGACGGTACGTTCATAAGGACTGTAGAGGGGATTGTCGGAAATGACCCGCACGGCTGCGGGATCGCTGCCAGGAATGTGCTCAAGCCGTTGAGCCTCCCCAACTGAACTGGTCCACCGCTATGTTTAGGAAACGGAGGACCGAGAATGGCAAACAGGCGACCCAAGCCCGAAGAGATTGTCTCGAAGTTACGACAGGTTGAGGTGC
>JAEPNQ010000103.1 GCA_017643305.1 Marinibacterium sp. | reverse complement strand
GACCTGGATGAAGCGATGATCCGCGATGGTGCGGTGCCTGATATTGTGGTGGAACGCGCAGGCCGGGCCTTTGCAGCCGGGGCGGATGGCGTCATCTCTTCCCCAC
This sequence comes from Marinibacterium sp., assembly GCA_017643305.1. Lineage (GTDB taxonomy): Bacteria > Pseudomonadota > Alphaproteobacteria > Rhodobacterales > Rhodobacteraceae > HXMU1420-2. The sequence goes on along the minus strand of JAEPNQ010000103.1, from coordinate 12,921 downwards.
ACGAAGCGGCGGCAATCCGTGCGCTGCCCGAAGCAAACGGCAAGCTGATCGTGACCCCCGGCGTCCGACCGGCAGGCAGCGCTAGTGGCGATCAGAAACGCATCGCCACTCCGGCACAGGCCGTGGTCAACGGGGTGGATCACATCGTGGTCGGCCGTCCGGTCTGGCAGGCGCCATTGCCCAAAGAAGCAGCAGAAGCGATCTTGCAGGAATTGGCCAACGCCTGAGGCAACGGGCCATCTGTGCCCTGAAAGCCACAAAATCTGGCACGGATCGGTGGTCTGGAATTCCAGACTGTTTTCATGATAACTAATTTGGCAATTTTCATGTGAAACACTCCCCCAACGAACCATTTCTTCCTGAGGTTCGTTACCTCCCCCCCGCTGGTTTTTGCGGGGGGTCTTTCGTCGAAAAACCCAAAATCCTTTACAATGTGGATGCGTAAGCGTTTAGCCAGGCGGCGAAATGCGGGATACGCAAGTTATGGCTAGCGTATTCCTGAACTGACATCTGTTTCAGATCCTGCCCTTCGTCACCCAGTTGCACTTGCGCTGAAACCGTCGGGTCCAGATGCGCCGCAAAGAACCAGCAACTGCCAACGGGGCGCGAGTATTCCGCCACGCGGATAAGACGGCTTGCTGGCAGGTGCAGCCCCACCTCCTCCCAAGTTTCGCGCAGAACGCAGGCCTCTGGCGTTTCATCCCCATCGCGGGCACCGCCCGGAAAATCCCAATGCCCCGGATAAGGGATGTTCGGAAAATCATCGCGCAGGATGACCAGTACCTTGGGCCCGATAAACAGGGCCAGCTTGGTTCCAGAATAATCCATCACATCCCCTTGCTCTTGATCCGAGCCACGCAGGTCACGCTGTCACCCGCCCAGCTTGGCATGCTAAAGTAACCCCATGCCAGCCCTATGCCGTGATTGTCTGACAGAACTGGAATCCGTGTCTCGGTGCACCGCCTGCGGCAGCCCACGGGTCTTGGCGCATCCGGAACTGTTTTCCCTGTCCATCGCACACATGGATTGCGACGCCTTCTATGCCAGCGTCGAAAAACGCGATGACCCGTCGCTGGCCGACAAACCCGTCATCATAGGCGGTGGGAAAAGAGGGGTAGTTTCGACGGCCTGCTATGTGGCGCGCATTCGTGGCGTGCGGTCGGCCATGCCGATGTTTAAAGCACTGGAACTGTGCCCGGACGCTGTGATTATCAAGCCGCGTATGTCGGTTTATGCTGAAGTGTCCAAACAGATCCGCGCGATGATGGATGAACTCACGCCCATAGTCGAACCCTTGTCCCTGGATGAAGCGTTTATGGACCTGGCCGGTACTGAACGCTTGCACGGTGCGCCGCCCGCCATCATGCTTGCCCGGTTGGTGCGACGGATGCAATCAGAACTGGGGCTCACCGGGTCCATCGGCCTGTCGCATAACAAGTTTCTGGCCAAGGTGGCTTCGGACCTCGACAAACCCCGGGGCTTTTCAATCATCGGCAAAGCCGAGACGGCGGATTTCCTGCGCGACCAGCCCGTTTCGCTCATCTGGGGCGTAGGCGCAGTCTCGCGGGAGGCGCTGGAAAAGGCGGGCATTCGCACGTTTTCCGACCTGCTGCGCTGGGATCGGGAGGAGTTGAGCGCACGGTTCGGATCCATGGGCGACAGGTTGTGGCATCTGGCGCGAGGACAGGATGCGCGTCGGGTATCAGGCAGTGACCCTATGAAATCCATTTCCAACGAAACCACGTTTTTCGAAGACATCGCCGATCCCGATCTGCTGGACGGATACCTGTGGCGAATGGCTGCAAAGGTCGCCGACCGCGCCAAGGCCAAGGGCATTACCGGCCGGGTTGTGACGCTGAAGCTCAAACGTTCTGATCACCGGATCATCACCCGTCGCCAGTCGCTGCGCGAACCAACGCAACTGGCTGATACGCTTTACCGGCGGGCACGGGCGTTATTTGACAACGTGCAGGACCCCGGACCGTTCCGGTTGCTGGGCTGCGGGCTATCCGACCTGAGCAAAGCAGATGAAACTGAGGAATCCGGTGATTTGTTGGACCCACAATTCGGCCAGCGTAGCGAGGCCGAACGGGCCACAGATGCGATCCGCGAAAGATTTGGCTCCGACGCGATCGTTAAGGGCCGGTCATTACGCTGATTATTCGGCAGCGAGCGGCAGGTCCCCGAGCCCCATCGGCGCAATTTCCGCGATCACCCCGCGCAGCAGGGATCTGAAAGCATCGAAATTGGCGTTCGGAGCAACCTTGCGTTCGTTCATGTAAAGCGACCGGTCAATTTCGATCTGCACAGCGTGCTGGCCCCGCGACGGTCGACCATAGGCCTGGGTCACATAGGCCCCGGCAAAGGGCGTGTTGCGGGTCACCACCAAACCAGCTGAAGCAAAGGCGGCCTCAACCCGGTCCACCAAATCGGCGGCGGCGGCAGCGCCGAACCGGTCACCCAGCACAATCTCAGGCCGTTTGCCATTGCGGCGCGCGATACCGTCCATCGCTTCGTGCGGCATGGAATGACAATCCACCAGAATTGCGCGGCCGAACTGACCGCGCGCTTCGTCCAGTAGGCCCTGCAACTTGTCGTGGTAGGGCCGCCAATACCCATCAATCCGGCGCTGCGCTTCGGTTAGGGACAACTTGCCGGAATAGATCGTGCGCCCGTTGGCCACGACGCGAGGAATCACCCCCAGCCCGGAGGCAACACGCGGGTTGTACCCCTGCCGCCGCACGCCTTCGATCAGGGCTGGGTCCAGTTCATCAACACTTCGGTTCAGATCAACGAAAGCGCGCGGTGCCCCGGCGCAGAGCAAGGGCGCGCCAAATTCCGGAGCCGCATCAAACAATTGGTCCACAAAAGCATCTTCGGATGACCGGATCGTACGTTCGTCTAGTTGGCTGCGACGCACGAAAGACGTCGGATAATCCGCTCCGCTGTGTGGCGACGCGAACACCACACAAGAAGCCCACTCAACGGGCTGCAAAAGATGATACGCAGACTGCGGCATTGCTCTTCCTCTCTAGGGAATAATAGACCGGAAATGAGTGCAGTCAAAAGCCCTTGATCCCGGTTCCGACTCCTTTTATAGACGCCGCACCCGGCGCGGAATTCCGCGCCCCATTTCGTTATGGGGCAGTCCAAGCGCCGGTATTCATGGGCGGTTAGCTCAGCGGTAGAGCACTACGTTGACATCGTAGGGGTCACTGGTTCGATCCCAGTACCGCCCACCATGAATTCATCGTTTCGGAGTTTCCGAAGCACCCGCAAACAACAGGCGCTGGCCCGCGCCGCAACGCAAATGGAGAAGACCCATGAAGGTCAAGAACTCGCTCCGCTCGCTGAAGAACCGGCACCGTGATTGTCGGGTCGTGCGCCGCAAAGGCCGCGTGTACGTCATCAACAAGACCCAGCGTCGGTTCAAGGCACGTCAGGGCTGAGCCCACGCCGCGAAAGCGAACACGATGTGATACGGACAATTTGATTAGGCAAAGGCCCGCGGGATTTCCGGCGGGCCTTTTGCTTCGCGCGAAAGGGCCAGAATACCTGCTTTCCAAACGCCGGCATTGAACATTTGATTGAGCCAATACCGCGGAATTTTCCCTGCTTTCCAAAATGATCTGGCTTTTCCCCGGTCTTCGTATCTCTTGACCAGACAGGGAATGGAGTGCTCCACTCGTCCCAGATCGATTGCGACTGGGAGGTTTCGATGAAGACCGTTCGCCCAGTTTCTGCGGTTTTGGCCACCGCTTTTCTTGTTTCACCGGTTTTGCCGCAAAATGAAGCAAAAGGCGGGTAAGTCAGTGAAATGACCATATCGGTTGACGACATAGCATCGCCGAAACCTTCGAGCTTCTTGGCCTATGCCGGTCGTAATTTTCCAGCTCAGCCCCTGTGGGGCGACACGCACCTGCACATTTCCAATTCACGGAATGCGGGGGCATTCGGGGTCATTTTGGACCCGGATGACGCTTACAGGTTTGCCCGTGGCGAAGAGGTCACAACCTCAAATGGCCTGCGGGTGAAACTGTCCCAACCACCGGATTGGCTGGTCGGCTCAGATCATTCCGATGCGCTGGGGGCCATGAATGAAATCATCAACAGTAATTCTTCCCTGATACGAGACCCAAAGTTGAGAGAGTGGCACGGAAGGCTCAACGCCGGGGGCGAAGTGGCCCTGGACGCAACTCTGGAAGTCATTGGAACCTTTGCCAGGATCACCGATGAAAGCCTGCCGGACGCCATCGCCGACTGGCGGTCTGTTCAATCTGTATGGGATGAATTTACCAACACTGCGGATCACCATGACACTCCCGGAACGTTCACAGCGTTGATCGGCTATGAATGGACATCCACCAAAGCAGGCAACAATTTGCATCACAACGTGATCTATTGGGACGACGCCATTCGCGCACCCCAGATGTTACCAGTTACCACGGCTGAGACTTTTAACCCCGAAGACCTTTGGGATTGGATCGAAGCCTATGAGACGTCGAAAGGCGTTCGTGCCCTGGCTCTGGCCCACAACGGGAAAGTATCGAGCGGCCTGATGTTCCCTGTCAAAACCAACCCAGCCGCGGGTGAGCCATTGTCCGGGGATTATGCGGAACGCCGGGCCAAATGGGAGCCGATATACGAAATCACTCAGATCAAAGGGGACGGCCAAGCGCATCCATTCCTCAGCCCGAATGATGAATTCGCGGATTACGAAACCTGGGACAAGGCCAACGTAGGCCCAACCCCGAAAGACGACTGGATGCTGCAGTATGAATATGCGCGCGAGGCACTCAAAAACGGCCTTAAGCTGGAGGCGCAGCTTGGCACCAACCCTTATAGATTCGGTGTCGTTGGGTCGACGGACAGCCATACAGTTCTGGCAACGGCGGAAGCAGAAAACTGCTTTGGCAAGCATTCCGGCGTCGAACCCGAACCGGGTCGTTGGGGACACGTCGTTGGCGAATTTGATGCTGTGAAAATCCTGGGCTGCGAAATGGCTGCGTCCGGATACGAGACTGTTTGGGCCGAAGGAAATACGCGCCGATCTATTTTCGACGCTTTGGAGCGTAAGGAAGTATAGGGGACCACCGGCAGACGGATTGTTGTGCGCTTCTTCGGCGGTTGGGAATTCGATACAACTTACGCCCAGTCCCGTTTACCCGGAGATATCGGTTACGCAAAAGGCGTTCCAATGGGCGACGATCTCTCCGACTCTCCGCAAGCCGGTGCTGCCCCAAACTTCCTAATTGCGGCGTTGAAGGATCCTTATTCCGGCAACCTAGAAAGGATCCAGGTTGTCAAAGGCTGGTTGGATGCCAACGGGGAAACGCAGGAACGCGTCTTTGGTGTTGTGTGGTCGGGAGACAGAAAACCCGGCGAAGATGGAAAACTACCTGACGTGGGCAACACCGCTGATGCGGGAACCAGCACATTTTCGAACTCGATCAGGGCGCCCGAACTCATTTCTGTCTGGACGGATCCGGAATTCGACCCGAACCAAAGCGCTTTCTTTTTCGCGAGAGTTTTGGAAATTCCGACGCCATGCTGGAGCGTTTATTTCGCCGTCCAATTTGGTGACGAAATACCGGAGGACGTACCGGTTTTTATCCTGTTGAGGAAGAAGGGTCGTTCCGGGCCTCGCTGCGTATCCTTGAGGTCGCTGGGCAAAGTGTCGCGATGGTCGAAGCTGCCAGTCCAGAACTGGCGAAACGCGTCCAGCTAGACGACGACGGATTGCACGGGTGCGACGCTCAACATCGCCGGGCGCGTCTGGCGGTCGACACCGCGCGTGCCGAGCCGCGCATTTTCCGGAACCTTCAGGTGTTTGGGCACAGCAGGCGGGCTGATGGCAAAAGGCCCGGCAAGTTAATTTACCAATGCCTGCAAGCGCAACAGCCGATGCAGGATGGCCAGGCGTGTCGGGTCGGCCCGCGCGGCAAAAACCGTATCCAGTGAAAGCTGAGGGCTTAGATTGCCGAATTGTTCAATAACAGCTGAGTTTTTTGATAGATCCCTGTATCTCAACCCCGCCATACGCCAAAAATCTGATAAAAACAGTCAGAAATTACTTGAAGCTTGCCCAGAATCAGGTAATTGACAAAATGACTCAGTTAAAAGGAGATGATCATGTTGAGACAGCACACACTTCTGGCCGGGCTAATGGCCGTCGCTTGCAGCACCACCGCTCCGGCAGCAGAGGAGCTGAACCTGTATTCTTCCCGCCACTATGACACAGACGAGCGCCTGTATTCCGACTTCGAAGAAATGACCGGGATCTCCATCAACCGGATCGAAGGCAAAGCGGACGAGCTGATCGCGCGCATGCAGGCCGAAGGCGCCAATTCCCCCGCCGACATCCTGCTGACAGTCGATACATCCCGCCTGGCGCGTGCCAAGGATGCTGGCATTCTGCAAAGCATTGACAATGAAGCGCTGGAAACCCGCATCCCCGGCAACCTGCAGGACAGCGATAATCAGTGGTTCGGCTTTTCCCAGCGCGGCCGCATCATCTTCTTCGACAAGAACGAACTGACCGATCCGCCACAAACCTATGCCGATCTGGCCGACCCCAAGTACAAGGGCCTGATCTGTATCCGGTCGTCTTCCAACGTGTACAACCAGACCCTGCTGGCCAGCATAATTACCCATGATGGGGCCGAAGCGGCCACGGCCTGGGCCGAGGGCGTCGTTGCCAACATGGCGCGCGACCCGCAGGGTGGCGACACCGACCAGCTGCGCGGGATCGTGTCCGGCGAATGCGATGTTGCAGTTTCCAACACTTATTACTTTGCCCGCGCCATCCGCCGCGATGTCAAAGGTGTATCGGCAGATCGAGATATGATCGGCTGGATCTTCCCCGAACAGGACGGGCGCGGCGCGCACATGAACCTGTCCGGTGGCGGTGTGGCAGCTCATGCACCAAACAAGGACAACGCCATCAAGTTTCTGGAATACCTGTCCAGCGACAGCGCGCAGCAATATTTCTCTGCGGGGAATGATGAATTTCCTGCGGTTGAAGGTGTCGCGCTGGCCGACAGCGTTGAAACGCTCGGCAGTTTCAAGGCGGATGCGGTGAACCTGTCCGACGTGGCCGCCAACATCCCGGCAGCGCAGAAGATCTTTAACGAGGTCGGTTGGAAGTAAGTCGCGACATCGTTTTCCTTCAAAGCACAAGGGCCAGAAACTGAGTACGTTTCTGGCCCTTTTTTGTGATCTCACTGGGATCAGATATCGAGCGTTTTGTCCCGTTCCCACTGGGTGAAATGGCGCATGTAGTCCTGCCATTCATTCATTTTCAGCTTGTAGAACGCATCGGAAAATTCCGCGCCCATCGCAGCCTTCAGATCGGTATCGCGGTTGAACGCGCGCAGGGCATCCAGCATGTTCAGCGGCAATTTGGGCGCGCGACGGGCCTTGTGGCCTTCGGCGTACATGTCGATGTCATAGCGTTTGCCAGGATCGGCCTTGCTGTCCAGCCCACTCATCCCTGCCGCGATGACCACGGCTTGCAACAAATATGGGTTCGCCGCGCCATCGGGCAGCCGCAGTTCAAACCGGCCCGGTCCCGGAATACGCACCATATGCGTGCGGTTGTTCCCAGCCCATGTCACCGTGTTCGGTGCCCATGTGGCACCCGATGCCGTAACCGGCGCGTTGATGCGTTTGTAGCTGTTCACGGTTGGGTTGGTGATCGCAACCATGCCGATGGCGTGTTTCATAATGCCACCGAGGAAATGCGCGCCGTCTGCGCTTAGCCCCAGTTCACTGGCAGGCGTGTCACCACCCGGCTCCATTGCAAAGGCGTTCGTGGTGCCGTCTGCATCCCAAACCGACACGTGCACGTGGCAGCCATTGCCAGTTAGCCCTTCGATAGGTTTGGGCATGAAGGTGGCCCGCAGCCCGTGCTTTTCAGCCACTGATTTGACCATGAACTTGAAGAAGGAATGCTTGTCCGCCGTACGTAGCGCATCGTCAAATTCCCAGTTCATTTCGAACTGGCCATTCGCGTCTTCGTGGTCGTTCTGATATGGTGCCCAGCCAAGTTCGAGCATGTAGTCGCAAATCTCGCGCACCACGTCATAGCGGCGCATCACAGCTTGCTGGTCGTAACAGGGCTTTGCGGCAACATCGTCAGGATCGGAAATCCGGTCACCTTCGGGATGCAGCAGGAAATATTCTGCCTCGATCCCCGATTTGACACGCAAGCCCTTGGCACCGGCCTCAGCCACCAGACGCCGCAGCACGTTGCGCGGGGCCTGTGCGACCTCTTCACCATCCATCACTGGATTGGCGGCGACCCAGGCGACCTCGGGCTTCCACGGCAACTGGATCACGCTGTCGGGGTCCGGTACGGCCAGCATGTCGGGATGCGCCGGCGTCATGTCGAGCCATGTGGCAAAGCCCGCGAACCCTGCACCTTCGACCTGCATATCTGCGATCGCGGCAGCCGGAACCAGCTTGGCCCGTTGCCCGCCGAAGAGGTCGGTGAATGAAATCATGAAGTACTTCACGCCGTTTTCAGCCGCAAAGGCAGCCAGATCCAATGTCACGTTAAGCTCCTGTCCGTTTGTCTTTGAGGTCTGTCTTCTCGAATTCCACGAGATGGTCCCAATGGGCGATCCATTTGTCAAAGGTGGTCGGGTCTTCGGCTTCCATCATTTGATAAAATACCCGGTCACCAGCTGTCCAAATAGGCAAGCCCAAGCGGCAATATCTGCCCCCGCGCGTGACAGCGAGCATAAACCGCGTCCGACCGTTCGGCCCGAAATCGTTCGACGACCATGTCGCGCGCCATCAATAGCCGGTGCCAGGCTTGCCGGGCCACCAATTGGTTCCCGCCAACGGGATTTGCGCCATCGCGGCGGCTTCCATTGTGACGGCGCAGAGGTCTTCGGGTTCGAGGTTCAAAACATGGCTTTTGCCACAGGCACGGGCCAGTGTCTGGGCCTCCAGCGTCATGACCTTGAGGTAGTTGTTCAACCGACGCCCCCCTTTAACCGGGTCCAGCCTTGCGGCAAGCTCTGGATCCTGCGTGGTGATGCCTGCGGGATCCTGCCCTTCGTGCCAGTCGTCATACGCCCCAGCTGTGGAACCGAGTTTCTGATACTCCGCTTCCCATTTCGGGTCATTGTCGCCAATCGCGATCATCGCCGCCGTGCCGATGCTAACCGCATCCGCACCAAGGGCCAGCGCCTTGGCCACATCTGCTCCAGTACGGATACCACCAGACACGACCAGTTGCACCTTGCGATGCATGCCCAGATCTTCCAGCGCGGCTACGGCCTGCCGGATACAGGCCAGCGTCGGCTGGCCCACATTTTCGATGAACACGTCCTGCGTCGCTGCCGTGCCGCCCTGCATCCCGTCCAGCACAATCACATCCGCCCCGGCCTTGACCGCCAGCGCAGTGTCAAAAAACGGGCGCGCGCCCCCGACCTTCACATAAATCGGCACACGCCAGCCGGTGATTTCGCGTAGTTCCAAAATTTTGATTTCCAGATCATCCGGACCAGTCCAGTCGGGGTGCCGACAGGCCGACCGCTGGTCGATCCCGGTGGGCAGGTCGCGCATATCGGCCACGCGAGCCGAAATCTTCTGCCCCAGCAGCATACCGCCACCGCCGGGTTTGGCCCCCTGCCCCACAACGACCTCGATCGCGTCGGCCTTGCGCAGGTCATCGGGGTTCATACCGTAGCGGCTCGGCAGGTATTGATAGACCAGTTTGTCGGAATGTCCACGTTCTTCCGCCGTCATCCCACCATCGCCCGTGGTGGTCGAAGTTCCCGCCAGAGTTGCGCCACGCCCCAGTGCTTCCTTAGCCTGTGCGGACAGGGCGCCAAAGCTCATCCCGGCAATGGTGATCGGGATCTTCAGCTCAATCGGGTTCTTGGCAAACCGCGTACCCAACGTGACGCTGGTATCGCAGCGTTCGCGATAACCTTCCAACGGATAACGCGACATGGACGCGCCCAGAAACAGCAGGTCGTCGAAATGCGGCAGCTTGCGCTTGGCCCCACCACCGCGCATGTCATAGAGCCCCGTCGCCGCTGCACGCCTGATTTCCGCGTTCACTTCGGGCGTAAACGTGTTGGACATGATCGGCAGGGTGCGCGGGGGGCCGGATTGGATCTGATCGCTCATGGTCGGTCCCTCAATAAGCGTTGTCAGGATGGAAGTTGTACAGTTCACGGGCAGAGCCATAGCGGCGGAACTCATCAGGTTTCGCATCGCTCTTGGCGGCGGCCAGCAGGTCAGTCAGAAGGGCTAGGTGTTCCGGCCGCATCTCTTTCTCAACGCAATCCGCACCCAGGGATTTGACCGATCCGCGTACGAACAGCCGCGCCTCATAGAGCGAATCGCCCAGCGCATCGCCCGCATCGCCACAGACCACCAATGTGCCTTTCTGGCCCATGAATGCAGACATATGCCCAACATTGCCATGCACGACGATCTCGATACCCTTCATCGAAATCCCACAGCGCGACGATGCGTTGCCCTTGATCACCAACAGCCCACCATGACCGGTGGCCCCGGCATATTGGCTGGCATCGCCTTCGACGACGACGGTGCCAGACATCATGTTTTCCGCTACGCCCGGCCCGGCGGAATCGTGGATATGTACCGTGGCCTGCTGGTTCATGCCGCCGCAATAATACCCGACAGGCCCGCGTACGTTGACCTCAATGGGTGCGTTCAGCCCGACGGCCACAGCGTGGCTGCCCCGTGGGTTTTCAACCTCCCATACGGTTTGGTTGGTTTCTTCGGCCTGCGCCTGCAGCGCAGCGTTCAGGTCGCGCAAGTCCTGCGTCTGAAGATTAAAGCTCTGCATTACGCCGCCTTTCCTGCGGGCGTGGGCGCGCCGTGGTTCCAGAAATAAACCTGCGCCGGTTCCGGTTCCCAAACCTTGGCGCTTTCGATGCCCGGCAGGTCCGCCAGCGCACGGTATTCGCTGCCAAAGGCCACATACTCGGGCGTTTCGGCAAGCACGGCAGGTTTGCAGGCGATCGGGTCGCGCAGCACGCCAAAGCCATCTTTGGTGCCCACTGCAAAGGTGTAAAACCCATCGAGGTCTGTGATCCCGGCCTCCAAAGCTTTGCCCAGCGTCGCGCCTTCGCGCATTTTCCACGTCAGATAAGCTGCGCCGACCTCAGTGTCGTTTTCGGTTTCCACATGCACGTCCGCATGGGCCAGCCTGCGGCGCAGCGCATTGTGGTTGGACAGCGACCCATTATGCACCAGGCATTGGTCCGACCCGGTGTTGAACGGGTGCGCGCCAAGCGTGGTCACTGCCGATTCCGTAGCCATGCGGGTGTGGCCAATGCCATGGGTGCCAACCATCTGGTCGATGCCAAACCGTGCGACCACTTTGGCAGGCAGACCGACCTCCTTGTAGATTTCGATGCTGTCGCCCGTGCTCATCACCCGAACGCCGGGCCGCAATTGCGCCAGCGCGGCGCGGGCGTCAGGCGCCTTGCTCGATGGCAGGCTTAGCACAGCATGCGTATCGCGATGCGCCACCGTCACATCCCCGCCAAGCGCCGTACCTAAAGCCACATCCAGCCCGTCGAAATCCTGTGCCGGGGTGTCGGACTGTACGGTCAGTTTGATCAGACCCGCCGTTCCATTGCCGTAAATGGCGATCCCCGCGCTGTCAGGTCCGCGGTCGCTCATTGTGACCAGCATCTTGGATAGCAACGCACCCAATTCTGGCTGCAGCCCGGGTTCCTTCAGGAACAAGCCGACAATCCCGCACATCAAATGTTCTCCGCTTTTTATGCCGCTCGGACCCTAGCGGAGATTCGGGAGACGATTCAACTACGAAGAAACAAATTTTACTCGTGGGAATATGAAATGATTGATAAATAGCGCGCGGGCAAAGAAACAAGCACTTCTGGCCCATGTGGCGCGTCAGCGTCAAAGAACAACGTATCACCGGGTTTAAGCGGATAAACCCTATGGCCATGGCGATAATCTACTTCGCCTTCGAGCATGAAGATCAGCTCAATCCCGTCATGCTGGAACGCTGGGAAACGGTCGGATTCTTCCGTCAACGTAATGAGGTAAGGTTCCACCATTACCCCGCCTGCGTTAGAGCCCAAATGCCCCAGCAGGTTATACTGGTGCCCCGCACGCGTGCCTTGACGTTCGGTTTCCACCCCTTCGCCCGCTTCGGTGTGCACGGCAGGGCGATGTTCTTCAAACCCGCGAAAAAAAGACGTCAACGAAACACTCAGCGCCTCGGCCAGCGCCTGCAACGTGGTCAACGACGGGGAGGTCTGTCCATTTTCGATCTTGCTGAGCATGCCCACGCTGATCCCCGTCAGCCGGGCCAGATCAGCACCAGTCATGCCCTTTTGCCGCCGGAACGCGCGCAATTGGCGGCCTATGGCCACCTCCAACACCTTTTCACGGATTTCACCGGTTTTGTGCGGGTCCTGTGTCAGACGGCTGTTCATATCAAGGCCCTGTTTCCGCCCTTACCCATGCCCATGTCAATCCAACGGGTTAATCTGACCGGTCCAGCCGCGCCTGTACAAAGGCGCTGTCGGTCCAGGGGACGGATACGGCCACATCAAAGATTACCTCCCGTCCTTCGGACAGTCGGGCCAAGTATTTACGGTATTCTTCAGCGTCCTTAAAATGTTCGCCGCGCGCAACCTCCTCCTGCACCTTGCGGAAGAAATCGGCGTTGTATTTGAATTGACCAAACAGCAATTCACGATCTGCCACCTTCATCCCCGCACCGTAATGCAGCCCGTCGGAAAACCGCATGAACGGGTGATAGCGCCCCAACCTGAGCCTCCCCAACTGAATTGGTCCACCGCTATGTTTGGGAAACGGCTGACCAAGAATGGCGAACAAGCGACTGAAGCCGGAAGAGATTGTCTCGAAATTACGGCAGGTTGAAGTGCTGAT
>JAEPNQ010000131.1 GCA_017643305.1 Marinibacterium sp. | reverse complement strand
AGGCATCCCTTGCCCCATCAGTACCTCAACCTGCCGCAACTTCGAGACAATCTCTTCGGGCTTGGGTCGCCTGTTCGCCATTCTCGGTCCTCCGTTTCCTAAACATAGCGCTGGACCAGTTCAGATGGGGAGGCTCAATTGTCCCGTGTGCCTTTCAAGTGGTCCAGCCGTTCGCCGTGGCGTCTAAAGGCTTGGCAGATTTCGCGCCATGCGTCGTCCGTTATCTCCGAGCCAAATTCATTTTCCGCTTCCAAACGCAAGACAGGGGGGGCATTCACCCATCTCGCCCCAGCGCCAAATCCCGCTGCCCGCACCATCAGAGCGTCCCCCGTGTCGCAGTTGTCGCGGTTGTCGCAAGGGGGGGCGTGTCCTTTGCCATCAGCCCGCCCCCGCCAGCTTCACCACCCGCCCAGCGCCGCCGGTCACATGGTCGGACCAGCGTTCGGCCAGCTTGCGCCGTTGTTCCAGAAAGTCGGTTCGACGATAGGCGCGCACCTGGCCACCATCCACCACGTGCGCTAGCATCGCTTCCGCCACTTCATGGGGGGCGTCGGTCGCTTCGGCCAGCCAATCGCGCAGGCTAGAGCGGAAGCCATGCGGGCGGGCTTCCAGCCCCCGGCGTTCCATATGCCGCGAAAGGGTCATGTCGCTAACCACGCCGCCCCGCGTGTTCGGAAACAGAAAGCCGTTGCGGGCGTGCGGGCGTGCTAGGTCGATTATGCGCTGGGCTTCGGTCGAGAGCGGCACCCGGAAGGCGTTGGTCGCCCCTTTGCGGCCCTTCATGGCTTCGGCTGGGATTGTCCACACGTCGCCTTCGATTTGGTCGAGCCGGATGGTGCGCAGCGGGGAAGAACGCACCCCGGTCAGTATAAGCAGCCGCAATGCAAGGTGCGTCGGGGTCGGTTCTTCAAGGCTGGCATAGAAGCCCGGCACATCGGCCCACGCCATCGCCGGAATGTTCTTCGCCACATGCCGCGACTTCCCCAGCAGCGCCTTTGCCTTTTCGGTCGTTTGCAGATCCACATCCAAGCCCAGCGCCGCCGCGTGCTTCATCACGATTGAAAGCCGGTTTAACGCCTTCCGCGCGGTCTCGGCCTTTGTGTGCCAAAGCGGGGCCAGCGTGTCGCGAATGTCGCGTTGGTCAAGGTCGGTCACGGGCACCTTGCCCAGCTTGGGCAGGACGTGAAGCGTCAGGGGCGACAGCCACCGCCCCGCCGTGCCGTCACCTTTCAGTTCCGCCTTGCGGGCCTCGAAGGCGTCAGCCGTCAGGACTGCCAGTGATACATCTTCGCGCCGCGCCGCCCGCGCTTCGGCTTCACGTTCTTTGATGGGGTCGCGGTTCGCCGCAGCGACAGCCCGCCAGTGTGCCGCTTGCTTGCGGGCTTCGGCAAGCCCAAGCGAAGGAAAGCCCCCCAAGCCCATTTCCCGCCGCCGTCCGTGAACGGTCACGCGTAAAACCCATTGCGCCCCACCATCAGCCCGCTTCCGTAGCCAAAGCCCAGCGCCGTCACAATGTTTCCCCACAGGTGCGGTTTTGATGAATGACGCCGAAAGCCTGTTTTGCGCCCGCATTTTGTGTCCCCCTAAATATCCCCCTTAAGGTAGTGGATACCCCCGGACAGAACAAGACAGCTTCGGGCAAGATTTGCCATATTTCAAAGGTGGATATATGCAAATCTGGAAAAATAAAAACACTAAAAAACAATGGTTTGGTACCGCCCTCGGGCACCACTTTATCATTCAAAGTTTGATAAAATCAAAATTTTAACCCCAAAATCTCTCTGGCTAAGGGGCATTTTGTGAACCACTTTTGGCGCCCTCAACTATGTGGGAGGCGCCGAGCGGGATCAATATCACGGGCGGATGCGATCGAAGAGACTCGATTTTTGAAAACTTAGACAACCCGGTGCTTTATATCTTACTTTCAATACCTTGCGAGCCTGACGCTTTTAGCGGGACGGGTCATTACAAAGCGTGTGCATGACTTGGACTGTCTGACGTCGTCGGTTACGGTCCTGCTGAATGCCATGCGCGTAAGGAAAGTATGATGAACGTTCTTGTCGTCCTGATCCCGATATCCCTGATCCTTGGCTGTCTAGGCCTGGCCGCGTTCGTCTGGACCCTGCGCAGCGAACAGTATCGCGACCCCGAAGGCCACGTGGCGCGGATAATGCTGGACGACGACTGACAAGCCCTGTTCACGGCGGGATGGACGTGACATATCTCTGCCTATGACCACGCCACCGCTGCTTTCTGTCTGCATTCCATGTTATTCCATGGGCGGCGATGGCGCGCGATATCTGCGCCATTCGCTCGACATTTTGCGCAGGCAGGATTTCCGGGATTTCGAAGTGGTGGTCACCGACCAGTCCGACGATGAACCCATCGCCGACCTGTGCGCTGAATTCCCCGATATGAACCTGCGCCACATTTGGACGCGGGATCTGCCGCGTCAGGGATCGGCCAACACCAACGCCGCGATGGATGCGGCGCGGGGCGAGTTGGTCAAGGTGCTGTTTCAGGACGATTTCCTGAACGGATCGGACGCTTTGGGCCAGATTGCCGCCGCCTTTCAGGACCCCGCTGTGAAATGGTGTCTGACCGGGTGCGCGCATACCTTTGACGGCAACACGCTGACGCGGTTCCATACCCCGCACTATCATCAGCGCATTGTGTTTGGAAAGAACACTGTCAGCAGTCCGTCGGTTCTGGCTGTGCGGCGTGCTGTGGGGCCTCGGTTCGACGAAAACCTGATCTGGTTGATGGACGTGGAATACTACCACCGGTGCAACGCTGCGCTTGGCGCGCCCACGCTGATCAATCTGCCGCTGGTGGTGAACCGCCTGCATGACGGGCAGGTCAGCGCCGGGGTCAGGTCCGATCTTGTGCGATCCGAACTGCGCTATGTCCGCGCCAAGTATCGCGATCAGATGTCGTGGAGTGACTGGCTGCACTACGTGGGCAGGCTGCGCAAAACCTGGGTCTAGCCGGCAGTTGCTGCTTTCGCAGAGTTTCGAAGTTTTCGGCCAGAATGCCGGTGGTGGCGCACCAGCAGCCAGGTCTGTCAGGACAGATCCAACGCGTAATGCTGGAACACGATGCTGCGCGCGCCAAACAATTCCTTCTGCCGGGACAGGCCCACGTTCAGGTCACGCCCCCATCAGTGTCGGAAATGCCGAAATCGAACCATGCCTTGTCGGCAAACACCTCGTCCAACAGATGCCGCACCACGAGGTCCAGCGCGCCCTGCGCCGTTGATCAACAGCTTTTTGGTCATGGCCAGATCTCTCTACGCTTGTCGGCAACGCGCCACCCTCGGCGGCACCGGTTTGAAATGCTTATACCTATGCCAAACCACAGAGGCGCGGTGGGTCCAGTGCATCTGAAAGATTGCCGCATTATCGAGTTGCTCGGGAAGACCGAAACACGGGAAGCCTGACCTGTGTCGAAGGGGGCAGCCACATCCCGTTTGATATCCGGCGGGTGTATTACCTTCATGATATACCCGGCTGTGCGGATCGCGGGGAACATGCGCACAAGGCGCGACTAGTTCGTTATCTGCATGTCGGGCAGTTTTGCTTTAATGTTGGATGATGGGTTTGAAGGCAAACGGTTCCACCTGAACCGATCCTATTGTGGGGTCTAAGTATGTCCAATGATGTAGCGGCATCTGGACAACTTCAGTACGGGCGCAGTGTGCATGGTGCTGGCGCCGGAGCCTTATGACGAAGCGGATTACATCCGCGACAAGGGGGATTTTCTGCGTGCAGTGGGTGCGGCGTGAAGGTCCCGTTTCTCGACCTGAAAACGCTGCATCGCGACATTCAACCGGTGCTGGATGCGGCCGGGGTTTGCACACTGATCCACTACCCAACGCCGCCATATTTGCAGAAAGCCTATGCAGGAGCATTCCCACCAAATGCTTTCCCGCTGTTTGAACGACTTGCGGGTGAGGTTCTCAGCCTTCTAACGAGTCCGGTTATGACTAACGTCAGGGTTGAGTTTGTCGTTGAACAGATTTGCAAGTTAGCCTGATGACCCGCTTCCACCCGGCCGCGATCCTGCAGTTTTGCAGACGTACCAAAATTGACTCAGCCCATAGCGGGCAATCCGCTTGCCCTTGCGCATGCCGATACAGAGGTTATTACGGTAACTGTACACGCTCCCTAGGCACGGCAAATGCAGGAAAACTTGTTTGAATTGAATGTGCTTCGCCACAGCGGAACCCATGTCGCCGAATTAGCGGCTGCCGAGTACGACGTAGTTGCGCCGTCCAATTTCGGCGAGATTTCGGAAATGGTGGCCGCAACCGGGCGCAACCAGCAAACGCCGATGATGTCGCTCAACCGGAACGATTTCACGCGCCGCGATGCGTTTTGGCTTTTTCTTGTGCAGAATGGCAAGCCCATTGCAGGCACTGCCGCGCGTTATACCGATCTGGCAGGTGAGAGCTTTGACAGTTTCTTACGCCGCACATCCCGCGAGCAATATCAGCGGGAAACCGACCCGATCGTTTCCGTGGCGCCGCCCGTGATGGAGCGTCTGACAGGTCGGCTGATTTATCTCGGTGAGTTGGAACTGCATCCGGCCCATCGGGGGAAAGCCCGCAAACTCTTCCGATTTGCACATGTCATGATGGGTATGGCCGCTTTAAAGTGGCCGGAATTCGAAATGATGTACGCATTTGTACCGAAACAGCATGTGAAGCTTGCCGACGGGTATGGCTTTACTTGGAAAGTGCCACGCGCAATCACCTGGGCTGATCCGGTCCCGCTGGGCCGGTTAAACGACCATTGGCTGGTCGCCACGTCCCGTGTGGATTTCGAACATGCATGGGCTGGTCCGAACTCTATGAATTTCTGACTTCAGAGCGGTTTGGCGTGTACCAGATTAAACGCGTTGCCCTTTTCATCCCGCACTGGGGCAATAACCCGACGATAACGGTGCACGACGCGCTGGTGTTCAAATACAACCTCGATGGATTCGTCTGATACAAGATAGGGCTGACTTTCAGCTTTCTTATGCGCAGACATCACCCTATCGATCAGCTTGCGGTCGAATTTGCCGATCAACTCGACATAGTGATCCTCGTTTTCCAGCCCCAGTAGCTTGGAAACCAGGCTGTCTTTGCCGATTTTCTTGGGGCGCATCAACGTATCAGCGGCGTCTATAGGGTGGAATAGGTCCACCCTGTCTTTGATGGCATCAAAGTTGCTCAGCACTCCACCTTCGGCTGCCAACCAATCGAGGATCTGTTCGGTTCCAATTCCGAAACCTTTGCGCATCAGGTCCAACTGCGCGGATTTCAGGGCAGACGTATAGGCTGTGGCCACCTTTTGGGTGATCGGGGTATCCATGCCATCTACCATGATCGACATGCTTGGGCGCTTTTCGGAAAAGAATGCCAGCGGTACTTCGAAGAATTGGGCCAGCTTGTCCATCGTCGAGAACGGGATCTCACGCCCGCGTTTCAACTGGGCGTGTAATGTCCCGTAAGCCACATCGCTGGCTTCGCAGGCTGCCTTAAGCGAAATGCCATTCTTGTCGCACAGGCCGCGTATGCGTTGTTCGATGAACATTTCTGGCTGCACCACTCGCCAAATCTACAAATGTAGATTGCCAATCTTCATTTGTTGACGCAACCCCCCTTCCAGACAACCTTCGCGGTGTTTAGGCAGTAAAATTTTTTTCTTGAGTTGTTTTAGCGAGAGTTCATGAGTGAACAGAAATTAGTCAGCCTCGTTCTTCGGGCGCTTCTGGAACAGACAGACCCGCGCTTGCGGACCATTCTTCTGCGTAAGCTTGGAACTCCTGCTTTAGCCGATGAGGTAAACGAGAGTATAGCTCAACTATCTCAACTGGGCGTGACAGTCCCGGAGCATCCAGAAAAGTATCTAGGCCAAGCCCAAAGAACTCCGCGACTTTCCTAGCATCGTCCACGTTGGTCGTAGCGTTTTCACGCTGTTTGAGCTTTTTCAGCTGACTTTCCGATACGCCGGATCCGATGGCAACAGCACGCAGGGACAGGCCGGATTGGTTCATAGCATCAAGAAAAGCATCGCGAAATTTGCGTGTCATGGGTACCTTAGTCCCCTAATATATGCAGTCATATGCCGTAAGTTGACCTCTGTATCAAGTGTCTTGAAACCGAGCCGCGAGTGCCAGATCATGGTTTGCCCCTTTTGCCGGGTCGAAACTCATCACGTCGCCATGGCCGATGCGCAAGTAAAAGTCGCCCAGCTTGCCGCCCAGCCGCGCGCGCAGTTTGTCTGAGACCAGGTCAGCACCGTTGCACGCGGCACGCCATCCATAGCCCAACAGGGTGCCACCATTTGGCGCCTTCAGTTGGGCGTCGATTGGTGCAACACTGCCTGATTGGTGAAGGCAGGCCAGTTTGTGTAAGCGCAGTTGAACGGACTTTTCCCGGATGTATTCCGTGTTCCGCCGGACCAGGAACCTGGTGTCATACATCGCCTCGGACAATGTTTCTGGAACCCCGTTCGCGTCGCATCGCGTCAGGCACCTGCGTCGCTGGTCGCCTGGCTGTTGTTTCCGTCACCCCGGCTTGAGACCGAAATGCGCTGAGCCGCCAAAGCCAATGTTGGGCCCGATGCGCTATAGCATCAACCGCGTTGTTCCAGGTGAAATCCAGGATGACATCACAATCAGACAGGTCGCCCCCCAAGGGCGTAGCCTGCTTTGGAGACCAGTGCCGCGACCGGAAAGGGCCGGGCACCGGAACGGCCCGGGTTTCGAACCAGGCGCGCAGCCGTTTGGCCAGTCCAAGCAGCGCTGTTGCGGACGGTGCATGCCAGAGACCCGCGACGGTGTATCTGGGATCTGCAGCCAGATGATCCAGCAAACGCAGTTCCCCATTCCACGGCCTGGTTGCTTCAGTCAGCAGGACCAAAACCGACAAAGCGTCCGTCACCCTGTGGTGATCCTGCGTTATCTCCTCGCCTGCTGCCCCGTTTGTGGCTGGGCTCTGCTCCGCTCCAGTGTGGGATTATCTTAACACAAACCTGCGTTGGAAGTTCGCCAGTTTTAATCGTCGCCGATGATCGACTTGTAGGGCGTTGCCTTGCGATCGCGGTACTTGACCGTAAGCTCCTTGGGATATTCATCCTCGTCATAAACCCCCAGAACAACCCCCTTGCCCCGACTTGCGGTCCGCATGCTGATCAGTTGCTTTTCGGACTGTGTGGTGCGCTGGGCCGGGCGACGTGCCCAATCGAACAACGCATCTCTCAGCATGGCGATCACGTCGGCATGCGCATTTGAGTCACCCAGATCGTGCAGTTCCTGCGGGTCGTTTTCCAGATCGAACAGCATGGGCCTGTCGCCACTTTGAAACAGCATTAGTTTCCATTTATCGTTTGCAATCATGAACATATGAGATTTCCTGATATCTGAATTCAGCATCTTTCCGATGCCGGATGGCCCATAGTCATATTCGCAAAATACGTAATCCCGCCCCGTGTCATCTGACATGCCATGCAGGATTGGTAACAACGAATGCCCTTCCAGAATGTGGCGGGCGGGCTCTCCGCCGGCGACATCTACAAAGGTTGGTGCAAGGTCGATAGATTCCACCAGAGCATCGCAGACCGTACCGCGCGTGGCGTCTGCTTCAGGTGAAGGATCATAGATGATCAATGGAATCTTGGTGGAACTGTCGTGGAAAAAGGT
>JAEPNQ010000153.1 GCA_017643305.1 Marinibacterium sp. | reverse complement strand
GTGGCGTCGATAAGCATTTTCTTAGCCATAAGTCCTTGTTGCACAACCGCAATCGGGCCCTGCCTGGTGGCCTGAGCCGTTTGGAGTTGTGTCTTGTCTGGGCGATATGAGACGCCGCGCGCATAGCGGCAGCCCGTTGGCCACCAGCAAATTTGCTCACTCTGTGCGCGCGCGTCATCGCGGTTCTTCTCCGGCGAAACTCCGCGCCACTGCGCGGGTCCACCCGTTTTGCCTGCAGCGCGGTCTCAGCCGAGCCCAGGCGCTTATCCGGTCCCTTGTGAGGACCCATCCGGTCTGTTCAGTCCTGCGACGCCTATGGTCGCCAGAGCAGAAAACAGCGAAACTCTAAGTACGGACCGTTCCAAAATCCGACATCCGTGCGGTCACCATACGTGCAGCGGGCGGGCAATTACAATGGGGAAACTGAAACGAACCGTTCAGAAGACAAATGTCGCTCGTTCAAAATCTAGGATTGCGACCTGTGATTCGATACCTTGGGTTTGGCTGGCGCATCAAAGCCCTGCACCAGAATATGGCAATGTACCAGAGGGTAATCGGCGAACCGTTCGGACAATGTATAAAGCGAGGAAAGGCTGTAGCTCAGCCTGGCCCATGTTCTGGAGGTGAAGGCCGCTCCACATCGTAGCGCAGCATGGCACGCGGCGGGGGCGAAATGCCTGATGTTTTCGGACAAATGCGCGGATACATCGTGAAACAGGTCGGCACTCTGCACCAATTGGCAGCAGGCATCCTCACAATGCGGCCATGTCTGCGACGCCATTTCGCGCGAGTCAGCTCCTGCAAGCACGGGATGTCAACTCCAAGTTTCGGATTCAATCGGCCGGCGCGTCCCATGCCTGCCCCCGGGCATTAGACGAAACACACCACATTTTCTGTCACAGGTAATCCGACCGCTGCAGACCGTATTTGGCCATCTTTTCGTTCAATGTCCGGCGCGGCAGGCACAGTTCCTCCATCACCGACGCGATCGAACCCTTGTGGCGACGCATGGTGTTGTCGATCAGCATCCGTTCGAAGGCTTCGACATATTCCTTCAGAGGTTTGCCTTCGGTGGTCATCACCGGCTGCATTTCCTCGTGATCGGACATGAGCAGCGACGCAATCGTCCCCGACCCGCGCCGCGATTGCAGCACTGCGCGTTCAGCGATGTTGATCAACTGGCGCACATTGCCAGGCCAAGGGGCCTGCAGCAATTGCGCGGCTTCCTGCGCGTTCACCGGCGGCGCATCACAACCGTATTCTTCGGCAAACTGTTCGGACAGGTTGGTGAAAAGGGTCAGGATGTCTTCTCCCCGCTGACGCAGCGGCGGCACGGTGATCCGCAGCGCGGCGAGCCGGTAAAACAGGTCAGGCCGCAGCGCGTCTTCGCAGGTCTTGTCCTGTTGCTGCAGGTTCGAAATGGCCACGATCCGGGTTTCCGGCGGCGTGCCCTTTTCGTTAATCACGTTCAGCAGCTTTGCCTGACAACTGTCTGAGAGTGCTTCGATATCTTCCAGAACCAGCGTACCACCACGCGCCTCTTCGATCGCAGGCAACTGGCTGTCTTCCGGCAGCATCGGACCAAACAATCGCTTGCCCAGCGCCTCTTCTTCCAATGCGCCGCAGCTGATCAGGACAAATTTCTTGCCCGCCCGGCTGCCGACGGCATGCAATGCATGGGCGACCAGCGTCTTGCCCGTCCCGGTTTCCCCGTCTATCAGCACATGCCCATCGGCCTGGCCCAGATCGAGGATGTCTTCTTTTAGCCGTTCCATGACCGGACTGGACCCGATCAGCTTTTTTATCAATTGCGACCCATCCGAGAGCTCTTTGCGGAGCGCGCGGTTGTCCAGCGTAAGGCGACGGGCCTTGGCGGCCTTTTTGGTCAGTTCGGACATGCGGTCCGGGTTGAACGGTTTTTCAAGGAAGTCGTAGGCGCCCACGCGCATCGCCTCCACCGCCATTGGCACGTCGCCATGGCCGGTGATCATGATGACCGGCAGTGCGCTGTCGGACCCCATCAGCTTTTTCAGGAACTGCATGCCGTCCATACCGGGCATGCGGATGTCGGAAATCACGATACCGGGGTAATCCGGTCCCAGCACCTTCAGCGCGTCTTCGGCGCTGGCGAAGGTTTCCGTGTCATACCCTGACAGCGCCAGCCACTGGCTGATCGACTGCCGCATATCCCGTTCATCGTCCACGATGGCAATTTTCATAGCTTGCGCCATGCTTCTTCTCCTTACTCGGCCGCCTCTACCCCTGGGCGGAGGATGGGCAACTGCATCTCGAACACTGCGCCGCCGTGCTGACCGTTGCGTGCGGTCAGACGGCCACCCAGATCGCTGACGATCCCGGATGAGATTGCCAGTCCGAGCCCCACACCGTCTCCGGGCTGCTTTGTGGTGTAAAATGGCTCAAACAGGTTTTCGAGATCCTCTATCCCATCACCATTGTCCCGCACCGTAAGCGTTGCCATGTCGCCGGCAGTCAGAATCACATCCACCGCCGGGTCTTCGACAGATTTGGTGGCGTCCAGTGCGTTTCGCAGAAGGTTGATCATCACCTGTTCGATACGCATGCGATCGCCCATGACCAAGACATGCTCCGGCGGGCGGATCTGGTTGATACGCACCGACCTTTGTCGCAACTGCGGCTCCATCATGCTCAGCGCTGAGCCCAGCGCGTCGGCCAGATCGACCGGTGACAGATCCTCAGCCCCTTTGCGGGCATAGGATTTCAACTGTCGTGTAATCGCGCCCATGCGTTCGATCAGGTCGTCGATCCTGCCAAAGCTGGCAAGTGCTTCACCCTGCCGGTTGCGCCGCAACAAAAGCCGCGCGCCCGCCAGATAGGTTTTCATCGCGGCCAGTGGCTGGTTTAGCTCGTGGCTCACTGCTGCTGACATTTCCCCCAGCACTGCCAGTTTGGAGCTTTGCGCCAGCGTCTGTTCGGTCACGGCCAGCGTTTCCTGCACTTCTTCTCGCTTGGCAATTTCGCTTTGCAGACGAGCGTTTAGCTCCCGCAGCTCCGCCGACTCTCGCTGGAACAGCGCCATTCGCAACGCCGATTGCCGCGACAATGCATAAAACGCCAGAGCCAGTAGGATAGCAAACCCCATGATCTCCAGCGCCAGCACGCCGTTCACCCGCTCCCGTACGGAGGCATAGGTGGTGAACGCCGCAATCCGCCAGCCCTGGAACGGAATGCGCGTTTCCATGCGCATAACCGCTTCGCCCTGGACATAGGCATCCGCCGGTAATGCCGACCAGTCCGCCGTGGCACGGAACGCGCGTTCTATCGCGCTCTGCGGGGTTTGGCGCACCAGCGCTTCGGCCTCGCTCAAACCGCGCCAACGGGGTTCAGTGGCCAGGATGATACGCCCGGTGCTGTCGGTGACCACCACCGCGTCCGAAATCCCAGCCCATGCACGTTCGAATTGCTGCAGGTCAACCTCGACCACGATCACGCCGAGCACATCCGTGCCCGAGCTGATCCTTCGGGAATAGGTAAAACGGTAACCGCCCGCCTCCCGTTCGATCAAGGAAAACACGGTGGTATTCGACCGGATCGCATCCACGTGATAGGGCTGTGACCGGTGTTGGCTGCCCAAGAGGTTACGGTCAGTGGCTGCCACGGTGCGTCCGTCGATATCCAGTAGCATCAGTGATGCCGCGCCAATTTCTTCCACGAACGAAATCAGCCGCTGTGTCGACTGGCTGAAATCGCTGCTGTTCAGCGCGCCTATCAAGGTGGAATCCCGCGCCAGCAGCTGCGGCACAATTGCGTTCCGGCCCAGTTCGCTCACCAGGTTGCCGCTGTAGAGCGCCAGCCGCACATTCGCCCGGTTGCGCG
>JAEPNQ010000157.1 GCA_017643305.1 Marinibacterium sp. | reverse complement strand
TGGTACCGGCTGCCAGCTCTGCCATGTTGGCCGAGGTCACACCCAGCTCTTCCGCGGTGATCAGTGCGTTCAGGGTCCAGCGAACAATGTCGCCCCATTCATTGTCACCGTGGCGAACGAGTGGGCCCAGCGGTTCTTTGGAAACGATTTCAGGCAGAACCACGTGTGCGCCGGGATCTTCGAAGGTCGCACGAGTTGCGGCCAGGCCAGATGCATCCGTGGTGTAAACGTCGCATGCACCAGCCAGATACTGCTGTTGTGCTTCAGCGTTGGTTTCGATCGGAACCGGCTCGTAGCTGATGTTGTTGGAGCGGAAGAAGTCCGCCAGGTTCAGCTCAGTCGTGGTGCCGGTCTGGATGCAGACGGTCGCGCCGTCCAGTTCCTTGGCCGAAGACACGCCCAGATCCTTCGGCGTCATGAAGCCCTGACCGTCGTAGTAGTTCACACCAACGAATTCGAACTTCAGGTCGACGTCACGCGAGAAGGTCCAGGTGGTGTTCCGGGCCAGCATATCGACTTCGCCAGACGCCAGCGCGGTGAAACGGGTTTTGCCAGTGGTCGGCACGAATTCAACAGCAGACGCGTCACCCAGAACAGCTGCAGCAACAGCACGGCACACGGTGACGTCAAAGCCCATCCATTCGCCATTTGCGTCGGGTGCAGCAAAGCCCACCAGACCAGTGGACACGCCACAGTTCAGCTTGCCGCGTGCCTTGACGTCGTCAAGTGTACCAGCGGCAGCAACACCAGCAGCCACGCCGGCAACTGTCAGAGCACCAAAAAATATGGATTTGTTCATGTTTACCTCTTCCTGATTTCCGCTTCCTGATTGAAGCGATTTGAACCGGCGATGTTACGCCAGAAAAAATACCGATGTTACCTTCCCCTCGGTGGGGCCGAGTTCTTTCAAAATCACTAACAAACGTCAAGGATTCGATGACTAAAAACGATGCTCCTTCCCGTTGGGGAAGCTTGATTGCATTGAATTGTTAAAGCCGTGTGTTCCTTCAGCAAAATGAGAATGCCTGTGTGGCAAAAAGAAACGCCTGCCGCTTGATTTCGGCGGTCTCAGCTGCCTCTTCATCATCACCCCACTGTTCAATCTGCCAGTTTTCGTCCAACCGCGACAGCTGCCAGATCTCTTCTGCAGACCGCCAATGGTGCGTCGCCGCAAATGCCAGAACCAATGAGCCCGACAGGCTCACCAGATCGTGAAACGCGGCAATCTGGAAGTCAGATAGTGCATGAACGCGGTCCGACAGGGATGCCAACGCTTCGGGCGGTTGTGGGACGAACATGACACCGGTGCCAGTTACCAGTCGCACACCAAGGGTTTCATCGGCCCAATCCAACACCGGATCCCATGCCTTTGTCTGCCGGTCTGCCAATTCCTGAGGCGCATCCGCCCGATAGCACAGCAGGTCGGTTTCTCCATAGGCAGACAGAAGATCAGCAACCTCAGCATGCTGTTTGCGCACTTTGTCGATAGCGGCGTTTGCCATGCGGGTTGCGGGCATGACGCGCGGATCAATTTCATCCTGCTGCGCTTCCCATTCGGCGGCGATCATCTCTGCGAGATCGCGGGTTGGGACAATCAGCGCCGATTTGGCCGGGGTTTTCAGTTGGCGGCCATCAAGTTCGACCGCATAGCCACCCCCTGTTTCCACCACGGCGGCTTCTTTCCAAAAGCGTTTTCGTTTCCATTCGCTCATTCAGAAACGGCCCATATTTTTTCCAATGTACCCGGCAGTTCATTGAAATGCTGCAGCAGGTGGTCTGCACCCACAGCGGATAAATCATGATAGCCCCAGCTTACCCCAATGGCATGCACACCCGCATTTCGTGCCATTTGAATATCGAAACTGGTGTCACCGATCATGACAGCATCATCTGTATCGACCCCGGCTTCCGCAATGGCCGTGTGGATCATCGACGGATGTGGTTTGGACGGATGATCATCCGCCGTTTGAAATGTAACAAAGCGGCCGTGCAGGTCGTGGGTGTCGAGCATATGCAACAGCCCACGCCGAGATTTGCCAGTGGCAATACCGATCAATGTCTC
The DNA here is from genome assembly GCA_017643305.1 of Marinibacterium sp. GTDB lineage: Bacteria > Pseudomonadota > Alphaproteobacteria > Rhodobacterales > Rhodobacteraceae > HXMU1420-2. The sequence continues at coordinate 994 of JAEPNQ010000157.1, read as the reverse complement.
CGGATGTTCGGAAAGATAAGTCAGAACATCAGCGGCACCGGGGTACAGCGGGGCATAATCGCGGTTGCCTTTGCGTTCTGTCATAAAGGCGGCTTTGTAAGCCTCTACCAGCGCGGCGACGGTGTCTTGTTCAGCGTCTGGCACCAGCTGGCGTATGGCGTGATCCAGTGACAGACCAACAATAGACAACACCGCATCGCGATCCGGGAGTGGTTGGTCCAGCGACGAAAACGCGTTTTGCATGGCGGCGACAATCGTGTGCTGACTGTCCACAAGCGTGCCGTCCACATCAAAGATCACAAGACGGGGGCGCGGCATCATTCTTCGTCCTCAAACGGATCCATCGACACGTCTGAGGGCGACCATTGGAACGCCTGCCATGTCTTGGTCATGTGATCCGGCAGCGGCGCCGTGAGCATGAGCTCCGCACCCGTTACCGGATGGCGCAACCCGATGCTGCGAGCGTGCAGGTGCAGTTTGCGGCTGAATTCACCGCCCAGCTGGGCCCCCCATCCATCGCCTAGATTATCCTGGCCGGACCCGCCGTATTTCCCATCACCTATGATGGGATGGCCCAGTTCGGCCATATGGGCGCGCAGCTGGTGCGTCCGGCCCGTGACCGGGATCAGCGCGACCCAGGCGGCCCGCTTGGCAGCGGCTTCCAGCACCATGTATTCAGTTACAGCGCGTTTGGCACCCGGCGTGCTGTCAATCTCGCGCGGATGGATGTTCAGCATCTTTTCCCCTTCGCCGCGCGCACCGTGACCGGGAGCTTTGACCAGCCCGGTCTTGATCTCCCCTGCCTTGGGGTGAGGCACACCGGCGACGGCCGCCCAGTAGATCTTGCGCGTGGCTCGATGCCGGAAGGCCGCAGTCAGGTCGGCCGCCATAGCGCGCGACCGGGCCATCAGCAGAACACCTGAAGTGTCTTTGTCCAGCCGGTGAACCAGGCGCGGCGGTTCATCGGCATCGAATTTCAGCGCTTCGGAAAGCC